>CAYGSV010000001.1:0-49883 GCA_964352635.1 uncultured Algimonas sp.
GTCGTGGACAACGCGTCGGATTATTTGCGGGTTCAGGCGTGGGAAAGTCAACGCTTCTGGGGAATATCGCTCGCCACACAGATGCCGATATTACCATCATTGCTTTAATCGGGGAACGTGGCCGTGAAGTTCGTCATTTCGTAGAAAAAACTTTAGGGCCAGAAGGTATGGCCAAGACAATCGTCTTTGCGGCGACATCGGATATGCCCTCAGCGATTAAACTCCGCACAGCCCAACTCGCCATGGCGACGGCAGAGTATTTCCGCGATGAAGGCCAACAAGTCTTATGTTTATTCGACTCCCTTACGCGCTATGCCGAGTCACACCGCGATGTCGCTTTGAGCGCAGGGGAAGTTCCCGCTTTGAAAGCCTTCCCGCCCTCAACTTTCCGATCCCTCGCCGCTCTTTGTGAACGCTCTGGCCCAGGGCTTGATGATAAAGGCGATATCACGGCTGTCTTTAGTGTTCTCGTTGCAGGGTCTGATATGGAAGAGCCTATTGCCGATATGGTACGCGGTATTTTAGACGGGCATATTATTCTCACCCGTCAAATTGCAGAGCGCGGGCGTTTCCCCGCCATTGATATTCGTCGCAGTGTATCGCGCTCGCTACCCGAAGCGGCGACTGAAGATGAAAACCAACTTCTTCGCCAAGGGCGTGAACATATTATGCGGTTTGAAGAAGCTGAAGCCATTATCCAAGCAGGTTTATATGTTCCCGGTAGCGATCCGAAATTGGATGCCGCTATTAAATACTACCCAGACCTAGATAATTTCATTGGCGCGAATGACGGTGGCGGCATTGAAGAGAGTTTCGTCAAATTAAGTGGAATACTTCAACCCGAAGAGATTGAAGAAAGCGCTTAACTATTAGAAAGCAGTATATTCAAAATACTACTAGACCCGACGCCTGAGCCGCCACCAAGAATTGTGAGCGCGGCAAATCCAGGCGTAGAACTTGAGGGTCCTGCATCAATTTCTTGACGTAACAGATAGTCTTTCACCAGCGATTCAACATTGGCAGGATCAGCGAACACCTCAATTGATTTTTCTCCAAACTTTTGGAACGCTTTATCTTTTAAAATTTCGACCTGGCGATCGACATCCAAAGCCGAAAATTCAGACGGCAAATTAAAGGCCCCTTCAATAACGGTTCGCATGGGTACAGACCCCATTAGGCGAAACCAGCCCCCATTTTCTGTTGACCCTTGACCTGTATATTCATCAATACGGCGTTCAAAATTTAGAGATAGCCGCATATTTTGATCAACATCACCAACCTCAATCTCAAAGGCTTGACGTTCATATTTATCAGCGAGGTCATTAGCAACAACCGTTGAAATTCGAAGCTCGCCGCTGTCAAAGTTAAACCTCTCCGCCAAGGCGAGATAATCAGGATTGTTTAGGCGAACCGCAAAACTCGCAGCTTCACCCGGTGCAGCAGAACGAATACCTTCTTCTAAAATTTTACGAACAAAGGCGCCTTTATCAATTTCTTCACCGAGACCAAAAGCCCCTAATGCAACTTTTTGAATACGGCGGTCCCCCATAAAATCATCGAGAGTTTTGATATTGCCAATATTTTCTTTAAAATAATCTATATCACGTTTGATCTCTGGCGATTTACCAAAAAGGTCTTCTTGCCTGTCGAGGGTTCTTTGCAGAAAACTCCAACCTGTAAGGCCAGAGCTGGGTATGACAGGCGCGAATGTCATGAGAAGCTAGGCAGAATGTGCCATTTTGATATCCACATCATTAGACGCAAGCTTTACAATAGGTTTGGTCTTATCCAAAAGCCCAGCCTCAATATCAAACAATGATTTCAATGTATAAAGCACAGAATAATAACGACCTTTTTCAAATGCCTTTTGCGCTTTTTCTAATGTCGGGCTCATAGGTGTGCCATCGAACACGGCCTGCAATGCATCAAGACCAGACTTCACGTCTCCGCCGAGTGCATCGGCATTCCCATCCCCTGACAAGATTATTTGAACAGCATAATAAACACGCTTTACGGGTGTATCGACTTCATCTGGGTGAAGCGCATCGCTGACACGTAGGACGAAAACGTCATCATTTGGAATACAAATTTGTGAGCGCTTATCACCGTTTAATAAAAGCGCACCGTTTACCAAAAAACGTTCATTGGGTTTAAGGCTGATGACGAGTCCAGACATTAGGCGACCTCTTGTATTGATGTAGTTGGCATTTGATTTTGCATATTGTTTTTCTGCGCCATTAGCGCGGTCTTTAAACCAACAATAATTGAGTCATTCACTTCAATAAGAATCCCCATCCCAGCTTCACCGCGAAACACACGTTGCGTATGCTCTTGTGTAAACTCGGCGAGTGAGATGAGGTTCTTTTTAAGATCAAGTGGGAGTTGATTTTCTTGACTAACAAGGTCGCAGAACAAAATGTTCCAGAGCTTGGCATTATCAATGAGGGCTTGCGCCATAACGGAGTTTAATTGTGTGGAATTCTTATTGGCTTGTGCGCGAAGGCGGGCCGTGATGGAAGTGAACAATTGTAGCTCTATATGCTTATCAGACGCAGTTTCTTGTTTAACTTTACCGTAACTGCGGAGCGCTTGTTGTCTTTGATCCATCTTCTTATCGTCCTAATAAGTCTTTTTATGCGTTGTATCGGAGCGGGCGAACCCGCTCCGAACGGCTTTGGGAACCGTATTTTATCTAAACAGTGACAAGAGTGACTGTGGTGCTTGGTTGGCGATAGATAACGCCTGAACACCGAGCTGCTGTTGTACCTGTAGTGACTGCAAACGTGCAGACGCTTCTTCGAGGTTAGCATCCGTCATGGCGCCAATGCCTGTTTTCAAGCTGTCTGAAAGTGTGCTGATAAACTCGTTCTGGTTATCAATACGCTTTTGCTTTGAACCGAATTCGGCCGTCGCATCAATCGCTGTCTGAAGAAGACCATCAATCGCTGTCAAAGCGGCAGTTGCACCTTCTGATGTTGAAACATCAAGAGCAGCAAGGCCATTTAAGCCACCTGCGACTGTACCGGCTTCTGTCGTGATAGCACCAATTGTCACGTCATTTGCATTAGATGCTGCAACTGCCGTGTTAGTTAATGTAACCACATTACCAGATACAGACGCAGTCAATGTGTCTGCAATCGCTGAGCTATCATCATCAAGGGCTGTGTTAATCGCTTCAGAAAGACCTGCTGCAATTGCATCTTCGTCAAGACCAGCAGCGGCTGTATAAGATACTGCAGTGCCGCCAACGTCTAGGGAATAAACCGTTGCATCCTCAGTTGTTGTGCCCGCCGCAATCGTGATTGTGGGGGCAGTACCACTATTTTCTACCGCAGTCGGGCCTGACAATGTTGCACCTGTAGCCGCAGATGCAGCAACTGATGCAAGGTCTGCAGCGGCTGTTGAAAGATCATTACGGCCAACAGCAATACGACCCGCAGAAACTGTACCATCATCTTGACGGTTCAATGAAGATAGCACTTCGATATTACCGGCACCCTTAAGAAGGTTTTGGCCATTGAAAGAAGCGGCATCAACGATAGAGCCGATTGTGCCTGTGAGTTCAGTAATATCAGTTTGATATTTTGCACGATCAGTATCTGATACAGATGGATCATTCGCCGCAACGATCAATGACTTTGCTTCTTGAAGAAGACCTGTTACTTGATCAGAGGCAGAACGTGCCACACCAACAGTCGCAGAACCGAGGTTCAAGCTGTCAGAAACTTGATCAAATGATTTAACATCAGATTCCATTACTGTCGCAATGGACCAGATAGCGGCATTATCTGTAGATGTTGAGATTTTTTTACCCGTCGAAATTTGGCTTTGAACATCGCTCAAATTTTTGTTGATACCGCGAAGTGTTTCAAGTGCAACCATTGCACCCTTGTTAGTAATAACGCTAGACATAGGTTTTTCCTTTTCACCCAAATGGGTTTTTAGTTTTGGGATATTTCCCGTTTTGTCCCTTTCGGGACCCCTAAGTCATCCTTGACGCTGTCATCTCCTTTTTGATTGATTAGAACAGCTAACTCTCCTGAGTTGTTTTTATGAATACACACCAATTGATAATGATTGGTAAATTGACCGTATTTTATTTGGTTTTCAGTCCTGCTTGAGAATACTCTAGATCACAGAGCTGAAATTAATTCTCTGCTAACTATAAGCGCGAATTAAATTCGCGCTTGCGTTGTTTCATTCATCTTATTGGAAAAGAGAGAGTAAGGCTTGTGGCGCTTGGTTCGCAATAGACAACGACTGTGTTCCCAATTGCTGTTGCACTTGTAATGACTGCAAACGAGCAGACGCTTCTTCAAGGTTCGCATCTGTCATCGCGCCGACGCCTGTCTTCAAACTATTCGTCAATGTCGTGATGAATTCGTTCTGGTTATCAATACGTTTTACTTTTGAACCAAATTCAGCCGTCGCATCAATGGCCGTTTGCAAGAGCACATCAATGCCTGATAAGGCAGCCTCTGCTCCATCAACCGTTGTAATATCAATTTCAGATAAGTCAGCTAATCCACCAGCGGCCTCTGCTTCTTGCTCAGCGATGTCCGTTGAGATGGCAGAAAAAGCGACATCAAGGTTCCCGCCGCCACCTGGGTCTGCATTACCGTTTGTAATTGTGAGAACTAGATCTCCGCCCGCATCATCCGCAGGCGTCGTCACAACTGCCGTTAGGCCCGTAGCACCCGTCGAAGACGCAATACTTGCGATAAGGCCCGTCGCGACATCATTTAAATCATCGCCCGCTTGAGCTTCGTAAGTAATAACAGTCGCGGCACCGCCTGTCCTTGTCGCCGTAAAGCTATAAGTTGACCCTGCTGTAACAGCACCGTCACCACCATTAATGGTCAATGTGGTATCTGTATCAGCATCAGCAACACTTGCCGCAAGCGTAATACCGCCTTCGGCAGTAATACCACTAGCACCTCCCGCAACCGTAGCGGCAGAGACATTTGGGATTTCTGCATTAGCAGATAAATTTTGCCTCGCGACACTAATCCGTCCAGCCGTTACAGTCCCATCATCTTGACGATTAAGCGAGGACAAGACTTGAACAGTCCCTGTGCCTTTCAATAGGTTCTGACCATTAAAAGAGGCCGCATCAACAATATTATTAATTGTTCCCCGAAGCTCATTAATATCAGTTTGGTATTTTTGTCTGTCTTCGTCTGTCACAGAGGCATCATTCGCGGCCACAATCAACGCTTTCGCATCTTGCAAGAGGTTCGTCACTTGATTAGCGGCGGATTGTGCAACACCCACCGTCGCAGAGCCGAGGTTCAAACTATCTGTAATTTGTTCGAATGATTTAACATCAGATTCCATTACTGTCGCAATAGACCAGATCGCAGCATTATCCGTAGATGTTGATATCTTCTTACCCGTAGAGATTTGGCTTTGAACATCTGCTAGATTTTTATTAATCCCGCGAAGTGTCTCAAGAGCAATCATGGCTCCCTTATTGGTGAGTACGCTAGACATAGGCTTTTTCCTTTTCGAGGCTTCCTGCTTCTTCAAAAGGTGTTGTGTTTGGAATCCTTCTCCAAATTAAACACTTATTTTATACCAGTTTGGTCTTCAGGCCTGGTATGTCCTGTATGTAAACGGTTTTGCCAAAGCGATTATACGCCCCGACCTTTTTCTCTGTATTTCTAATTGAGGCGATTTGTTTATAGGCCGTCTTCACACTGTTAATGGCGCTTCGCATAAGACGATCATTTTCTTTCAAAAGGCGCTGCAAGTCATTTAATTCGCGCGCGAGCAGTCTCTTATGGTTGGACTGACTCAAGCGTTGAGCGAAACTGTCTAACTCCGTCAGTAAAACTTGTTTCACTGAAACTGTATCTTGCAAAGCCGTGAAAATGCCTCGACGCAGTTGCTCATTTTCAGAACGTACAACGTGGCGCAGTTTGTTAATGATGGACTTAAGATCGGACATCTAAAATTCTTTCCAATGCATCACCCTGTTTCGCTGCTAATTTGTCGTAAAACTTATCAGCAAGGCCAAAGCCGCCCTTCTCAACAATTTTTTCAGCGTAATTATCAATATAGAAGTCTGTGAAAGCGCTGACGTCTTCGCCGCCACCTTTTGTTAGAGCTTCCCCTAATCCGCTGAATTTTAACATTTGAGAGATGAAAGCCGCTTCAAAATCTTCAGCCGCTTCTCGTAGCTTAGGGTCATTCCTTTCATTACTTGCCTTATCCGTCTTTAAATCTGTGTTTAAATCCGAACGCGTCTTCATGACATTCAATGCTAACAATGAATCACTCATAAAGACCTCCTTAACCACGTTTAATCGTAAACTCGTAAATGGTTGGTTAATATATAATGCATATTATTTGGTGTATGAAGGATTCATCATTTCTCCAACCTGTCACGCAGGCTGGACCGACAACGTCAATATCAAAACCGCAGAGGGCGTATAAGCCGGACTCTGAGGCTGACCCTGCGCACCATCAAGATGCGGCGTCCGAGTTTAACAAACAATTTGATAAAACCCAGACGACTAAAACTCAGACAACTACAACCCAGGCTGACAAAACTTCTGAGGACTCATCAGAGAATAAAGCGGCCAACTCTAATGAAGCTGACATCAAGCTTGATCCTGACATGGCATCGATTGAGTCCGGGATATGGAAATTCCCTGAAGGCACAAACCCCTTTGAAAGAGTGGGTGAAGAGCTCAACTCTAAAGAGGTCGAGACGAATACTTCCGAAGACGTAGCTGTTTTATCGACAATTAAGGCCGAAGCCCCAGTCAGGACAGATGTGACGGCGCTCAATATAGAAGACTTAATTTATGCTCTGCCAGAGAACGTAGAAGACATCCCCCTGCCCGAAGAGCTTGAGAGCCAAGCTCTGTTACAAACCATAAAGTCAGAAGATCCAGATAGTGTAATAGAGTCAGAAATTACGCCAGAGATTAAGGCGACCGAAAGTGATATTTATATAGTGCAAACGCAAGCGGCGCAGACTTCTTCCACAGCAATCATAAAAGAAACTATTGAAACTCTTCCTCCATTATCTGGCATAACTAATGCGAGGTCTGGCCTATCAACGGACCCCATCATTGAAGAAACGGATTTGAGTGAAGTTGAAATTGAAGCCTCAGACGTTGATATAGACGGCGCAATTGACTTGGCAGATATGGATATTCAATTACCCAAAGAAGGTAATCAAACCACACAACCAAACATCTTCCCGAATTCAGCACAGACCTCTGGCGGACAACCTATTATAGGCCTAGGTGGAGAGCTTGCGGCACCGACTGTTTTCAGTGGCACAACTTCTGTCACTAATGCAACACCTGTGACAACAACCATTCCGCCTGCAGTCCAAAGCGCTATTATTTCCACAGTGTCTGACGCCATATTAACGGCCAAAGAGACGCCCAAAGGGGTTATGGTTCAACTCGACCCACCAGAGATGGGGCGTGTCTATATTGATTTCATGTTCGATGCCGATAATCGCGTCAATGTGGTTGTCAAAGCGGATAATATTGACAGCTTCAATATACTTAAAGAACGCAGCCAAGACTTCTTACAAATGTTAAGTGATAATGGGTTCTCAAATGTTGACCTGAGTTTTGAACAACAAAGCTCAAGTGATGGTTCTTCGGAAAATTCAGAGGACGCCCAGTCTTATGGCGTGTCCTATACCGAGGCCGCACAAGACTCCCTTGAAACCTCATATAGGTCGCCGCTCTATCGCGTAAATGAAGACGAATTACGCCTTGATCTCCGACTTTAAATAATAGGACTTATTATGAATATTCAAAATCTTGTTGGCCTGACGACACAAAAAAAACCGTCTGATTATTTATCTCAGTCCATTCCAACAGAACCCCTCAAAGGCCTGACGGATCAACTCGGTAAAGCAGATGTCTTATCAGAGGATGGGACGACAACAGATGAAGTCACCCCAACTGAGACACCTTCTTCATCAGCCGCCTCAGAAGCGCGGTCAGATGCAAGTGAAGAATTTGATACATTCCTGACATTGTTGACAGCACAGATTAGAAACCAAGACCCACTCGCGCCATTAGATTCAACCCAGTTTGTGGAGCAACTTGCAACCTTTTCTAATTTAGAATTACAAGCCGAGGGCAATCAAACGCTTGAAAGCATTGCACGTATGATTGAGCAAAGCCTACTCAATCAAAATGCGGGTAGCTAAACTAGGCATCGCGCTTGGCGATGTCTAAGATCAAAACATCATTAACGCCTTCATTTAGAATACGGCGTGATGAGCCAAGTAATGTCTCTCGAATTGTTTCGAATGTTTCAGGCGATGTGAAATCTCCATTAAAAATACCTTCATTTGAAAGCGCCAAGAGATCGCGCATAAAGGCGTCTCTAAGCTTTGGCTCCAATGAGAAACTATTGGACGGCGCATCGCCGTTTAGTTCCAAATTGAAATTCATAATCACGAGACTTTTAATTTTCTTCTCGCCCATGACCGGAATAACAAATTGGCGTTTGAATTTCTGATAACGCACGTCACCGTCTCCATCAGACTTTCCATGGCTGTCTTTTTTGTCTGATTGCTTCTCTTTGCTATGAGAGTCCTTTTTCGTCGCTTTTGAATGACCATCATCATGCGCTTCGGCGGAACCTCCCGCTGACATATCTTTATAAAAACTTGCGCCGACACCGCCAGCCACAACAGCGATCATAAGCACAGCCGTTTTCAAAACTGATTTAATCATGAGGTTTTCCTAAACTGGTGAAAGGGCTTAAAACGGTAAAAGAGTTTGAATGACTTTATTGCCAATACGAGGCTTAACGGCGTCGGTGACTTGCCCTTTGCCGCCATAATATATTTTCGCGTCCGCAATTTTGTCATAAGTAATGACGTTTTGTCGCGAGATGTCTTGCGTACGGATAAGACCGCTAACCTGCAAATGGCGTATTTCATTATTGACCATAATCTTTTGCTGGCCAGAGAGTTGTAAGTATCCATTCGGCAAAACATCAATGACTTGAACCGCAAGACGTAGTGTTATTTTTTCGCCGCGACGAATAGTACCATCGCCCGCGATATTACGGGTTCGATTAATGTCAACGGCAGGCGATGTTGATGCGCCAGCAGGAAGAATACCATTTAACTTTTCAGGTAACCCGAAAAAAGCATTCATACCAAAGTTTTCGCTGTTTTGACGGTCTTGAGTCACAGAGTTATTAATCTCGGCCTCATCATCTATTTCAACCAGTACAGTTAAAATGTCACCCGCATGACTCGCACGACGATCCCCGAAAAGTGACTTCGGACTGCTTGACCAGAGCGAAGTTTCCCGCGCGTTTAGCTTACCGTCTGTCCGGTCAACAAGCGGCACGCTCTGACGAATTCCATTCTGGGCGTAGCTTACGCTCGGTTTTATAGCATTGAACTCTTCTGCATTGGGCATACCACCTGTCGTCTTACATCCCGTGAGAATAAGAGAAGAAAAGGCAAGCAACCCAAGTGATTTAATTAAAGTGTTTCTCATGGCATCATCTCCACTATGCCTTGGCCTGTCACGCGACCTTCGACGGACTGACGGGATTCCATATTCATGACGGGAATTATGTCCCCTTCGCGACCTTGGGCCATAGCCCGACCTGTGGCTGTGATTTCCAAACGACCGATTTTGTAAATCATTTTGACGCGACTATTACGGCGGACTTGAATAGGCGCGGCGATATCGCGATCGCGAATAGTAGTTCCCGTAGCAATCGTCCTTATGACTGCCATGCCAACATATTTATCTTTCAGGTCTTCATATTCCTGCGCGTCATCGGTCTTAATCTCAATATCTGAAACCGAAATTTGCGTGCCCCGTTTCAGTGTCGTGTTCGCGACAACACTGCTTGCCAAAGCTGTCTGCGAAAATAGAAAGGCAACCGAAGTCAATCCTGTGATTAAAGTAACCCGTTTCATCTTATCGGATCCGTGTTGTTGCAGCATACATTTCGTCAGCCGCTGAAATAATTTTCGAATTTAATTCATACCCACGTTGCGCTTCGATAAGTTCTGAAATCTCATTGACAACATCAACACCAGATTCTTCTAAAAATCCCTGCCGCATGACACCAACACCTTCAGTGCCTGGGTCAGACACAATCGGGTTTCCCGAAGCGGCTGTTTCTCTAAACAAATTTCCGCCCATCGCTTCTAAGCCTTTGGTGTTCGAAAAAACCGTCATCGAGATTACACCGATTTGTTGGCCTTCTGGCGCGTTATCGAAGAATGCTGTGACTTCGCCGTCTAAACTGATTGAAACCTGACGGGCATCATTAGGGATCGTGATATTATCTGCGAGCGCATAGCCATCTGAGTTTACGACTAAACCTTCAGAGTCGCGATAAAATTTACCGTCGCGCGTATAAGCAGCTTCTCCACTTGGCAGAGTAATCTCAAAAAATCCACGGCCTTCAATGGCGAGGTCAAGATCACCACCCGTTGCGCTTAGAGCGCCTTGAACAACTTCAATTGAGACTGTCGAAGGACGTACACCCATACCAAGCTGAATACCTGCAGGTACAATTGTTCCTGTTTGAGAGGTCACAGAGCCTGGCGTTAAGTGCTGTTGATAGAGCAAGTCTGCGAATTCGGCGACGCGCGGTTGATAAGCGGTCGTGCTCATATTGGCGATATTGTTAGAAATAACGTCCACCCGTGTTTGCTGGGCGGCCATACCTGTTGCGGCGATTTTAAGAGCGTTCATCCTGAACTTCCTCCGTTTGGTTTATGGTCTATCGACTATGAAATTTGCCTAATGGTCGTAATGACTTGCTTGATGCGGCTATCTTCCATTTCGAGTATTTTTTGTCCTGCATCGTAAAAGCGCTGAACTTCGATCATGCGAGCAATTTCGGATACGGGTTCGACATTACTGTCTTCCAGAAAACCTTGCAGAACTTTCGCCTCTTCAAGAGGTTCAAAGCCGTTTTCTGCAATCCAATTATTATTGCCTTGGCGGGACAATGTCGTGGGGTCAGCCGTAACAACACCAATGCGGCCTAGTTCAGCGCCATTCGCGCTTATTGTCCCATCATTAGCTATAGAAACTTCACCCGCTTCAATGGGGATTTGTATCTCGCCCTCGGCCGCATCTAATACAGCATTTCCATCGACGGTAATTAGTCGTCCAGTTTCATCCGTCATGAAATTACCCGCGCGCGTTAATTGCGTTTGTCCATCGACATCGACGAGGAAAAAACCATCGCCTTCAACGGCCATATCTAAAGAGCCGCCGGTCATACGCATACTGCCCGTATCAAAATTACTCGCATGTGCTGCTAAACGCCCCATTGAAAGACTATGTCTGGGAGAAGTCGCCTCACCAGTCGCACCCGCAGCAGCGATGAATTCGGAAAAAACAGCGCCTTCGCGTTTATATCCAACCGTATCAGCATTCGCCATATTATTGGCAATCGTGCTAAGTTCTTTCATCAATCCAGATTGACGAGACAAAGAGATATAATTCGCATTATCCATTTTTCAGATAGTCCTGCGTTTTTTGAAGGGTGGTTTCGATATCACTGAGTTTTGCCGGGAGTTTTTTAATCCACTGCAGATCGGTAAGAGTAACCGGAGCAGGTGTGTCTGCTGTTAGGACATCAATAATCGTTTCATTGCTCTTGGTTGTGTCCGCCCATCGACCTTCTATCCATGCAATATTTTGGATAATTTCTGCGCGCTCTTCACCTTCTGATAGCTTAGCCGCCATTGAACGGGCTAGGTTCACATCATTATTACCCAGTGCTTGATGTGCAGTTTGCTTCGCGTTCTGGTTGGACAAGCTGACACTGCGAACACGCTCTACCATACCCTCTTGATTGCCTGCTTTTAAATTTGAGAAAAACTCAGCCTGCTCAAGTAGCGGCTTCGCGGCTTCAGATATATTGTCTTTTGATAGAAAGATTTGTTCATGCAGCTCTGGCAAGCCTGCTAATAGAGCGGCGCTCAAAGCATTGGTTTTTAGACTATCCGTGTCCCCCGCCTCTTCGTAGAACTTTGTATCGAAGAGATAGTCGTTTAGACCTGTAATTCGTTTGAGATTATTTTCACTCTGTAAACGCGATTGAACAAGGTCGGTAATCTGTAAAACGCTTTGACGAAATTCCGCATCAGACGGATTAAAATATTTCCTAGTAGCGACAACAGCATCAATTGCACGCCCTACATGGATACGATTTTTTACAAGTTCGAACGCGGCTAATTGGCTCTCGGAACCGCTAGAGAAATTTTGACTAACTTCGACTAAGTCATCCTCAAGGCTTGTGTTAATTTTAGCCGTTGAAGACCGGTTCTCTTTAGAAAGTTGCGTCAAAGCGGTGAGGCGAAATTCGCCCTCTCGTTCTGATAAATAATTTAAAACGGAGATATAAAAATCTGGATCGCTATCCTTGTTTAACAAACCATTGAGATACAGATAGTCATGCTTTTCTGTCTTCTCATCTGGTAGACGGGCCCCATTTTCTCTTGCCTCTGTATCCAGCTTTTCCCACAAAGCGCGCGCTAAATTAACGTCCCCATTTTCAGCCGCTTTTATCCCTAAATTTACTGAAAGACTTTCTCGTAGAAACTTTGGGAATTCCGAAATGCTGTTTACAATTTCACGTCTTTGTGATCCTGTAACGGACTCTTGTAATCGCTCTGGATTCTCTATCATCGCCCATATTTTAATATGCGAGTTACAATGCGCGTAACTGTCAATTATAGGCGTCTCTACATCGTAATGCGACTTGTTTAATAACCCAGCCGCACGTGTTAATAAGTCAACTTCAACACCTTCGTAGGATGAAAGATTTGCATTCGCCTCTGTGTTTAAACCCAAGCTGAGTTGAACGCGTGCTAAATGCAACGCACCATAAACATCATTCATTTCGTCTTTCACAGATTTTGCAAGGGTCAAATCTTCGTAAAGCTCAATAGGTTGTAACGCTTTGAACTTCAAAATTTCGGCGATGTCACAGTTAATTGTTTTTGCAGGACTCTGCGATAAGGGAGTTTCAGCTACAGTCGTCTTTTTTGCCTGAACAAGCCCTTGTTTTTTTGCATCTGCCAGTATTTTTGATAGTGATTCAGCTGCATCTGAAAGACCATTTTCATTTACAATATTTGGAGTTTCTTCTGCGGGCTGCGCCGTAACAGTGATTGGGAAAAAGCAACTCGACGCTAAAAAGGCTAATCGTAAGGTTAGCTTCGCCGTCACAGGGCGCATAAAGCCCATCTTAAACTTTGAGTGACTACAGCTTATGCTCATGCAGCAACACTCTTTAAATCTTTGAGAGCCTGCTCCATATCCGCAAAGCTTGGTCGTTGATGATCTGGTGCGCTACGACGGGCGACTTCGATACAAATTTGCGTTTCATTCTTGTGCAGGCTTGAGACCAAAACTTCACGAATAAGGGCATAGAAATAATGTTCCTGTTCGCGGGTGGCTTTGACTTTACTCGCCATAGGACCAACAAAACCGTAGGCGAGGAAAACACCGAGGAAGGTTCCGACCAAAGCACCCCCAATCATGCCGCCCAAAATCTCTGGTGGTTTGTCGATAGAGGCCATTGTTTTAATCACGCCCAAAACGGCGGCGACAATACCAAGAGCAGGTAAAGCATCCGCAATATTCTGTAGGGCATGAGAACCGTGAAGGGACTCTTCTTTCATACTATCAAGTTGCTTATCCAACAATTCTTCGACCTGATAGACATCGTCAAAGTTCATCAACATAGAGCGGATGGTGTCGCATATCAGCTCAACGAAGTGACCTGACTCAAGAATACGTGGATATTTTTGAAAAAGAGAAGATTCAGCAGGGTTTTCAATATGCGCTTCAACCTCGACAGGGCTCTCGCGAGAAATACGGACCAATTCGTGCATCAAACAAAGGAGATCTGTGTAATCTTCTTTCTTCCACTTTGGCCCTTTAAAGCAGGCGACAATATCTTTGCCGGTGCTTTTGATGGTGTGCATGTCGTTACCGCATACGAAAGCACCCAAGGCAGCCCCAACAATCATCAAGGATTCATAAGGAAGCGAATGAAGAATAATATCCATCTTACCGCCGGCCCAAAGGTAGCCGCCAAAGACGCAAACAATCGTGATAACAATGCCGAGTATGGAGTTCATGAAACCCCGATAATCACCAGATGTTACTTATTCTTTAATTATACACTAATTTGGTGTTATGCATCTATAAAGCTTAAACTCTAACTACACAGTTGGCTAATCCAGCACTGATGCCAATCCCTTATCAATAAAATGAGGTGAGACGTCTTCGACAAGTTGAACGGCGCGGCGTGTTTTATGTATCCCTAATGCCGCTCTCGCAATAGAGACGCGTGTTTCTTTTAGTTCCGCCTCAACACTAAGGTCTTGCAAGGATACCCCAGGAAGCGGAATAATTTGTCCAATCGAAAGACGCGTACAATCCGCTACAGTCATTTCACAATTTTCTAAAACGGCACGCAAAGACGTAACGCTCTTGTCAATATGGCGGGTTAGGGCTTCAGCCGTTTCATCAAAATCAAGTGTTTCAGATACGACATCAATTTGGGGGCCCTTTTTAATATGCGTTTGAAAATTATCTTCGGACATCAAAAGTGTAAATGATAAGGGCATACTCTCAGACTTTGGCCCGATACTCACTATGTAGTTTAGATCTAACTTAATCCAACTTTGATATTCATTGGTGAAAGGTATATCGGAAAAATCGATATAGTCTTTGCGTTCAGCCAAGGTTGATGGATCAAAACAAGTCTTCGCCTTCGCCAAAAGGTCTTCTAATAACATGACATCAAACTTTGAAATGGGATGTTTATCAAGTTTCTTAAAATCTGTAATCTCGCCTTGAAAACCAAAACGAGATATGAGGCCTGCTAGCTTAGTATCGAGTAGTATAAGATTTTGACTTTCACGGTCTGTCTCTCCCCATGTGGCATACAGCCCTGTCTTTGCGAAAGCCTTTGGGAGTGCTTTGTGTTCTAATTGCTTAACTGACAATCCATCCGCTTTCCAATTCAGCGGCTCAATCAGCGCTTCAAATCCCTCAAGTATATCTTGCTGAAAGCCTTGCCAGCATAATTCCGCTTCATTCATATTCAGGGGTTTTGCTACAGCTGCGTTATCAATTTTCTTGCGTAAAACGCTCATGCTCATCTCATTGTACTATAAATTACACACCGATTAAGTGTTTGCGTATCGCATGACTTAAAACATTTAAGTGTTCCTTAACTGTGTTTCTTTTCTGAATACTCACCATTTTACGCAAGTATGTGGTGTATCAACAATTATGGACACCAGAAATGAGCGACGCTGTTCGACCCATTATTATACGTAGAAAAAAAGTCTATGCGGCTGACGGGCATCATGGCGGTGCTTGGAAGGTGGCTTATGCTGACTTCGTGACAGCGATGATGGCCTTCTTTCTACTTATGTGGCTTTTGAACGCAACAACAGAAGAGCAACGCAAAGGGATTGCGGATTACTTTAATCCGAACATTCCCCTCGCCGCAGTCTCAGGCGGTGGGGCTGATGCGCTTAAAGGAAGCTCGCTTTACACGCAAGATACGCTTGCTAAGGACGGCGCTGGGGCAGAAGGTGACAAAGACTTCGGCCAAGGCGAAGGCACTGATGAAGAATTGCAAGAAAAAATTGATATGATGAATGCAGCTTTGGCAACAGTTGATGAAAAGCTATCAGAGCACCTAATATTAAAAATGAGCCCAGAAGGTTTAGTTATAGAGCTTATTGATCAGGCTGACAGCGCGCTTTTTTCTATGGGAAGTGCTCAACCCTCTCCAATTCTACGTGAACTCACTCAAATCGTTGCGACATCATTTGAGACCGTTGCCAATGATATAAAAATTGTAGGCCACACAGACAATCATGCCTTTATCGGTAATGGTGATTATTCAAATTGGGACTTATCATCCGACCGTGCGAATACGGCGCGCCGTCTCTTGACCCAAATGGGTTTTCCATCGACGCAAATTTCAGAGGTTTCGGGGAAAGCGTCCACAGAGCCTTTATCAGACGATCCTTATTCCCCGCAGAACAGACGGATATCTATAACCATCCTTAACATGTAACACTTATATAGTGTTTTTATAAATACACACTTTCTTAAGGAAGACTCGTTTATCCTTGTATTCATACATTAAATTCAAGGATTGAACTAATGACTATATCCTCTTCCCTCAATGCAGGGGTCATGGGCCTGAACGTAAATGCCACGCGATTGGCGACGATTTCAGATAATATCGCTAACTCCGCAACGGTTGGATACAAAAGAAGTGACGTTGATTTCTCCAGCATGGTGATCAACCAACGCCCAAGCACATATTCCGCAGGAGGTGTTCGCGCCACAGCCTATAAGGATGTCACAAGTACGGGCTCTCTCATTTCAACAGGTCGCTCAACGGATATCGCCATTAACGGTAATGGCATGATTCCTGTCACCGACTTTACAGGTATTGATGCGCCAGCCGATGACCGCGCTTTCATGATGGTGCCTACCGGAGGGTTTGAGGCCGATGAAAACGGGTTCCTCCGCACAACAAGTGGCCTTTTCCTACTAGGATGGCCAACAGATTCAAATGGCGACGCAGGCGCGCCCAGCCGCACAAGCACAAATAGCCTTGTTCCCGTCAATACAAACATAGGTCAGTTTAGTGCGGAGCCAACGCAGAATATTTCGCTTGGCGTGAACCTACCTGCAACAGGTGTCAGCCCTACAGACCCTTATATCCTTCCGCTAGATTACTTTGACTCACTCGGTCTGACACAATCTTTAACGATGACATTCACACCCACAGGCACGGCAAACGAATGGTCAATTGATGTTGTCGATGAAGCGGGTGACCCGACAACACCTATCGCTTCATTCACAGTTGCCTTTAACGGAACAACGAATGGCGGCTCTCTCGCGAGCATCACGCCAGGCGCAGGTGCAGCCTATGACCCCGTCACAGGCGAAATGGAGTTCAATGTCGCATCAGGGACAATTAATGCGTTTATTGGTCGCCCTAACGAAACGACTGGATTCTCACAACTGGGTTCAGATTTCTCTCCCTATAGTATCACAAAAGACGGCTCACCTGTCGGTGACCTGCAAAGCATTGAAATCAACCAAGAGGGTTATCTCGAAGCGATTTACAATACAGGTTTCCGCCGCACACTTTATCAAATTCCGGTAGCCGAAGTGCCAAATGCAAACGGCCTAACAGCCAGAGATAGTCAAGCCTATTCGATTTCTAACCGCAGTGGTGATGTTTATCTTTGGGACGCAGGTGATGGCCCAACAGGAGGGTATTCAGGTTATGCCTTGATGGAGTCGAACACAGATATCGCGTCTGAATTGACGAGTTTGATTGAAACGCAACGTGCTTATTCTTCTAATGCCAAAATCATCCAAACGGTTGATGAGATGTTGCAAGAAACCACTAACATCAAACGATAACCCTTTGACCGCTGATTAAAGCTCTAGGTAAACTTTATGTCCCTCACCCGCGCACTCTCTAATGCTAACTCTGGTCTCGCGACCACTAGCTTGCGCGCGGATGTGGCCGCTAACAACATTTCTAATGCGTCTACTCCAGGCTATGTCCGTCGTGAGGTTGTGTCTCAAGAACGCGTCACGGATGGATCTGGCAATGGCGTCCGCGTGTCTTCTGTACAAAGGGCGCAAGACTTTGCGTTATCACGTTTGCGTCGAGATGCAGACTCAGCGGCAGGCCGTACTGAAGTGTTGGCTAATGCTTACCAGACACTCAATACAGAAATCGGATTACCCGGTAGTGGCTACGGCCTTTTTGCTAGTATCGAAAATCTCGAAGCCAGTTTCAAAACACTTCAAGCAACACCAGAGTCTGCCGCTTTTCAAAGCGCGGTCGTCTCTGCGGCCAATGAAACAACCCAGCAATTTAATGCGCTCTCTCACATGTCACTCTCTATGCGCGAAACCGCCGATGCGAATATCGCGCGAAATGTTCAGGTCGTGAATGATGCTCTTAAACGCATCCAATCCCTCAACGGCGAAATCAGCGGCTTGGATGAAGTATCAGGCAATACGGCAGCACTCGAGGATGAGCGTCAAGGGCTGATCGATACCATCGCCAATATTGTTCCGATAAAAGATATTCGTCGCGACAATAGCCAAGTTGATATTATAACAGAAAGTGGCGTGTACCTTTTATCGGGTACGGTTCGCGAACTCTCTTTTACCCGCACACCCGTCATGACGGATGATATGCGCTATGGAGACGGTACAAGCCCGCTCTCAGGGTTTTTTGTTGGTGAACAAGATATCACACCCGGTAGTTCTGGGCGTCACGCTCTGCAAACGGGTAGCCTAGCAGGTGAATTTGCCATTCGCGACCAAATTGCCACAGATTTTACGGACTCTCTGGACAGCCTTGCGGCAGACCTCGTCTCTCGCTTTTCAGATGATAGCCTCGACCCGACTAAGACGCCTGGGGCTCAGGGCTTATTTACGGATAGCGCCCTTCTCGCAGACCCAACAGCGATTGCGGGTTCAGCTTCACGCTTATCTATCAATAATCTCGTTAACCCAAATGTAGGCGGAGAGGTGTTTCGCATCAGAGACGGCCTTCGCGCTGTGACGCCTGGTAATTCAGGCAATACAGAGATTATCTCGAATTTGCTTAACGCTATGACCACCTCTCAAACGGCGCCCGCTAATTCCGGCTTGCAAGGCGAGTATAATGTTATTGGGGCTGCGGCGGGATTGACGTCTCTGATTGGCGAACAGTCTCTAAGGTTTGATTCAATTAATGCCAGTACAATTGCACGTCGCGACATTTTAAACGACGCTGAAATTCAAACTTCTGCCGTTGATACGGATGCAGAGCTACAAACGCTTTTGGTCATTGAACAAGCCTACGCCGCAAACGCTCGCGTTATTCAAACGGTTGGTGACATGATTGACAGACTTCTTTCGATATAGGTGAGATAATGCAGGTTTCTTCATATCCAGATCTGCTCGCTTACTCACGACGCAATCGTACCACGGCGCAAATCCGTGACCAAATCCAGACGGTTTCGCAAGAAGCTGTCACAGGACTTAAATCTGACTTGAAAAGCGCCACAAATGGCGATGTCGGTCGAGCGCATTTATTGCAAAAAGCTCAAAGCGATCTTTTACAAGCGCAAGAGGTCAACACGCTGTCCGAAACACGGCTCAGTTTTATGTCAGGGGCTGTCGCAGGCGCCAGAACCACTCTTAACTCCATTGATACACGCGGCTTTATCGCCTTAAACAGCGGTACACCCACAGGCACAGATGCTATTGCAGATGAAGCAGAAAACACCATTGCTTTGATTATGAATGCTCTGAGCACCTCTCATGGCGAGCGCAACCTTTTCTCTGGAGATCGCACTAATGTGACACCCTTCGCGGGGGCAGAGGCCCTTTTAGAGGATGTCCGCAACCTTATCGCTACGGCGCCCAACGCGAATGCAGCGATGGTCGCGATTGATGATTATTTCGATACGCCAGGGGGCGGGTTTGATACAAATATTTATCAAGGCGGCGATGGCAACCCACCAGCCCTGCCCGTTGGAAACGGACAGACATTACAGGTTGGAATAAAGGCGAATAATCAGGAAATCAAAGACACCCTAAAAGGTCTCACCCTTATGGCGACAGCCAAAGAGTCTCTACCGCCTACAGACGCAACTGGCTTTGCCTTCCTCTTTGAAGAAGGCACAAAAGCCGCCGCCAAAGGAGGCTCTGGTCTTATTCGTCTCGAAACCGAGCTTGGCACATTAGGCGAGACAGTTGAAAAAGCGAAGACCCAAAATGATAGTGAGCGTGCCTCATTGAGCCTAGCGTTTCAAAACCTGTTTGGTCGGGATCAATTCGAAGCCGCCGCTGAATTACAGTCACTACAAATTCAATTAGAAGCCTCTTACACAATCACTTCAAGACTCTCTAATCTCACCCTCACCAACTTCTTACGGTAAATTATGCGCCCTCTTTTATTTTGGCTGAGCCTTATCTTTGCAACTACGCTTCTGATGTTGCCTGGGACTGCACAGGCTAATGTTAAAATTAAAGACATTGTCGATATCGAGGGCGTGCGCGGCAATGACCTTGTCGGCTATGGTCTTGTTATTGGACTAGATGGGTCAGGCGATACAATTCGGAATTCACCTTACACCGAAGAGGCTTTATCTAATTTGCTAGAGCGCCTTGGCGTGAATATTCAAGGCAGTGACTTTCGCCCGAATAATGTCGCCGCCGTTTTGGTAACTGCGTCTCTACGCCCCTTTGCACGCGTCGGGTCCAGAATTGATGTGAATGTCTCCTCAATTGGTGACGCCAAAAGCCTCGCTGGTGGAACGCTTGTTATGACACCCCTGAATGCAGCGGACGGCGAAGTCTATGCCCTTGCCCAAGGCAGCGTATTGGTTAGCGGTTTCCAAGCAGAAGGCGACGGCGCATCCATCACAGAAGGCGTTCCTACTTCAGGCGCCATCCCAAATGGGGCGCGTATAGAACGTGAAATTAATTTCGATTTTCAAAATATGCAAAACATTCGCCTTGCCCTACGAGCGCCTGACTTCACAACGGCAGAACGTATTGAGGGCAAAATCAATGCGGGCCTTGGCGGCCCGCACGCTAGATTATTAGATGCCGGCACAGTTGAGCTTGATCTCTCACGTCTTGCCCAATCTCCTGCACATATCATCAGCAAGGTCGAAAACTACACACTTACACCGGCCCAGAAAGCCCGCGTGGTCGTCGACCAACGCTCTGGCACCATTGTCCTCGGACAGAATGTAAAAGTCTCCTCTGTAGCAATCGCGCAAGGCAATCTCTCCATCAAAATTACTGAAGACCCTGTCGTCTATCAACCTAACCCCTTTGGTTTTGGCGAGCCTATTCAGGTACCACGCACAGGCATTACAGTCCAAGATGGGGAACCTGGCAACATCGCCATTCTTGATGATAGTGTGACCCTACCTGACCTCGTGGCAGGTCTGAATGCGCTAGGTGTCTCACCCCGTGAAATGATTGATATTTTAAAGTCAATTAAAACAGCCGGCGCATTACATGCCGAGCTTGTACTTCAATAAATAAATTATAAATCTTGTATAAAAATGGCCGCTTTGAGCGGCCTTTACGTTTAAACTAACCCAAATCAGGTAAGACAGGTTCCGCTTTTTTAATCAAAGTAATGCGCTGTTCTTTTTGCAACTGACCAATATAGCTCATAAACCCAGACAATGTTTTATCCGCCTGCTTCTCTGTCATCTCTTCCATGGCCTCAAGCTCTTCACGAATTTGATCCGCCATACGTTGAGAAATATTAGACAATAAAAACTCAGTCACCATCTGTGATCCAAGTGATCCTGCTTTTAACATTTCACGCAATTTAACTTTATTATATTCGCGGAAGATAATTTGAATGGCCGTAGGCGGAAGACGTTCGGGCAAGTCGTCAAAAGTCAACATTTCATTACGTATCTTACGCGCACGATCCTCATCGACCTCTTCAATGTCTTCTAGAATACGGTCTCGTCTGTCACGTGGCAGAACAGATAAAAGGTCGGCTACATAAATAATAGCTTCATTATTCCCTTCAACTTCCTCTCCGCTCAAAAACTCAGCCTTAACAAATCGCTCTGTCGCCTTTTCCACAAAAGGCGCAACTTGTGTATCATTGGAAAGTCGTTTTACAAAATCCACAGATTCATCTTCGGGGAGTTCAGTAAGCACTTCAGTGACAACCTCCTTCGACAGTTTTGACAAAATCAGAACTGCAATCTCAGCCTTTTGCTCAATAATAAAATCAGCGATACTTTTCGCCGAACGTTGCTCCATTTCTCCCCATACACCTTCTCTTTTAGGTTCTTGGGATTCTGAGATCGAAGCATCCATTGTTAAACGCGCAAAGCGATCATCATCCAGAATTTCACGCGCCATATCCATGGCTCTGTCGGGGCCAGCCTTAAAGATACCTTGTCGGCTGTTAATTTTGACAATAAAATCGGCAATAACGCCTAATATCTTCTCTCGGGGAACTTCGCCTAATTGCTTTAAAGCCCGCAGGAACTGCTCAATATGTTGGTCGGAAAGTTTTTCAACCACAGGCGCTGCATTTTCTGCACCCATAGTGACCAAGATGATCGCCGCCTTTTGTGGCGGCGTCAGGTCATTAATAGACGTTTCTGGCACTATGATATTTGCCGCCATTTGATTGCCCATTAATTCACTATTGAAATCAGCATTGATTATGTCACCCTCTAACATCACGCGACCCCATAGCCACGCAACAGCGCTTCAGTGATTTTCAACCACCCATCCGCCATAACAAAAAACGCCAATTTAAAGGGCAGCGAGACCACCGCTGGCGGCACCATCATCATACCCATCGCCATCAAGATAGAGGCAACAATCAAATCAATAATGAGGAA
This sequence comes from uncultured Algimonas sp., assembly GCA_964352635.1. Classification (GTDB taxonomy): domain Bacteria; phylum Pseudomonadota; class Alphaproteobacteria; order Caulobacterales; family Maricaulaceae; genus Litorimonas. Next base: position 22,442 of record CAYGSV010000001.1, read on the forward strand.
TGGCATGAAAATAACAAAGCCAATTTGAAAAGCGCGCTTTATTTCTGAGAGCATGAAAGACGTAATCAAAAGCGGCATTGGGGTTTCTTCAGACAGATCATAATTCCGCTCTGGCATCGTGTCAGCCAATCGCTGAATGGTTTCAGGTTCAACGCGGGCTTCCATAAAGCTACGGAATGGAGTCAATGTCCGGTCAATCGCTTGTTCTTCGGTAATCATACCGTCCATGTAAGGCGACAAGCCGTCATCCCATGACTGCGTGAAAACGGGCTCCATCACGAAAAAAGTCAAGAACATCGCGAGACCCATTATCATCATATTGGGGGGTGTTTGCTGCAATCCCATGGCTTGCCTGAGAAACGAAAAGACAATCAGCATAAAAGGCAAGCAAGTAATCATCATCGCCAAACCAGGCGCCAAGCTCAACACTGTTACGACTAAGAAGAGCTGTATGACCCGCGCATCTAATCCGACATCACCGTCTTCGCTTTCAGGCAGGAGCTGATCTAGCGTATTATTCAAGCTCTCCTCAAGAGTTTCAGCTTGATCAGCGACTTGTGCAAAAGCCATATCGCCAAAGCTAAAAAAGCTCATCGCGATAATCACAACAAGCAACGCTAACAAACGCGGTTTATGTCGCAAGGCAGACATCATTAGGAGAGCATATCCTCCGAGATATCCACGATTTCCGTGATCTTTAGGCCAATTTCACCCGTCGCGACATCCGTTTCCACCAATTCACCACGAGCAATCACGCGGTTATCAATACAGACATCAACTGGGTCGCTAATGAGTTTGTCCATTTCAAGCACAGATCCTGATTTCAAGCGCAAAAGCTCCGCAATGGTGGGGCGAGCCGTGCCAACAACCATCTGGACTTTCACTGGCAAGGCATAGATTGAACGCTTATAATTTGCCCCAGTTTGCCCATCACGCCGTTCTGAAAGAGGAGGCTCTGGAGCATCAATCGTGTTAGCTTCAGCCAAATCAGGTGGGCTCATTTCGGCAAATTCAGTGTTATCTTGGCTCATGATAATGTCTCTTCAATATCTATCGACTGTATTCTTTTTGGGTCATGCTCGAAAGCTTGAGATAGTAATCTTAAACATTGTTTTGCGTTGCTCTCCGGGTCAATTTCAACACGCGTTACGCCCCAAGAAAAGGCAACAGCCGTTTCCGACATTTCTTCTGTCTCATCTATTGAGAGCCCCGTGCCGCCATCGCACACAGCTCTATTAGAAAGTAAAAAGGATTTGGCGGTCTTATTATTTGGATGAAGACGCGCAATAATCTCACCGCATGTTTCCGAAAACGTTGTTTTCTCAATGACAGACTTCATTTCAATAAGGAGGCTACGCTCCGCTAAAGCAGGGAGTACGACTTCAAGAGATTTTAAAACAGCCCTTCCATGACTTTGTTCAATCGCCTCTACTTTTGTTGCTAACATTTCTTTTAATTGACCGAGTGTGTCCTCCATGAGCTTTATGGTGTTCTCATAAACCGCGGATGCCTCTACTTTTCCAGCTTCTAGACCCGCCAAGTAATCCTCATTATGCCCCCCTTCAGTATCAACCTCGACGAAGTGGGCGCTATTATTAGGACGGTCATGGAAAACGGCAAAGTCTGCAACAATTACACGGCCTTCAAGGTCAACTTTTGGTAAAGGGGCTAGAGAATTTTGCGATATGAAGTGACGGTTTCCCATTAGCTTGCCTGTGCTGCATCAGCGCTCAGCCAACTCGCTAAAAGTTCAGCAGCGTCATCGACCTGCTCGCTCGCTTTATTGTTCAACATATCAACGGGATCAGAATTGTCAGAAACTGGCCCCTCTATTCCCAACGGGGTCATATTTTGTTCAAGCGTATTACCGCCGAAAGCATCATCAGCACTCATCGTGCCAAACCCACTATTCAGATCCATAGGGAGTAGGTCTGGCATGCCAGTCATATCGTTGAGATTTCCCCCTGCTCCACCTTCTGTTTGAGACAAGAGAGGCCGTACCACAAAGAGTCCTAGAATTAAGGCCACAGCAGCAAGAATAAGCGCCTGCACCGTACTCCAGAGATATTGATCCATAAATTGTTGCATCACACTTGGCTTAATAACGAAATCAGTTTCAGCAGGTTGATTGAAACTAAGAGACCGCACAGTGAGACTATCTCCTCGCTCTTCGTCCAATCCAGAGGCGGAGGCCATTAACTCACTTAATATATTGAGTTCTTCCTCGGAACGCGCTTCACGCGAAACGGTACCATCATCGGAAATGATTTGTTGATCATCGACCAAGACAGCAATCGTCATACGCTTAATCGCGCCCGGCATAATCTCACGACTTCTTAGAATTTCAGAAATTTCATATGTGACTGTTTCAGAAGCCTCAGTACGATCAGACGTATTATTCCCGCCCCCTGCAGCGCCTTCGGGGAGGTTACTCGCAACTGTAACAGCAGCGTTTTGTCCCGCGCTACTGTCGGACATGTCAGAGGTTTGCTGTGATTTCACAACACGTCCCTCGGGATCAAAGGTGCGTTCCGTCAGGCTCTCACGCGTTCTATCAAGATCAAGGGACACGCTGACCCGCGCATTACCGGGGCCGACACGCGCTTCAAGAATAGACATTAAGTTTTCTTTTAGCTTGGCCGCGCGCTCAATATCTGTTTCTCCACCCATTTCAGGGGGCATGTTCAGACCAGGCCCAACAATAAGACCGCGAACCGTATCGATTACAGCGACATCTTCAGGCTTAAGGCCCACGACAGAAAGGGCTGTCAGATATTGGACAGCCTTGGCTTGTTCCATATTGATCCCTGCAGATGTTGACAACGTTACGGAAGCTGAACTCGCTTTTGGCCCCTTGCTAAAACCAGCCGCCTTTTGCGTACCAAGATGCACACGCGCCGCGCGGATGTTGGGCATCGCCAAAATCGTCCGGGCCAATTCGCCTTCTTTGGCTCTCCAATAGGTCGCATCAAACATTTCTGATGACATCGCAAAGCTATTCACATCATCGAATAACTCATAGCCGACGATACTTTGTTTGGGCAGGCCTTCTCTTGCGAGTTCTAGCCTCAGAGCATCACGTCGGTTAATATCTGTGTAGATTGCATTGCCACGCACATCATATTTCACGCCAATACCATCGAGACGCGCAATCACATCGCCGGCCGTTGCCTGATCAAGCCCCGCATAAAGCAAACCCATTTTGGGTTTCATGGTGACAGAAGCCAATAAAAAGATGAACGCCAAAGTGCCGATAGCACTTACGATAGATAGAATGCGTTTTTGTAGCGGTAGAGCCAACCACACGTTTATTATATTCATCCTAATTGCCTTGGGAAAAATCCTGTTTACCAGAAAGGCACACTTTATCAGTGTATTTCTGCATAACGTGCTAATAATTAACAGACGGTTTACTACTATGTGTTTTTTAGGAAACACCAAATAATAGTACTCGGAAGTATTCTGTCACTATGGCTAAAAAAAATAAAAAGGATAAAGGCAATCTCGAAGTGTCTGCAGAAGACGCGGAAGGTCAGCCTAAAAAAGGCGGCTTAATAGGGGCTATCCTAACGCCCTTGCTCTTAGCGGCGGCCTCATTCGGCACCGTATATTCACTACCAAGCGGAGAGGCAAAGTTTCCCGCCGAAGATCATGCTGAAACAGAAGAATATCATGCGGAAGAGCATATTGATTTTACGTCTAAGAACTTGGACATCGTCGAACTGAATGAATTTGTCATTTCCCTGAGAGAAGGTCGGCAAGTTCTAAGAATATTATTAGCCGTAGAAGCTCCAAGTGAGTCCGCGAGCACAATTGATCCCAATGATTTACGATTGCGTGATGCCTTTATGAGCTATCTACGCGCGATCGAAGTTGAGCAGCTAGAAGATGTGACATTCATGCCGCAACTCAGGGCTCAATTACTGCGTCGGGCCAAGCTTGTTTTAGGAGACGAAAATGTCTCTGGAATTCTTATCACTGATTTTCTAATTCGATAATGGAAAGCTTTATGTCATTACCGATTGATTTTGCATTAGTTCAAGATGTTGTCCTATTGCTAATATCAGGCCTAGCTTGCCTGTATTGTGCCTTATTAAACCGGCGCCTAAAGGGATTAAGTAATCTCAAATCAGGCGTGGGCGCGTCTATTGTTTCACTTACAAACGCTATCAAAGAGACACATCAGGCGGCCAAGTCAACGCAAGAAACGACAATAGAGTCTATAGAAACTCTAAAAGACTTACTGGCCCAAGCCAAAGCTGCCTCCATGAAATTAGAGTCAGAAACTATCAGTCTCCAACGTAAAATACATACGGCTACAAAACTGGAAACCCAGTTGGACGAAAAGCTTGAAGAAACCTTGCCCAACACAATTAAAAAGGCGCAAACGACAGCGTCCAATTTGCTAAAAGTAGTAACAGATATTGAGAAATACCGGATTTCCGCATCTTTAAATGCCACGCCAATCGCTCAATCAAACTCTGTAGCAGAGGATGTGAAGGCGCCGAGTGAATCGCTTAAAAGACCCTCTCCCCGCTTAACAGTTGTTGAGGCAGATAGTGGTGACTCCCAGCTCAACTCAGATAAAGCTGAGGAGACTTCACTTCTGGGAATAACTGCTTCAGAAAAAGACCCCATTGATGAATTATTTGATGATATCGATACGCTCGTTAAGCGTAAGGGCGTGAGAAAACATCTCGGTTTTTTAAAATCACGTGAATATTATAAATCATGAAGAGCCGTGTCCTTCCGATAATTGCGATAAGTTTTGGTCTTGTTTGCGCTCTACAGCTCACAACGTTGTCATTGGCAAATGCGGATGAAGAAGCCTCAAGCAAAGCCTCCATCACCGAAAAAAATGAAACTGATAAGCAGGGAGACTCCCAGTCCTATGAACAAACAGGCGGCTCTAGTGACTCATCGGAGAAAGTTTGTTTAACAAGCACACTCGCGGACGCCCTTCTTTTGGAACAGGTGAGATTGGACAATCGAGCACTAGAAATCGCTAAACGTGAAAAAGCCTTATCATCCCTAGAAGTAAAACTTGATGAGCAACTCACAAGCCTTCAAACGACAAAAGAAGACGTACAGAAACAACTCGACCGTATTGAAACTGTTGCGTCATCAGATTTGGAACATCTTATTTCTATGTATGAAACGATGAAGCCCAAAAAAGCTGCAGAGATTTTTGATAGCATGGCTCCAAGCTTTGCCGCCGGTTTTTTGCGTGACATGAACAGTGCAAAGGCAGGTATGATTATGTCTGAAATGCAGGCGAAAAAATCATATGAGATTAGTCTTGTGATCGCGAGTAGAAACGCAGAGCTTCGCAAAACGCAGTAAAAGATCACTCAAAAACACAAACAAACTGCAGGTCTAGAAAACCTTAGGGTGTGTTCTTCACAGTAAATTACTTCTTTTTGCTTTAACTCTCTTCAACAGTTGTTAAAGTAAATTCAGATCATGTGGGGTGATTCGGTTTGGGCTGGGTAACGACACATGTTGAAACTAATAGAAAGTGAAGATTCTAATTCTCACGTTATTGATATAACGGGGAATGTTTTCCATTTGATTGAATGCACAGTTTCCGCGGATGAATTGTGGGATATACTCTTCCAGTTCAACGCCTCCCTCAAACTTCATGCTTTTACTTATTACCACATCGCCCCCGCTGGTGCGCGTGATTATGGCAACCACTACTTTGTATCACGCGGCAAAAACCATTCGGCACTAGCAGTTTATAAATCTGCTGTTTTCGATCCGACGAAATCTTTTTTGCATGTTGCGAAACGTTGTAACAACTCAACATTATTCACTTCGAGGTCAAATTTTGATTACCTTACCAAGGATCAATTAAATCTCTTTAAAACACTTCACATGAAGGAAAGCTCTTTGGGTGTTGTTATTCCTACGCACAGCGCTAACGGCCGTAGTGGATGTTTCGTTTTAGAGGCAGAAGACAACGAGAAAGGGCTTACAGAGCATGTTGTCAGACAGTTGAGCTGGGTCTGCCAAGCGGCACATACGCGATATAGTCAGATTAGACGAACAAACACAAAAGCAATAAAAAAGCTAACAACTCGTGAGAAGCAAATTTTAACTTGGGTTGCCCGTGGTAAAAGTAATTCAGTAATCGCGGACATTATTGGTATATCTCAGCATACTGTGAACGGGTATCTACGTAGTATTTATCTTAAAACCGGCACGTCAGATAGAACAACTGCCGCTTTACGAGGCATTGGCGAGACACTCATCGACCTATAGACGCAGTAATTCATCCATTCGTTTCATTTTGGAACAAATTTATGGTGGCAATGCCACTTATGAGCGTTATTTTCAGTCCACACTTACTTATTAATGTCATGACTCAACTCATGAGTTAATCTCATTTTTCTTTTAGTCTGTTCCGCTATTACACCGTTGAACTCAATATATTTGAATTTCATCGGAAATATGCAAAATAAAAACAACATTTTAAACGAATTACTAGAAATAGAAGCAGCAATTTTTGATAAGCTCAATGCTGTCATTGCTGATGTTTCTATGGCGGATAGCGATGTCGATGCCCTCTCACTTCAATATGAGAAATGTATAAAAGCTGTCTTAGATTACTCTGCAACAACTTTAGAAGACGTAAGCCTTAAATGTGATTTTATTTTCAGAATGATCGGACGATCATTCCATGAGACAGACCTTTTAGAGGCCATGAAAGCGAGCCTTTTGAAAGACGTCGAACGTTTGTCAAAAGGTAAGCTTTAATATTATTCAGTCGCCATTGCCTGACAAAGCTTAATCATCAAAGCGCGTTTAGAACTGTCTTCGATTTTTTTAAACGCCAACATTAGTTTCATATCTTGCGACGTCGCCAAGCTGTTCGGAATAAGCGGCGCGGCCTTTTTTGAGCCCTGCTCGTCAGATAAAATATCGTCGAATAGAAAATTTGGTGAAATTTCAAAAATTTCGCAAACCTGCCATAAGCGGCTAACAGAGATTTTATTGAGTCCATTCTCATATTTTTGAACTTGCTGATAGGTAATACCCATCTTTTTCGCGAGTTCTTTTTGAGAAATTTTACGTGACAATCGAAGCAGTTTTATCTGCTTCCCGATGTGGTTTTCAATTTCGTGTAAATCCATAACTATCCCCAAAACTCTTTCCAAAACTATTAAAACCACTTGGAACACAACCAAGTTAAATAGCGTCACATCCTAAATACGACGACGAATCGATTGGCGGATATTGGTGTAAAAATACTTAATAAAAAATAAAAATACACCCCTTGGTTGTCGGTAATTTTCTAACAACAACTCAAATGTCTTCGTAGGGCTATCTCAGTCATACAAATATTCGAAACTGGAGTTTTTTACGTCACATGGTCAATCACAAAATTTCGATAAAGGCGATTAACCTGCTTCCAACATGACTATCAATAAGAACCACGAAGAACATAGGTGCTTAATACAAAATACACTAATACAGTGCATTCATGAGAAATGGCGATAATCTTGCTCATTTATCATATATTAGAAGAGGAAGCCTCAAAATGACAATTGAAGATAGTCTTAGTCAATTCTCTGATCGTATTACTGAAAAAGCTCTAAAGGCTGTCGCTTATCATCAATTAACCCCCCTCTCCATGATGGATGAAAATGACTGCGGCATTAGTTTTGCCGCGAAAAAGGAAAACGCACAGAGTAAATCCCATGATTATGGGCAGCTTGCCGTTGCCTATTATAAGAGTTGTTTCCCAAACCTTCATCCGCTGACCTGCTCCCTAAAAGTACATCAGACAATCTCAGAAGCTCTAGATAAGAGCGCAAATGTGACACTGCTCTCTACATTTTCATCAGAGCATGACACTCTTATTATACCAACATTCTCACCGCTAAACTGTGTCGGTATATTTGCATTAGATATTCAACAAGTGGCAAAAGAAAGCGCCAGTGTATTGAATGCCGCGAATCTCGTCGGACATATCTTAATGTTGGCCCAAGCCTGCCATGTAGATATTTGTAGAGCGCAGAGCGAAATAAATGCAGAAGCCATTAATCTGACAGACCGTGAAAGAGAAATCTTACAATGGGTTGCGCGTGGAAAAAGTAATGGCGTCATCGCGCAAATTTTAGGGATTTCTGTGCACACAGTGACCGGCTACTTGCGGAATATCTATCTTAAAACTGAAACAAATGACCGTACGTCAGCCGCCATTTTAGCGATGCAACAAGGCTTACTTCATATGACAACGGCGTCAAATAATGACGCCGCTATGGATATTGCAAGTTAAACTAGACGACTAGAAACTACGTTTCAAACTCGCTGAGAATGTCGTGCCAATATCGTAGCCATCAATAACGACGGATGATCCGTCCAATTCTTGGAAGGCTTCATAATCATCACCGAGAATGTTCTGAACCTTCAGGCCGAGTGAGTAATCTCCCTTACGGACTTGGAAATCATAATTGAATACAAAATCAACGGTAAGCGGCAATTGCTCTATAATTGACGGCAAGCCATCTGCGGCTGACTCGACCGAGCGAATACGTTCAGACTGATAATTCAGCAATAACGTCGCTTCCATATTCTTATCATAATCTTTGATACCAAGCTGTAGGTTCGCCAAATGATCTGACTGTCCCTGGAGGCTACGCCCATCAGTATAAAGGCCTGAGGCAGCGATGGGATTAGGCGTTGCAATACCTGTCCCTGGATTAGGACTAATCCCCGCAAAAACAACATCGCCATCCGCACTCACAGAGGATGTCGTCAATGTGTAGTTAGACCGCAGAATAAAATCTTTGTCACCCGTATCACTCGAAAGACCGATTTTTTCAAAAATATCTGCAAGCGCCCAACGACGTTCAAACTCGACTTCCATCCCATAAAGTTCGGCACTTGGCGCATTGATGAAGCCCGTCGAATTGGGTTGCGGCAAGGCATTGAAGTTAAATTCTTCGATAGGGTTCGTTAGGTCTTTATAGAACCCACCAATCGTGAAAAATTGGTTGGACGCAAAATAATACTCCAAACGCGCATCAATGTTCGTCGCTTCGGAATTGACCAAGAACGGGTTACCCACAAACTGTCCATTCGTTGCCGGGTTGATGAATACAGTCGGTGTTAATTCGCGGAATTGTGGACGGTTAATTGTCTTAGACGCCGCAAGACGTAACTGGAAACTATCCGCAAACGTATAGGTCAGCGTTGCCGCAGGCAGGAAGAAATCATCTTGCAGCTCTGGCAAAGTCACCAAAGGATCATCTGAGAAAGCAATACCAATTTGCGTTGTTTGGGTTGAGCTCTCAAAACGGCCACCGAGTGCAATACGCAACTCAGGTGTAATTTCTGTATCAAGACCCACATAGCCCGCAATTGTTTTAAGCGAGGCTGATGACAAATCAGGGAACCCCACCGTCCCAAGACGGTCGATTTGTATGAGTCCAGCATCAAGTAAATCATCCGAGAAAAGAACATCTGGACGCAATGTGCCAAGGCTTGGATCAATGGTTCCACCTGTCCCACCGATATATCGGAAAAGGGACTGTTCTGTATCGCGTGACTTGTCGAGGTAAGCGCCGCCAAATTTCACATCAATCGTGCGGTCCCCAAAATCAACAGGAATCGTGATATCAAGGCCTGCGTCATAGGTATCATCATCCAATGTTGTGAAGGTCAAACCATTTGAGTTTGTATCATTTTCGAGGAAGAAACCGTCCCCATCATTTTCAAAATCGATGAAACGCTCATAAGGCGCATCCCGTCCTGCGACTGAATATGAAGCCCGCCATGTGATTTCGGCATCATTGAGTGAAGAGATATAATGCTCGCCCAGAATTTGCCCCATATAGGCTTCGCGTTCGAAATATTCATTTGTTTCACGACGAAAACTATCAAACTCTTGCGTGAAGCCTTCATTGACTTCTGAGCCAATCGTTGTTGAGCGAGTCATTAAAGCATTGAAAGTAACTTCATTATTTTCGTCAAATTCATATCCAACCGTCAAGAGACCGTTTAAACCAATGTCATTCGTGGTTGTGACTTCGGACAGACCTTCGACTAATTCAAGTCCATTTCCGCCGATACGCGCGACATTGCTAACCCCGCGTTGGGTTGTCCAGTCATTGGAATAGCCGAGCGTTGCTAATACACCCAGAGACCCACCATTGTCGAAATCTTTGCGTGTACCGCCCGTCAGGCGCACAGCCCAATCGCCAGGGATTTGTGTTTCTGAAATGAGTAGGGTGTTGAAATTTTCAAAATTGCTGCCGGGTAAAACTTCACCATTCGCATCAAGTGGAGGTAGATCACGCAAACCATCATCAAAACCGAAGATATCATTATTGCTGCCCGATGTGATGAAGCCGTCTTTTGATGTTGTTTCAGTATTAGCAGCGCCGGAAATAGAAATATCAAAAAAGGATTCATTCGGAACTGAACGCGTGCTGAGCGCAATCGCGCCACCACCAAATTCTCCACTCATTTCTGGGCGGAATGTTTTGGATACTACGACATCAGACAAAACAGAGGTCGGGAACAAATCCAGAGGCGCAACACGGCGTAGCGGTTCAGGAGACGGCAGCGGTGAACCGTTAATATTGGAGGATGTGTAGCGTTCGTTCAAACCACGGACAATTGCGAATTTCCCTTGCGACAAAGAAATACCTGTCACGCGCGTAAGCGCCCCTGCGATATCGCCCGCGCCAATTGTTTCGAACATTTCTTCGTCTAAAACACTTGTTATTTCAGAGGTGATGCGTTTCTCATTTGGAATAAAGACACCTGTAGAAACGACCTCATCTTGGACAACATCTGTAGTGGCATCCTGCGCATGAGCAGAAAAGCCTACGAGGCTTGATGTAATCATCAAAAGAGAGAATTTTGTAAAATTAGATCTATGCATTTTTATCTTTCATCTAAATAGCAAAGCGGGTCAGTGGCGAGGTTAGCGACCACCGACCCTTCAGTTCGCCAATGACGAACTGATCCATGGGTAAGAAAACGTCTTATTGTGTAACCAATAGAGTCCAACCTTCGAACCAATCATCATCTGAATTTTCGACCGCGCCGATATAGTTTACGCTGTCAAAGAAACTATCGAGTGTAGAGGGGTCAGTGGCTGTAACGGCTTGCTCATTGGCTCCTGGAACAAAGCCCGTCAGTGTGCTGTCTTGCGTTGGTGTTTGTGCTTCACCATCCACATTGTTCACACCCGCAGCAAAAACGGCTGTCAATTCAGCATCGCTATCGCCGTCCTGACGCAGGCTCTCTGGACTGTCGACAACATATACGCTGTCAAAGCTAAGATTGCCTGCAGTCGCTTGCGCCGCCGTTTCAGATTGGTCGATATCAAGACCTGCTTCGCCGAAGCCAGAAACGATAGTGTTCACGATTGTGGCCGCTGTTCCTTCACGGACCAGAATACCAATATCTGTATTGTCTTGGCCGATAAGTGTGAGATTAGAGAGCGTTGGATTCGAACGTGGTAATAAGGTGTTATTGTCACCATTATTATCAGCTTCGATACCTTGGTCACCTGCATTTGAGGCCTGTTGAACAATCACATATTGAACATTACCAGTCCAACCATCTGTCCAATCAAGGCTGTCATCTGCATTACCCGTCAGAACAACATATTTGGCATTCACTGTTCCGCCGAAGAACTCGATACCATCATCCGCATTATTGTGGACTTGGATATATTCAACCTGAGTGCCTGACCCCACACCTTGGAATGCAATACCGTTAAGCTCGTCATTATTATTGAGCTGATTACCCGCATAAGACACGCGGGTGTAGAATAGGTTGCCTGAGTTATCCGTTGCGCTGTTACCGCCAAAGAGACCCGACGCCCCTTCGCCGTCTTTTTCACAATCAGCTGAGCCGCCAACAACAGCCGCGTTACATGCATTGATAGGCGCACGTCCATTAATCACAAGTCCGCCCCATTGGCCGCGGTCATTCGCAGCATCAAAGCCGGTTTCTTGGAAGGCGTCTTGTTGGCTAGTCATGATAACGGGCGCCAAAGCCGTTCCGTTTGAACGAATTTGTGAGCCGCGACGGACAACGAGGTAGTCATTACCTTCCGCACCGTAAAGTGTTGTGCCAGAGTCAATCGTCAATGTTGCAGACGCACCCGCATTTGGTGAGTTGGCATCACCGCCGAGATCATCACCTATAAATACAGAGCCTTGAATTTTATAAACGAAGTTATTGGTCAGACGCACATCTGTACCAATTGTTGTTGTCGTTCCCGACCCAAGCTGACACACATCTTTACCTTGTGCTGTCAATGATGTGGCTGTTGTGCCTGCTGGGCAAGTGGCTTCGACTTCGGGAAGAAGATTAAATGTCCACCCTGTCGCCCAGCTATTCTCTGGCGACTCATCACCACTAAAGGCGCCGATGTATGTGACATTATCAAGGCGTGTATCATTGGACAAATCACACGCGTCAATTCCAAGCTCGACTGGGCCTGGGAAGAAATCATCAGACAAGCTGTTTGTAATTTCTGCATTGTTTGCGCCATTATCAAAGAAAGCTTGGTTATCAAATGTTTCCGATCCGTCGCCTGAAACAACATTGGTTGGATTATCAAGGGCGAGAGATTCGACTGTCAGATTGCCCATTGAAGCACGCCCGATTGTCTCGGAGTTATCAATATCAAATCCACCTTCGCCAAAGCCAGCGACAACGCCGTTACAAATACGGGCATCCGTACCTTCACGCAGAAGGATACCAATGTCAGTATTAGCTGAGCCTTTAAAAGTGAAGTTTGCAATCGTTGGGTTAGAGCGCGGTGTCAGTGTGTTGTTGTCGCCATTATTATCAGCCTCAATACCTTGGTCACCGGAATTCTCGGCGTGCTCAATAACGACATATTGTGCGGATCCTGTCCAGCCATCTGTCCAATCGAGGCTGTCATCCGCATTACCTGTCAAAACAACATAGTTACAGCTAACTGTGCCGCCGAAAAACTCAATGCCATCATCCGCGTTGTTGTGGACTTGGATGTGATCACACTGCGTACCGGACCCAACGCCTTGAAACGCAATACCGTTCAATTCGTCATTATTGTTAAGTTGATTACCCGCATAGCGTACCTGAACATATGAGAGTGTACCGCTATCATCAGCTGCTTGGTCACCACCAAAAAAGCCTGAAGCGCCTTCACCTGATTTTTGACATGTGGCTGACCCACCCGCAACCGCCGTATCACAAGAATTGATAGGCGCATTGCCATTGATAACAAGACCACCCCAAAGGCCACGACTATTAACAGGGTCAGCCGTACCTTCGATATCAGCCAAGGCTGTAAGAATGATGGGGTTATCGGCTGTTCCATTCGCTTCGATTTTAGATCCACGTGTAATAACGAGGTAGTCATCACCGTCATCGGAGGCTCCAAAGAGTGTTGTGCCTGCTGGAATTGTCAGCGTTACGGATGTCATATTATCAACACCTACAAATGTTGCGCCTTGAAGCGCATAGCCAATGCTTGCGTCCAAAGTAATATCTGCTGTGATGGCGCCATTCGTATTTGTGTCAATCACACAGACTTCCACCATATCCGTGCCACTGCCAATTTCTTGCTTGGTCGTACCTGATGTACAGTCACCAGGCACCAAATCGATAGCAACGCCTGTTGGTGGTGGAGGCGGAGGAGAAGCAGGCGGATTAATAACAACTTGAGTATTGCCCGGTGTGGCAATATCGCCGCCGTCACAGGCCACCATTGCCAAAGCGGCCGTTGACGCCAATAAGATATGCTTAACAGAGATTTTCATGGGTAACCCTCACCAAAGTAAAACTTTTGCAGGTGCGAATTCTCTTGATTAAGAATCTCTTTCACCTGCCTCTTCGAAGGGCATGTGACAGCCTATTATGACAGACGCGTAATATGTTTATGTCAGGATATTGAAAATTTCGTGACGCTTTCGCTACATAAACGTAACAGGACTGTCACATTTGAAATTGCAAAAAATTTGTATAAAAAAAGGCCCTCTTTTTTCAAAGAGAGCCCTCTAAAACTGAAATTTTATAAGTTTAAAGCGCAGACTCTAGCCGTCCGAGTTCTTCGCGTGGCGCGGCCCAATCAGGACGCATTTCTGCGGCTTCACTATAATAGCTCATGGCTGTACCCACATCACCCGAAAGCTCTTTCGTCATGGCCAAACCATACATAGCGAGGGGCGCAGCCCCTTCATGCGTGCGGCAGTCATTGAAGTAGTCAATGGCTGCTTGATAGTCTTTATCCATCATCGCCGCATAGCCTTGCCCCAAATAAGCAAGCTCATTTTCATCATTAAGTTTTGCCGCGAATTTAAAATCGCGCGCCGCTTTATCGAACCGACCTGCCGATAATTGTAGTAATCCGCGCTGGGTCATAAGGCGTGATCTGATTTCATAATCAGGAATCGACGCTTTGTAAGCTTTAGAACAAGCGCGAATAGATCGACTTGAAGCGATTTGCATATCTGCGCCTAGACAATCCTGAATATTTTCAGCGGTTTCAACACTGATACCCGATAAGTCCGATGAGATATTTAAATCAGTAAAGACATCTTGGGCAAAAGCCGTCGACGCACTAAATGCTGTCACGGCCAAAGTCGTTATCATTAATTTTTTCATGGTGTGCTCCTTTTGAACATCACCAACGTTTTTCTTAAGACTGCTAACGTGCGCCGTTGGTCTACGCACAGCCGCCTAACCTCTGTGACAGTTTTATTACATCAAATGTTACAAAAGTGTCAAGAAACTGTTTTATTTATTCACAGTCATAGACTTAAGGTACAAAAAAGCCCTATTTCGTGAACGAAACAGGGCATATTAATGAACCTTACGGTTACGTTTTTATCGTGCGACCTTAATTTCGCGATGGATAGACACCCGTCAAAGCGACGCAGGTTTTCATTACCAAATAGGGCTGCATATTATTATGCGCCAGACCTCCGCCTGTCGGTTCCACATACATCGTTTCTGGATTCATAAAACGCGCAGGATTACCCGGTGTCGAGGGATAGGGATTTGGATCCGTCCCTCTGACATAGCCATTCCCTTGATAGACAGGAAACGCAGCACCCGCCGGTGAAGGCGAATTAGGCGGTTCAGCAACAGTTTTTATGGCCGCTCTATGGGTATGATTTGGCATTTGTGACGTCGATAGCGTCACTGTTTCAGTTCCAGATTTTTGCCCAATAGGCCGATTGGTTAGCCCAGACCCATTGCCTGCATGTACAGGCGCGCGCCCACGAAAGTCTGGCAAACCAAATGTCGTCCGGCCATCACCGCCATAGAAGGTTCCATAAAGCGAAAATAAAGCGGTATTACTACTGATTGCTAAAAGAGAGCCATTCGCTTCCGCCCACCCTCGTGGACAAAAATTAAACCCAACGGTCATAATGTCGCCAACAAAGGGTTCCGCATCTGCGAAGGCGGGTGAAGCGACACCAAGACTGGATATAAATAATGTTGCACTTAAAAGGAGTTTTTTAATCATAATAACCTCCTAGTTCCGAGACGGAAACACGCCTATCGTTGCAACACAATACCGAACAACTTGATAAGGCTGCATGTTATTATGCGCTTGGCCCCCACCTGTTGGTTCCACATACATCGTTTCAGGATTCATAAAACGTGCAGGGTTACCCGGCGTCGAAGGAAAAGGGTTAGGATCCGTCCCGCGATTATACGCATCTCTTGCCTGCACAGTGAATGCGGCACCTGCAGGGGAAGTGCTATTCGGGGGCTCATTGACGGTTTTAATGGCGGCGCGATGCGTATGGTTCGGCATTTGAGTCGATACTAAAGTCTCTGTTTCAGAACCAGATTTTTGACCTTGTGTTCTTGGTGTAAGGCCTGGGCCCGTACCCGCATGAATTGGAACTCGCCCCCTTAAGTCCGGTAGACCAAACGTTGTGCGACCATCGCCACCATACATCGTACCAAAAAGAGAGAATAATGCTTGGTTTTGGTTAATCGCTAACAGCTGACCATCCGCGTTCGCCCAACCGCGAGGGCAGAAATTAAACCCTACAGGTTGTATTGTTCCCAATAAAGGGTTGGATGTGCCAGACGCAGGGCCTGCCAGTGTAAAGCTGGCAGCCACCACGGATGCCGATAAGAGTAGTTTTTTTGCAATCATAATGCGCCCCTTTTAAATTAATACGTTACCGTATTTTACGCGTGTTCCTTAGGAAGGGGGAACACAGCCCTTGGAAGATTAATCCAAAACGATTTCTATGCTGTACTCACCATCACTTTTTTTAATGGGCGTGAGGAAAACTTTTCCATTACCTAAAGCGTGATGCCATGAGTCGACTGTCTGTGACCCTGATCGTGCCAACCAATCTCTATCTGCTTTGGTAGCTGAGAAGACAGCTATGACACTCTGATTTCGGAGTAAAAAGCTAGGCCGGTTTGGATCCGTTTTTCCTGCAATCACATTGACTAACTTCAAACTGATGGATTGATTGTCTGACGTCAAAACGCTGAAATCATCCCCAAGGTAGTCATTGAGGTCAGCCGCGTTAACATTGCTCCAAGCCTTACCGTTTTGATGAAACTGAGAAATAACACCCCTGTTATTCTGTTCATTAGATGCAAAAGTGTTACTCGCAGAACCCGCCATTAGACTAAAGAAAACGATTCCTGTTATGAGTTTGAAATTTTGTTTCATTTTGCGCCCCACAAAACTAAAATATATACCGATTATAATAAGCTAGGCATCGGCCTGCCAAAACTATTATATCGGACGTGCACCCCGCACCTTAGGTAGTTTCCTAACATAGCGTTAATAAATAAACCTTGTAAAGGCTAAAACCTAATCGTCGATAATCATTGCAAACTATGAGGGCAAGTCATCTATCAGCGGGGGATGTTGACGTCTGAAATACGTGATAAAAGAATTTTGGTGCGGCCGAGAAGACTCGAACTTCCACGGGTTTTACCCCACAGCGACCTCAACGCTGCGCGTCTACCAATTCCGCCACGGCCGCACATTAAGGTTCGAGCCCTATAGCGAGGGATTTGGCAAAAGAAAAGCCTTATCGACAGCCCAAGGCAAGATTTCTTAGTGCCTGAAATAACTGAAAATATCCCGCGCAGATGTCTCGTATATATGGCATAAGCCGCCTATGACGCAGACGACCAACCAGACACCCCTCTATAGCGAAATGCCTGTGACATGGCGCGTGAGTGACGGGCTCACCCCCTACCCTCTCGCCCATGATTATATGAAAGAAAGAGCCCTTCAAATCGCGACTGAAAACGCGGCTGAGGAAGTTTGGCTTTTGGAGCACCCACCGCTTTATACGGCCGGCACGAGTGCGAACGCGTCTGACCTCGTGGAGGCTGAACGCTTTGACGTGTTTGAGACAGGGCGTGGGGGCCAGTATACCTATCATGGACCAGGGCAACGTGTCGGCTATGTGATGCTCGACCTTCGAAAACGCGGGCGCGATGTTTCCGCCTTTGTCCGTGGGTTAGAGCAATGGATTATTGATACGCTGGCAGAATTTGATGTCACAGCAGAACGTCGTTGTGGGCGTGTCGGTGTTTGGGTCGTGCGTGAGGATGGACGTGAAGAGAAAATCGCCGCCATTGGTGTACGGTTGAAGAAATGGGTCAGCTTTCACGGTATCTCTATTAACGTCAATCCAGACCTGTCGCACTTCGGTGGGATTGTACCTTGCGGAATATCTGAGCATGGTGTGACAAGTCTGGCTGATTTGGGCAAAGAGGTTACACTGGCCCAACTCGACAGTGCTCTGCAAAAACATTTCCGACGCCTCTTTAGCCCCACTGAAAATCAAGCATAAAAAAAACCGCCTCAAAGAGGCGGCTTATTTAATTATTTAAGTCAGATTATGTCGCTGGACCATACTGGTTATCGCCTGGGTCACCCTTATTAAGCATGTTAATCACATAGGCACCAACAGCATAACTAATCAATCCACCAACTGCACTGGGCAGCACTGATTTCTTAGTCAGTTCCTGTGTAAGCTCAACATCACCAGACATTGAAGCATTGATGAGATCCATCATACCCACTCCGGTAATAGCACCAATAATTGAACTTATGATGATAGAGATTACAATTAGTACAATAAACCAAACAATGGACATCCATCCGCTGCGTCCAGCATCATGTGTTCGTTTGATTGTCATAGCAAAGAAACAATATAGGAAAACAATCGACGCCAAGCTTCCTACCATGCCCAGTGTTGGGCTTACCAAAGTAAGTAGTGATAGCAATGCGCCAATAACGGCAATAATCATCATGCCTTTAAAATAATCTGAAGGCCCAATACGGCCTGATGGTGAAAATAGTAAATTACCCACGAAAACTCTCCCTTTTGTTGTTTAACAATAAGAGACTGCCAATTTTTTTGAAAAAAGCAAGTAAAATCGCCCCAGTCTTGATTTAAGTTTCTATCAAAGGTTTGCCGTAACGGTTCTCTGAAGGGTCAGGTTTAGCCAAACCGAGCCAAAGGGTGAAAGCCGCCCAAATGCCGTATAGAAGCGGCTTCAAGACCTTTTCCGCCGATGCCATCTTCGCCTGATATTGCGTTGTAATCTCTTCAATCACCGCAGGGTCAATGTCTTCTTTGCGATCATATTGCGAGAACGCACTGAAATACTCTGCTCCGCCATAAGTCATCATAACGACAATCATCAGTATGAGGGTTAGCGTAAGCATTCCCGTCAAAAACCAATAGCTTCGTCCTGTATCATGAAGGCGTTTCCCATAAACGGCATAAAGAAATTGAAACACCAAAACGATATAAATCAGGAATATCCAAAATCCTGTCATGGTGTTCACAGTCGCGTTTAAAAGATATTGCGATGCAATGACGAAGACGACAAAGCCCGCAAAACCAATCCAAAAGTCGCGACGGGTAGAACGCCCGGCAGGAGATAAAAATAATCTAATCATGCGCCTTACCTATGGATAGGAGCGATAAAAACAAGGGCGAAACTGTCGCGGTTATCAAACCTTATCCTCACTTTCCTCATTTGAGAGGTGTGAGGCGTCGCCGCTAAGCGTTTCCTTCAACAGTGCACGCCCCTCAGCCGCTTTAGAGGCTAAGGCCTCCATATCGCCTCGCATGTGATATGAGTCCATCGCGAGTTGGAAATCCATTTCGAGAAATTTATCAGAGAGTTTCTGTGCTTTCTCTTCAGAGAAACCAAGATAGCTCAACGCCTTGCGCCCCATGGCCAAACCGCCACGCACAGTTTCGCGTTCGGCGAAGTCGACTTCCTCTGCCAAGAGGTCAAACAAATGCGGGCGGTTTCGCGCGCGTGCGATGACTTTTGCTTTGGGGAAATGATTTCGAATCTCATGCACGGCTTGGGTGACTTTATCGCGGTCATCCATTGCCACAATAATCACAGACGCTTCCGCTGCCCCTGCCAAATGCAAGAGGTCAGGGTCGGCTGCATCGCCGTAATAAACGCGATGGCCGAATTGTTTCAAAAACTCGATATGGTCACCGTCATTATCAATAATTGTTGTCGGGATATTTTGTGTTTGCAATAGACGCCCCGCGAGTTGCCCAACACGACCAAACCCTAAAATCAAAACCGCATTTTTCTCATTCACGGGCGCATCCCCCGTTAAAGATTGAGACGCAAAACGCGGAGCAATTAATTTATCATAGGCCAGAATAATAAGCGGTGTGAGTGCCATTGTAATCGCGATAACGGCTGTTAGCAAAGTTGACATCTCTTTGGATATTGCGCCTTCGGTTAAAGCGAATTGGAAAATAACAAATCCAAACTCCCCTGCTTGGCAGAGGAGCGCGGCGAATAATATGCGGCTCGACACAACTAATTTAAACACAACCCCAATAACGTAGAGCACTAAGAATTTAATCGCGAGCAAGCCCAGCACGATGCTGGCAATTAAAACGGGCTTAGCCGCTAAGGTTGCGAAATCGAGTGACATGCCGACAGAGATAAAAAACAAACCCAGAAGCAACGCTTTGAACGGTTCAATATCCCGCTCTAATTGATGACGATATTCAGAATCAGCCAAAACAACACCCGCGATAAATGCACCGAGCGCCGCAGACAGGCCGAGCCATTTCATCAGCAAGGCCGAACCGATAACAAGCAGAAGCGCCATAGCGGTGAAGGTTTCCCTCACACGGCTTCGCGCAATTAATCGGAATATAGGGCGGAGTAAAAACCGACCCGCTGCAATCATCCCTGCAAATACGGCAAATATACTGGCGGCTAACCACATCCCTTGGGGGCTATGGCTCCCGCCGCTATGGCCTTCATAAGCCACGGGTTCAAACCCACTATAAATTGCCAAAAACGGCAGAACCGCAATCATGGCAATCACAATCACGTCTTGGAATAGCAACACGGAAAAACCCGATTGCCCTGCGGTCTCATTCATCATCCCACGGTCTTGCATAATTTGTAGGGCAATCGCTGTGGAGGATAGCGCCAGCGCCATACCAATGACGACCGCTTCGCCCAAAGGTCGGCCAAGAACATATGCGGCCGCACTAATTAAAGCCGTCGTCAGCCCGACTTGCAAACCGCCTAAACCAAGCAATCTCCCGCGCATATCCCAGAGCTCTTTTGGCTTGAGTTCGAGCCCGATGAGAAACAGCATCATCACGACGCCAAATTCACTGAAATGTAAAATCGTTTCAGGATCAGAAATCGCGCCTAAAACATAAGGCCCAATAATCACACCTGCGATGAGATAGCCAATGACAGACCCGAGACCTGAGAGTTTTGAAATCGGGACAAGCACACAGGCAGCGGCCAGAAACACAAAGACTGAAAATAAAAGATCACCTTCCATAAGGGTCAGCCTTTAGTTTGATTTTCCATGTTATGAAGACGTTTATGTCGAGAGTTCCGTTTCAATATGACTACTCGCTTCGAGCGTTTTATGGACGGGGCATTTATTGGCAATTTCCATGATGCGCTTGCGTTGCGCTTCATCAATATCGCCTTCAATCGTGAGAGTCCGTGTAAACACATCTTGAGGCGCTTTATCACCCCCAACGACTTTCTTATGGCTGACCTCACAAGCCAGATGATCCACATTCCATTTCTTGCGCTCCACATACATACGCATGGTGATACTTGTACAAGAGCCCAGCGCCGCACACAGATATTCATAAGGCGTCGGTCCCAAATCCGCACTGCCATAACTCGCAGGTTCATCCGCATAAAGATGATGGCGAGAGGTGATAACGTCTTGGGTATATTTTCCGCCCGCGCGTTCTTTAACAATAACAGGGTCTGCCATATTTAACTCTCCAATAATTCACAGAGGGCCAAGACCTCGGCCCCTATCGCTTCGCTTCGCTCGGCTGCTTCTTCATCTTCGCCCCAATATCGAATTTGCCATAATTCATCGAGCCGCGATAGGCGGTATCCTTCTGCGCCAGACATATGTCCCTTCGTCACGGCCATCGCCAGAACCGCAGAGCCAAAGACAGCCGTGAGGTGCACATATAAAGTAAGCGACATGTCACCCAAGCCTGCGGCATATCTCGCAATATTGTCCAAAGACGCTTCAGGTTGTGCCACGGCATTAATTCCGTCTGTCACATTAAGTGTAACACCCTGCCCTGTCGCCCATTTCAGAATAGGGTCCCAATTTTCTGATTGATGATCTTGATGGAGACGCACCTCACCTTCGCGGTAACACATTACGTCTGTGCCCGCATATTTGCGGGCTTCGGCGACCAAGGCCTTACGGTTATCTGGCGTTTGTTCTACAGCCACATTGAGCAAGCGCGTCACAGGCATAGTCGTCGGGTCAATCTCTTCAGCCTGCGCGTCCCACTCTTTGACAATTAATTCCGCCGCTTTTTGCGTTGGCACTAAAAGTGTTTTTTTACCAGGCGTTTTCAGAACACGCCCGTCCAGTAAGATATGAAACCCACCGTCCACCGCGGCGAATGCGACCTCCTTATAAAAGCGTATATTCTTCTTATTTGCCATTTAAATTCAGTCTTATTTTAAAGACTCCCAATCCACTTCATCATTGGCGGGATTGAAAGAAAAGAGTTGGAAGGCATTATCGATATGCTCGGGCAAAGGCGCCGTAATCGTCAAATCTGGCTTGCCTTCGCGTGGCAGTGTTAGCGCTCGCGCATGAAGGTGAAGGTTATTCGAAAGTCCGCCCGGCATAGGTCTATCCGTCATATATTTCGGGTCACCAGCAATGGGTGCGCCGAGTAATTGCATATGAAGGCGCAGTTGATGCGTGCGCCCTGTCAGCGGCATCATGATCACCCAAGCCGCTTTTTGGCCAGCTTGTGCTTTGACCTCATAGAGCGTCTTAGCATGTTTCGCATTAGGTGCGCCGTGCCGCACGGGCTCCATGACTTCTTTGCCTTCATGGATATTACCGAAGCGATTATCCAATCGGCCCTTCGCCATATAGCCTTTAATCTCGCCAGATTTGGGATTGGGAACGCCATTCGTAATCCCCCAATAAATTTTTTGTGCGCGACGACTTTGAAAAGCGCGTCCCGCCCACTTTGCGCTTTTGACAGATTTCGCAATCAGCAAGACACCCGATGTATCGCGGTCCAAGCGATGCACGAGCCGACACCCGTCTCCCAGGGCAGGCAACATCCCATCAATATGGCGTGTCGTTTTCGTTCCGCCCTGTACTGCTAAACCAAAGGGTTTGTTAAGTGCAATCAGGTCTTCATCCTCATAAATGACGAGGTTCCGCATAAAGGCAATATCTGCATCTTTGACAGGCGGTGTTGTTTTAATTTCGCTGGGCTCTGGCAAAGGTGGAATACGAATAGACTGACCCGCCTCAAGACGCACATTGCCTTTAGCGCGTTTGCCATCTACACGAAGTTGGCCAGTACGGAGTAATTTTTCAACACGGCCATGGGCAATATGGGGAAATTGTTTTTTGAACCAACGGTCGAGGCGAGAGCCCTCATCCGTTTCTGGAATTGTCAATATCTGAACACCGCTCATGACGACCAAACCAATCTTGCCAACCAAAGCCCCAAAGCCAGAGCGGCTAAAGATATAAATAAAGACGCACTCACATATCCTAGCAACGCGCCATATTGTTTTTTCTCGAGCATTAAAAAGCTCTCGAGGGAAAAGGCGCTAAATGTTGTAAATCCGCCCAGCACGCCTACACCTAAAAACAAACGCAGGGCTTGTGTGTGCTCCGCGCCTTTAAAGGCTAACCAACCAACCAATAACCCCATCAAAGCACTACCAATGATATTGGCGGCCAATGTCCCAACAGGAAACCCAGGCCCGAATTGGCGTAGCGTCAAAGCTGAGAGGCCATATCGCCCGCTCGCGCCAATTGCGCCGCCTATCGCCACAAGTAGAAGGTTATACATGAAAATGCTCCATCGCCGCTTGATAGGGGAGACAGCCACAAACTGCCATTAAAAAAGGGGCTGCAAAGCCCCTTTCGTCAGTTCAGTCTTCGAATGGATATTAGCCCGTAATGAAGAAGTAGTTACCGCACGTCTTCATGAAATAAACGTCTTTGCCATTCAAAGCGCGAATACGGAACGCTTCGAGATCACGGGGATCGTCTGCATCAATTTCTGAGTATTGATAAGCGTGTTGCGTACCATAACCCAACATACCGCGAGACCCATTCGGAATAGTCGCATTGCTACACGCCGAAGCCGGGACCTCACTAAATCCGCCATAGCCCATTTCACGCGCAACATAATCGAGATAATTCGCATCATAAGAGGATACGGCATAACGATTAGAGAGCTTTCCGCAGAAGCCTTCTGGCGTCAGAGAATGACTATCGCCAAATTGAGGATTTGAACCCAAACGTTTCACCAAGACAGCCGTTTCGCCTGTACCTGGTGAGAAAATTGTCCGAAGCCCTGTTGCCGCGACAGCCGCACGAAGAGGTTCAACACGAACAGGCTCAGGGGCGGGCGGCGGTGTCATTTCTGTCACAGTACGCTCTGGCTCAGGTTCAGCAGTACACATATCAAGATTTGTCACGCTCGTGCCATCCCAACATGTGAAAGTCTGTACAGGACAGGCCGCTTGATTAGCCGCGAGGCTGTTATCCCAACAGGTCACACTGGTTGGACAGGCGGCTTTGTTTTCTGCTTCACTGCCGTCCCAACACGCGACGAGTTTAGGCGCAGGAGGCGGTGCAACAACAGCCGCTTCTTTCGGGCCTGAACAGGCTTTAAATAAGAAGAAAAGCGCTAATAACGCCAAGAGACCCAGTAAGACCCAACGGAGCCATCCCCAAATACCAGCCCCTTCAGGTTCGGCATAAACAACGGGTTCAGGCTCTGCGACAGGTTTCGCCGCAGCAACTGGCGCAGCTGCCATGGCTGCAGCGGCAAGAGGCGCGGCCGCAATAGCGGCAACAGGCGCAACACGTTTCCGCGTGCCCATTAGGTAGGCAGCACCGGCAGCCGCCGCAGCCGCTGATCCATACCAGACAGAACGAGCGATTTCTTTGCCATTACCGGCTTTAAGTTTGAAATCATATTTTCCGTTCTTCAACGGCCCACGGTATTGATAACGATTTTCGAGTTTGATATTCTTTTCTACAGACGCAATGCCCGTATCGCGCGCGGCGGTTGTTGGATAACCTTCGGAGATAAGGGCAATTTTATCATTTTCAAAATAGGCAAAATAATGAAGCCCGTCATCGCCAATGAAGCTTTCAATGCCTTCTTCGCGCCCCTTTGTTTGGCGCTCATAAAACGCTAAAGGCTTATAATTATCCTCATCATTCTTTTTCCGTGGTGTAGCGACAGCTACAACTGGCGCAGCTTTCTTAGGAGCCGGGGCCTTCTTAGGTTTAGCCTTCACAGAACCATTCATACGGCCCGCCACAAACTCGGCTTTTTTTGCAGATGAAAAATCAGGGCTAACAGCCACTTCTTGCTTGTTCCCTGCTAATAAAGAAAAACCGTATTTCTTACCCTTGCGTGTATCAAAGACATAGCGTTCTTTGAGTTTGGAGTTTTTCTTAACGGACTCAATACCGTTATCACGGCCGCTCGGAGCTTTATAAGACTGGCTGATGAGGGCGATGTCCCCATCGACGTAGCGACAGAAATAATACGCTCCATCGACGTCAAATTTTGAAAATCCTGATTGTTTCGCTTTTGTATGCTTTTTGTAAAAAGCAATTGGTTGGTAGTCGTCTAAGTTACGATCGGCCATATAGTGTCCCTCCACATTAATGTTCCCCGACTCTATGTTAGGGTAAATGAACGTGACCTGTAAACAATTTCTCGTCTAGGGACGGTTTATTGGGATAATTTCCGTCTTAATTGTCGCCAATGCGCGAGTCTTTGAGCAATATTTGCCTCATCCCCGTCTCCTTTTGGCGTGTAAAGCTCAACGCGCGCTATACCGTCTGGGAAGTAGTCTTGTCCCGAAAACCCCTCAGGCGTATCGGGATCATATTGATATCCCGCTCCATACCCCAAATCTTTCATAAGATTTGTAGGCGCATTTAAGATGTGAGCGGGTGGCGCAAGAGAGCCGGTTTCCGCCGCTAATTTCTGTGCGGATTTAAAGGCCGTATAAACAGCATTAGACTTTGGAGCGGAGGCCAAATGCACAACGGTTTGAGCCAAAGCTAATTCCCCTTCAGGTGTACCGAGCAATTGATAGGCAGACAGTGACGCCATCGCCGCAGGCAGAGCGGTCGGATCTGCGAGGCCAATATCTTCGCTCGCCATGCGTACAAGGCGCCGTGCGATATAAATCGGATCTTCACCACCACCCAACATACGCGCCAGCCAATAAAGTGCGGCATCAGGGTCAGAGCCGCGCACAGATTTATGCAAAGCCGAAATCAGATTATAATGCTGTTCGCCGCCTTTATCATAATGGGCGCGACGCTTTTGCAGGACTTTGGCAACTATTGCCGCATCCATCGGGTCATGCCCCGCATAACCAAAGAGGATTTCAGCAAGACTGAGAGCATAACGTCCATCACCATCCGCCATATCAATAAGCGCTTGGCGGCCGTCCTCTTTTAACGGCAAAGACTTTTCTAGGTGGGCTTCCGCACGTTTGAGTAACCCGTCAATCGCTGCATGATCTAAACGCTTTAAGACGTAGACCTGCGCCCGAGAAAGCAGAGCCGAATTTAATTCAAAACTAGGATTTTCTGTTGTCGCGCCAATTAATGTGATGGTGCCATTTTCGACATAGGGCAAAAATCCATCTTGTTGTGATTTATTAAAACGATGAATTTCATCCACGAACAACAAGGTTCCTCGCCCCGTTGTGCGACGTGAGGTCGCCGTTTCAAACACTTTGCGAAGGTCAGCCACACCTGAAAAAACAGCAGACAATTGGACAAACTCCATATCCGCGTGATCGGCAATGATACGGGCTAATGTCGTTTTCCCGACTCCAGGTGGCCCCCAAAGAATAAGAGAGCTGAGACGTCCACTCGCGAGCATACGCCCCAAGGGTGCATCATCAGCAAGTAAGTGATCTTGTCCAATCACGTCGCCTAAGGTTTGCGGGCGTAATTGATCAGCCAGCGGTCTCGGCGCTGTGTTCTCTAATCCAGCGGCGGCGAAAAGATCAGAAATCAGCTTGGCTTTCCCGTGGGAGGTAACGCGTAGGCAGAACGCCAATACGCCCATTACGATCTATTGAGAGCTCCCAACCTTCTTCAACATTCGTCGTCGACAAAAGACTATCTAATTGACGCGAAGACGTTACGTCCGTGTCATTCAGTGACATGATAAAATCTCCTGGTCGAAGACGATTATAATTCGCCGCGCTGCGGCGTTCGACTTTCAACACCATCACGCCTTTAAGATAAGGGTCAAACCCCAATTCTTCGCCTAGAGCGGGGCTCATATTCACAACAGTCGCCCCATCAAAAGGATGATAACCTTCAAGTTTTCTTTCGTCGCGCAAGGGAGTCTCTTGAGGGATATCTGTTTTGACGGATACGGTGCGCTCCCGCCCTTCGCGGAAATACACGATATTGGCTTTGTCGCCTTTGCGAAGCGTCGCGAGTTTAAACCGCAGGCCGCTATCATCGTTAATCGGCGTGCCATCGACTGAGAGAATAACATCGCCTTTTTCTAAACCTGCTCGATCAGCAGGGCCTTTGGGTAGAATCTCATTGATTACGGCACCTTTTGACCTGTCTAGACCAAGCGCGGCCGCCATCGTCGCATCCACGCCATTGGTACGCGCACCAATCCAAGGGCGTACAATACGACCTTCGGTTAGCGCGCTTTCAACCGCACGGGCGACAAGCTCTGACGGGATAGCAAAACCAATGCCGTTCGAACCGCCTGAGCGAGAGAAGATGGCCGTGTTTACGCCAACAAGTTCACCCGATAAATCCACCAAAGCTCCTCCTGAATTACCCGGGTTTACCGCTGCATCCGTCTGGATAAAAGACGAGACATCCGTCACATTCGTCCGACCCAAAGCCGAGACA
>CAYGSV010000001.1:49893-54733 GCA_964352635.1 uncultured Algimonas sp.
GACAATACCACTTGTCACCGTTTGCCCGACACCGAACGGATTACCAATCGCGAGAACAATATCGCCGATTTCAAGGTCTTCAGCTTCGCTCTGAATGGCTAAGGCAGAGAGGCGTTCGCCCTTCGTATCAATCTTGAGAACCGCAACATCAATTTCTTCGTCTTGAGCAATAATCTCTGCGGGAAATTCTCGTCGGTCATTTAGCACAACACGAAGTTCGTCTGCGCCTTTGACCACATGAGCATTTGTCACAACAATACCGTTTGAACGGACAATGACGCCTGAGCCCAATGAGTTTTCAACGCGTTCTTGTGGGGCACGGCGCATGCCAAACATACGGTCAAAAAAGTCTGAGCGACTACGCGTTCTAACGGTGCGAGAGGTGTAAACATTGACGACGGCGGGCGCTGTTTGCTTTACAACGGGCGCGTAAGACAGCTGTACCTGCATTTGTGAGTCTGGGACGACGCGTTCAGGGGCTTGGTCGAGGAACTGCGCTTGGGCAGAACCACCGCCCAATACGAAGGCGCTAATGAGGCCGCTGCCTAAAACAGATAAAAGAGATTTTTTCATAACCTTTAAAATAGGGCGGAACTGGGTAATTACCAAGTCCCGCTCGCATTTATGGGCGAAAATTTAGATTATAAGCCGTTATTACTTGGGATATTTGCCCTCAAGCTTCTTTTCAGCCGCTTTTAATGATTTTTGGGCCTTTTCTAGGTCACGTCTTGCGCGCCGCAACTCTGACTCACTCTCTTCGAGATCGTCCATTTCTTCGAGCATGTTTTGGGCATTTTCGAGCATAGATTTCGCAATCGCGAGACGGGCTTCTTTTGAGGCGGCCTCACCTCGTTTTAGGAAGAAAGTATTGATATCACCTCCCTCAAAATCGCTACCCTCAAATTTGAAATCATGTTCAACATCTAGGCCTTTAAACCGCTCGGGGAAATCAGACATGTCACCAGACCATGAGAATGTCTTCGCCCCGTCATCGCCTGTTAGACCTTTGATGACGATTTCACCTTTGAAGTTCTCAAGCACCTTGAGGCGATCTAAATTTTTTAATTCACTTAACTCGCCCAGTTCACTTAAATTTCCAAGGGCGGATAAACCTGATAATTCTCCTAAACCCTCCAATGATTTAAGCGCCTCAAGTCTTTCCAACCCCTCGAGCTTCTCAAGGCCTTTGAGTGCTTCTTTCAACTCTTTATCGCCTGTGTAGACGCGGATGGACTGACGAACCTCATCATCGTCGCTATCACTGTGCAACCAGCTATAAACGCCGCGTTTTTTCTTGATGTCTTCACCCGATAAGAACTTTAGCTTGTTATCCTCACCGACGTTAAATGACCATGACTTCGACGCCTTAGCTTTCTCTATATCAAAGCCCTCAATATCTGCGGGATCAACTTTAGTTTTCCGTCCGGCAACATCCACTTCATAGGCTTCGAATGTATCACCATCGAGGCTGATTTCGTACCGCTTCTTAACCGTTTCGCCGTCATCATCGGTACGGACGATTTCAATCACTGAGTTCTTTTTCTTCATGCTGACAACAGTATCAGGAAGATCATGTTCAGGGTGCGCTTCGGCAATTGTAAGCGGTGCCGTTAGGGTTCCTACGCCCAATATAAGAGCGGCGGTTAATCCCCGCGACAACCCTTTATTTAATTTGGGTGTCGCTAATGTTTCCAACCTATCCGCGAGGGGGTGCGCCATACCGAGCGTCAAAGGATCTGACATCCCTAAATCAAGCCATTTACTCATTATCATTCTCCGATTTTAGCGGTGTATCTATAAGCGCCAATCCGAGTGGCGCCTTGTTAGTTTTTATGCCAGCCGACCTCGCGGCATGGACGAGTGTTTCTGCATAGGAATGGGTCGTCTCTTCGCCTGTTCGTGCCACAACAGACGCATCACAGGCGGCCTCTTGATCGACGCGTAATTTATGCGCCGCATAATGCACGAGCGGGTTTGGCCAGAATAAAGCACGTACAGCCAAGACAATAAATGCCACCCATAAATCGCCCCGTTTAATGTGAGCCATTTCATGAATGAGGGCGAAGCGTCTTTGGTCAGCACTAAACCGTATTTCGAAATCTGCAGGGAGCAAAATCATAGGTTTACTCACGCCTGTTACCATCGGGCCGGATACGTTTTCTGACAGACGGATATCGGGCAAACGACGCAAGCCGACGGCTTGCTTTGAGGCCTCTATCGCGTCTTTGAACTCATGGGATATAGCGACGGAGTTTTGTTTCATGCTCACCATAAAGCGGTTTTGTTTCAATAATTGATAAGCCAACCACAGCAAAGCGCCGCCTATCCAAACCAATGTTAGAACAGGCCAAATGTTAAAGACCTCTTTTGGGGCCGTCGTCGTTATTGTGATGGCATCAGGTAACGTGGTTGGGGCTAAAATCGTTTCATTAAGGGGCATCTGAACAGGCGTTAAGGGCTCAGGCGCAGACCGGGTCAAAAATGGCACCGTCATATTGGGCATAAAGAGACGCGCGAGCGGCAATAGCCATAAGGCATATGCCGCCCCTGCCCCGAAATAGCGTGCAAACGGACGCCGAATAATCAGCACCAGTCCGATCAAAACACTGACCATCAGCCCCGTTTGCAAACCCCAAGAGGCTAAAACATGAATATGTTCGCCCCCCAATATCATTTTTTAAGTCTCGCTAAGAGCGCTTCAAGCTCCGCGATGTCATTATCACTCAACCCATCTTCTTGCGCCAGATGCGCCACCAAAGGGGCGGCACGACCCCCGAATAAGCGGTCTGACAGACTACGCGCCGCATGCGCCGCATAGGTCTCCTTTGCGATGAGGGGTGTATAAAGATAGCGACGACCATCGGCCTCGGTGGACAAAGCCCCCTTCTCGACCAAACGCGATAATAGCGTTTTAACCGTACGAGAGCTCCAGTCTTTATTATTATCAAGCGCGTCACACACATCACTCGCCGCCAAGGGGTATTTCACCCAAAGCACATTCATAATATCAAGTTCAGATTGTGAAATACGTAAAGCCACAGATAATCCTTATTAACTACACTCGTAGTCAATAATTAAGATTACACTTGTGGTCAATAAGAAAAAAGCCTCCCTGCATTACAATGCGGAAAGGCTTAATTTCTCTAAAATGAGGAAAGAATTACTCTGGGATATTCAATCCCCAGTCATAATCAAACTTATCAAACTCATCAGCAGCCAACATGGCTGCTTTTTTCTCGCCTTCAGCAAATTGTGCGAGATAGGTAATCACCTCTTTTTTCGACGCGCCAAAGTCATCTTTATACCATTTAAAGAGGCTCGACCCTGTGACCTTACCGTTCGCAGAGACACTCACACCACGTGCTGTCGCTATGAAATCGCGGCCCGCCTGATCAAGGTCGGCATCCAGCGTCTCCGCTTCCCAGGCTTTCATACCGAGGTTAGGACAACCAATAGACGCACAGTTAAAAGCAAAGTGAATACGCGGCTCGTCATAATTCGCGCGCACAGTATCGTGCTCTATATTATCGAGGCTCATGCTCTGCCCATTCACAGTCAGGCGCTGTTTCTTCCAAGGGCCAAGCAAGCCAATTTTACGAATAGATTTCACGGGGTAATTATCCAAAATCACATTGATCGTTTCGGCGTTATAAAGATTGGCCCAATAGGCAATGGCTTCCTCTTTTGAAAATTCAGATGAATCCACATTAGACAGCGTTTCAATATAGGCTTCTAGCGTGGCTTCATCCTCATCCGTAACTTTGTCATAGGCAACAAGGTTGATGCCCTCTTCTTGGGTCACATATTTAGCAAGGAAATCATTATAAGGGGCGTTCACGTTAGCGTCCTGAGCCGTGGCCGTTCCAGCGGACACCATTAAAGCGGTCGCCGTCAGCAAGAGATTTTTAAGTTTAACAGACATAGGTTCATTTCTCGTCAGAGTGAATATCGAATTTACGGCGATATACCATATCTCTGATGAGTGTCACCTGAACTCAACTACACAAAATGGTTATATTTACAGGAGGTTATAAAACTTAAGGCCTTAGAAAGGCGTCTATTTCAGGGGCCTCACTATCAACCTCAATATGGGTCGCGCCCGTTTCCTCCATGCTTTGCTGTGATTTTACCTCGACGCCTAATAAAGCACCGAGGCTTATGCAAACCAAACTTATGAATACCGCTTTTGTACTTTTCTCTGAAATAATCATCGCTCACTCTCTCTTGATGATATATTGACTACAGTCGTAGTCATAAAGGAAAGGCTGATTTTATCAAATTACAAAGGGGCAAGGTAGATTTCACGATGCATTAGACCTAAGGTATAAGAGTAAGAAGGAACGGAATATGGTCATATTAGCTTCAGCCATAATGTTAGCAGTTATGCTTATCATCTCAGTGATTGCTTATATTAAAGCGCCAAAAGAGGCCGACCTTCCCATGCAATGGGGACTGAACGGACAGGTCAATTGGACTATGAAACCCAAATATGGCGTCCTTATTGTACCCTTACTGGCCCTCATCTGTTTGTGTATTCCAATAGCTATGGATCTGGCGTTGCCTGAAATACCAAAAGGTATTCATATGTTTTCTGCCCTTGTTATTGGTCTGCCTCTTATCGTCATCCATGCCGGGCATATGTATTTCGCCCTAAAATCTGTGACAAAGAATTAGCCTGACCCAATAAAAAACCCGCCACAATGGACGGGTCTTTAAAACTCTACAATCAACTAGGCTTACGCTTCAGTGGCTTCTTCTGCCATACGCTCACGGTCAACTTTACCTTTGGCATCGACGTCGCGATCAACAAATTCGATGACAGCCATTGGCGCATTATCGC
>CAYGSV010000002.1:0-12247 GCA_964352635.1 uncultured Algimonas sp.
GTATTGAATAGGTGTGAACGCTGCGAATTCTGTATCGGCGGGGACAAGTGATACAGAACTAGGTGTTTCGACCTCTGGAACGACAGCAAGCTCATCTTCGACCAAGGCTAACACTGCACAAGCAACACCATCGTGTTCATGTGGTTGATCGCCATAAGTCGTGGCATGTGCGGTCGAGAATGACTGCACAGCCAAAAACCATCCTGCCATAAGGACAAGGGCTAAACGATATGCACGCGATAAGGTCACGTTATTGTATTACAATATGTTATTGGTGGCTTGCAAGACTTAAAAAACAGAGAGTTTTATAAACAGTTTAAGCTTTTAAAGCGTCTGCCTGTGCTTTGCAGAGTTCAGCTATACCTTTGGTGGCTAAACGTGTCAGTTCTGCCATTTCAGACGCCTTGAAGGGGACGTCTTCAGAGCTCGCCTGCACTTCAATAATGCCACCATTCGCCGTTAAAACAAAATTCGCATCCGCCTGAGCCGCGCTATCTTCGACATACTCCAAATCAAGACGGCAGGTTCCGTCAACAATGCCACAGGACACAGCCGCCATATTATCTGTGATTGGGTTTTCAGCAATGAGGCCGTCGGAGACTAATTTTTCACAGGCTTGGGATAAGGCCACCCATGCGCCCGTGATAGAAGCCGTGCGCGTTCCACCATCCGCCTGCATCACATCGCAATCAATAATTATCTGACGTTCTCCAAGTTTTTGAAGGTCAATAGACGCACGTAAAGCACGTCCGATAAGACGCTGGATTTCTACGGTACGCCCACCTTGCTTCCCGCGCGCGGCTTCGCGACCATTGCGGGAATGTGTGGCGCGTGGGAGCATGCCATATTCTGCAGTCACCCAACCTTTGCCAGAGCCCTTCATCCAGCGCGGCACATTTTCATCAACTGAGGCCGTACAAAGAACATGTGTCTCACCAAATTTTGCGAGACAAGACCCCTCTGCATAGCGCGATACACCCGCTTCCAAATCGATAGGGCGTAATTCATCTAGGGCACGATTATGAGGACGCATGGTGAAAACTCCAGAAGGTACATTATAGGGGATTGCGCCTTAAACCCACGCAGGACCACATGCAATGGAACAAAGGGCCTAGGGTTAATGTTTAGGTATAATAAGACAAATACGGGCAATTATTTTGATAATGATTTATCTTTGCGCTTGAATTGCTCAATTTTTTAAGTCTTAAAAGCGTCATGAAATATCGCGCACTCCTTCTCTCCGCCGCAGCCCTCTTAATGGCCTGCGACCCAGCCACTTCTGACAAGACAGATAATGACACATCGGACAGCGCACCGCCCTTCCAGTCGACTTATGCGCCTATGCCATCTGTCACGACATTTATTAGTAATGCACAAATTATTGACGGGGTGAGCAAAGACATTACCACTGGCCATGTTCTCGTCACAGATGGTCGCATCACAGCCATTGGGCCCGATGTCGCAACGCCTGAAGGGGCAACCGTTGTTGATGCAACAGGACGGTTTGTTACGCCCGGCATTATCGACATACATTCTCACCTCGGTAATTATGCGTCACCCAGCGTTCGCGCTCATAGCGATGGAAACGAAGTCACATCGCCTATTACATCAGAAGTGGATGCTGAGCACGGCGTTTGGCCGCAAGACCCAGGCTTTGATGAAGCCCTACAAGGCGGCATTACAACCCTTCATATTTTACCGGGCTCCGCAAACTTGTTTGGTGGACGCGGCGTCACGCTTCGCAATGTGCCGTCGCGCACTGTTCAAGGCATGAAATTTCCAGACGCCCCCGATACATTAAAAATGGCCTGTGGGGAAAACCCGAAACGCGTCTATGGTAACAAAGGGGGCCCTGGCTCTCGCATGGGCAATGTTGCAGGATATCGCAAAAACTGGATTAAAGCCCAAGAGTATAAAGAGAAGCGCGATAAGGGCGGAGATAGCTTTAAGCGTGACCTCCAGATGGAAACCTTAGCAGATGTCCTTGAGGGTAAAATTCTGATTCAAATGCATTGTTATCGCGCAGACGAAATGGCGCAAATTTTGGATATCGCCAAAGAGTTCGATTATAAAGTCACAACATTCCACCATGCCGTTGAAGCCTATAAAATAGGCGACCTCTTGGCAGACACCGATACTTGTGCCGCCATGTGGGCGGATTGGTATGGCTTTAAGATGGAGTCTTATGACGGCATTCGTGAAAATGTGCCCTTTGTGCATGCCGCAGGGGCTTGCGCGATGATTCATTCTGACGATGATATGAACATCCAGCGCTTGAACCAAGAGGTTGCCAAAACATGGGCCGATGGCAACCGCGCAGGGTTAGACATATCCAAGGCAACGGCTTGGCAATGGCTCTCAACGAACCCTGCTAAAGCCCTCGGAATTTTGGATGAAACAGGTACGTTAGAAGTCGGGAAACGTGCCGATGTCGTTATATGGAATATGGATCCATTCTCAACTTATGCACGCCCTGACACAGTAATGATTGACGGCGCTGTCGCTTTTGACAAGGCCTCGGGTATTAAACCGAAAAGTGATTTCCGCCTTGGCCAAGGCGCAACAGCAGGAGATAAGCTATGAGCATTCGCGCACTCCTCCTCTCCGTCGTTTTCACAGCGTCCTCAGGGGCAACAGCCTCGGCTCAAACCTTACTTATTAAAGATGCAACAGTTGTTATTCCTGGCGGGACTTCCCCGAATACAGATATCTTAATTGAAAACGGCAGCATCACAGATATAGGTACAGACCTGACGGAACCGACAGGCATCGAGGTGCATGACGGAACGGGACAATGGGTAACACCCGGATTATTCGCACCCATGTCAACGATGGGGCTTGTCGAAGTCGGTGGAGAAGATTCCACCAATGACACAACTGCCTCTAAAGCCAAAACCTCTGTTAGTGAACGTGCCGT
This sequence comes from uncultured Algimonas sp., assembly GCA_964352635.1. Classification (GTDB taxonomy): domain Bacteria; phylum Pseudomonadota; class Alphaproteobacteria; order Caulobacterales; family Maricaulaceae; genus Litorimonas. The sequence goes on from CAYGSV010000002.1 coordinate 2,918, forward strand.
TGATAGCTTTAACCCCCGCTCGAGCCATGTAGCCATCGCCAGACGTCGCGGCGTTACGCAAGCGGTCATTATAGGCTCAACGTCTGGAGACTCTATTTTTGCAGGCACAGGCATGATTGCCAATACATCGGGCGAGTTTGAGTCTGTGATTGATCAAGACGCGTTTGTACATGTGGCCCTCGGTGAGACAGGCGCTAATCGTGCGGGCGGTTCACGCAGTGCGGCTATGGCACAACTCCGCGCCGCACTGTCTGATGCGCGCAATGTTCGCACGCGGTTTAACTCACCAGAAGATGGTGACGCCTTATCCCGTCAAGATGCAACGGCGCTTTCTGCCGCCGCACGAGGCAACATGCCTTTGGTGATTACGGCTAATCGGGCATCTGATTTGATGGGTATTGTACGCCTGAAACGCGACATTCCAACGCTTGATATTATTATCGTTGGCGCCACAGAAGGATGGCAAGTCGCAGATACGCTCGCCGCGAATGATATCAAAGTCATTGTAGATCCTGTCGCCAATTTACCCGGGTCATTTGAAAGCCTTGGGGCGACTTATGATAATGTCATGATTTTAGATGAGGCCGGTGTCGATTATGCCATTTCAAATCTTACCTCTCTCGGAGTCACAAAAACGCAAGGCCTCGGCCAACATGCCGGCAATGCGGTTGGGAATGGTCTGGACTGGGATAAGGCCTTTAAAGCAATTTCAGAAACGCCTGCACGTTGGTTTGGGCTGCGCCCCTCGATTATTGCCGAAGGGCCATTAGACGATATGGTCGTTTGGGACGGGGACCCCCTTGAAGCGACGTCCGCCCCAATCAAGCTCTGGATTGACGGGGAAGAACAGAGTCTCGTCTCACGTCAGACTTTATTGCGAGATCGCTATAATCCTACATCAGACGATGAGCGCCCACATAAATACCGATAAGCGATAGACAAAATAGTTTTTAAATTAAGGCGAGGCTCGCAAGAGTTTCGCCTTAATTGTTCAAACTGTGGCGTAACACGCGATAAATGTCACAGAGTGCCCTAAATCCCGTCTCACCTCTACCATGATAGCTCGCTTTAACTCTCCTAAACTCAGGAGGGCCTTATGCTAACGCGCACACTTAAAAATTCATGTCTTACAACTTTTATTCTGGCGATGGCGCTCCCGCAAATCGCTTGGGCGGGCAGTGAAACACCGCCTCCAACAGATTTAATAGATTTTTCTACGGAACAAGAGATTGGCCTTGGTGATGCGCAGAATGGATCGCTTCTGTTTAAAACGCAAACCGCTGGAAAATATATAAAAGCGCCGACTGTCTCCACAGATGTGAAAATGAAAGTCGCAGGTCCCATCATTCGAACAACCCTGTCGCAAACCTTTAAAAACCCAAGCGATAGTTTCGTGGAGGGCATATATGTTTTCCCCCTACCCGATAAAACCGCTGTAGATCGCCTCCGCATTGTTGTAGGAGGCCGCTTTATCGAAGGCCAAATCAAAGAGAAAAAACAAGCCAAGCAGATTTACGAAAAGGCGAAACGGGAAGGTAAGAAAGCGAGCCTTGTTGAACAAGAGCGTCCTAATATTTTCACAGCGTCCGTTGCCAATATTGGCCCACATGAAACCGTCTCCATTCAAATCGAATATCAAGACAGTGCAGACATAAAAAATGGTGTTGCGTCTTTAGTCTTTCCTATGACCGTGGCCCCGCGATATTCACCGCCTGCTGAAACGATACAGCTTGTATCCGTAGAAGGCTCCATGCCAGTTATCCTAGACCCTGTGCTTGACCGCAATCGTATTACGCCACCTTTGATGAACCCCGTAGAAGAGCCAACGGAATATCTACGACTCCCTGTGAGCATCAATATCGAATTAGATGCTGGCTTTGATATTGAGAAAGTCGAAAGCCCATACCACACGATTAAAGTCGACCGCCTTGATGAAGACAGTGCCATTATAAAATTGGCAGAAGGGGCCGTTCCCGCCAATCGTGATTTCAAATTGTCTTGGCAAGCGACACCTGTTTCCACAGCGCAACAAACCCTGTTCAAAGAAACCATTGGCGACGACACCTATTTAATGAGCTTTACGGCTCCGCCGAAAGCCACGGGCTTTGAAGTCTTAAACACACATAAGCGTCAGATGAATTTTGTCATTGATACATCAGGCTCAATGGGCGGCACCTCTATCGTACAAGCCCGTCGCGCTTTAAAGCTAGGATTATCCCAATTGGGCCCAGAGGACGAATTTAACATTATTCGGTTCAGCTCTGAACATACCGCCCTTTACGCAAAACCGCAGAAAGCCACGCGCGAAAATATCGAAGACGCAATGCGCTGGGTCAGTCGTTTGAGCCCAGGCGGCGGCACAAACATGTACCCCGCTATGAAAGACGCGCTGAAAGGCGACGCACCAGAGGGTGCATTAAAACAGGTCGTTTTTATTACCGATGGATCAATCGGTAATGAACAACAACTTTTTGCCCTTATCCAAGATGAGTTGAAATCAGCGCGGCTCTTCCCTGTCGGTATCGGATCAGCTCCAAATCGGTTCTTTATGTCCCGGGCCGCAAAATTTGGGCGCGGAACCTCTGTCGTCATTGGCGACATTAATGAAGTCGATAAAGAAATGGGGGATTTGTTCCAAGCGCTCAGCAATCCTGTTTTGACAAATTTACAACTAGAGCTTCAATCGGGGGCCGAAACTTATCCGTCAAAAATCCCTGACCTTTATGACGGCGAACCTGTTATTACGGTGACTAAAATTGCCCAAAGTGATTTGCCAAAAACACTGTCAATCACAGGTAATTATCCTGAGAAACTTTGGCAAGAACAATTAAGCTTAAACGAGGCGACTGAGGCCAAAGGCTTATCTGTGCTTTGGGCGAGGCGTAAAATCGCTGATCTTGAAGAGCAACGCTTTGACAGAGAGAAAGTCGCAGAGATTGACGCGAAGATATTAAAGACCGCTTTGGATTATCACTTGGTCAGTCGTTTAACGTCGCTAGTCGCTGTCGATGTGACGCCGTCTCGCCCCATAGCAGACCCTCTTGTGAAACAAGCTGTGCCTACGCAATTGCCCGAAGGCTGGGATTTTGCCTCACTACAAGCAATGGCCCCATCCCCAGAAGCCCTTACACCGCCGAGTGCGGTGGCCCCGGGTATGCGTCGCGGCGAGGCCATTGCTCTGCCGTCTACCGCCAGCCCGCATATCTTCTTTATAATTTTGGGTGGCTTGCTCTTGCTTTTAAGCCGCTTATTGGGTGTTAGACAATGCCGCGCCGTTTAATACGTCTCGGCTTAATCTTCGGTGGGTTAGCGCTTTTAGCACAAGGGCTTTACATGCCCGCCAAAGCTGAATTGGCAAAGCATCTCATCTCACAGGCATGGGCAGAAAGCCTCGAGGCAGACGAGCCCGTTTTGCCGTGGGCGCATATGGATGCCTATCCCGTGGCGCAATTGACCTTCTCTGAAGACGAGTCGCACATTGTACTCAATACAGATAGTGGTCAGGCCTTGGCCTTTGGCCCAGCTTTAGTAAAAGGCACGTCTCTTACAGACGGTAAAATGATTGCGATTGCGGCACATAAAAACACGCAATTTTCATTTCTTAAAGATTTAAAAGCAGGACAAACAGTTTCATTGCAAACTTCAAAAGGCACTACGCACCATTACCGTATTTCTGGCAACACTATTATTGATACACGCCGCGAAGAGTTGATACGTCAAGACACAGAAAGCCTCGCGCTCATAACGTGTTACCCCTTTGACGCCGTGAGCTTTAACGGGCCTATGCGATATATTGTTTTTGCTGATAAAATAAAAGCGCCGCTGTTAAGCGACGCTTCAGATAGAGTGCCCGAGAGCTAATTATTGCGCGACGTTATTTCCGTAAATATCAAGCTCAACAACTTCCCCCTTACCACTCGCCTTTGCAAATTTTTGAACTGGCGCGAATTGGGTCTCTCTATCGCCAACAATCAAATAAGTCATTTTCGACTCATCCAGATATGTCTCTGCTGTGGATTTGAAATCCGCCACCGTCATCGCTAATAGCTCAGCCTGTTCGTCCTCGACGTAGGATTTTGACTTTCCGTACTTACTAATAACGTGAAGCGTACCGAGCTTCGCATTCAAGCTTTCAAACGCGCGCGTTTTCTCCTTCACGAGTTTTTGTTGCACGATATCGGCATCGGACGCATCAAAATCTGGCCCGTAATCTCGGATCATATCGCGCATAACCTCGAGAGAGGCTTGGGTTGCATTGGCCCGAACAGATGTTCGCGCCCGCCACGTTTGCGGCATAGTGCCGTTAGGCGTGCCAGAACCAGCTCCGTAAGTATAACCTTTTTCAATACGCAAGACTTGGGCGAAATCACCGCTAATGCCGCCGCCTAATTTTTCATTTGTAAAATCAAGTGCGTTGAAATCTTCATCATTCGTCGCAACCGTTAGGCGGCCGATTTGAATGACCGATTGCTTACTGCCCGGAACATCAATGAAGAAGACTTTGCCTTCTTGCGTTTGAGCAGGCACCTCAGCCTTTTCAATTGCTAAATAGTCTACGTTTAGTTTTTCAGCCAGGTTTCCAAGAGCGGCTTTAGCTCGACCGTCATCAATTGCACCCGCAATGTGAATAACGGCAGGCGCACGCATGAGCATGTCGTGGGCCGATTGCATATCATCAAGAGTTAAGCCAGAGACTGTTTCTTCCGTCCCACCAAAAGGGCGACCCATAGGATAGTCGGGTGTATAAATTAACTTGTTAAAGACCTGGCCTGCGATTGCGGTTGGGTTGGCTTCTCGGCCTTTAATACTTGTCAGTGCCGCAGACTTCACACGGTCAAAATTAGCTTGGTCAAACCGAGGTTGCGTTAGAATTTCTTCGACTAATTCTAACGTCGGTTCAAAGTTACGGGCGAGCGTCGTGACGCTTATGCGTGTTTCTTCACGACCAGAGCTGACTGAGATGTCAGAGCCCAACAGCCCTATCGCTTGTTCTAATTCGGCGGCTGTTTTGGTTGCTGTGCCTTCATTCATCAAGTTCGCCAAAAGGGATAAAGCGCCTGATTTATCAGCGGTCTCTTTCCACATGCCCCCTGAAAATGTGACATCAAAGCTGACAATTGGGATTTCACTATTTTCAATGCCTAGAACCTCTGTCCCATTCGCTAGAGTATCACTCCAAATTACAGGCATTTTGATGAGCGGAAGGTCACTGAAAGGTGGCTCAGAACGATCAAATATAGTTGGCGTTTTTTCAAACTCGGCAATGTCGCCTGCGCTCACCTCTTCGCTGGCCACGTCTGATTTAACCTCTTCAATCCAAACACTCGCAAGCTCTGAGTTCTCCAACGCTAGTTCAGATTGCCCCTTAGGCACAAAGCTCGTGATTACGGCGCTCTTGTCTTTCAAGTAAGTATTATAAACGCGCATCACATCTTCGGCCGTGATGGCTTTCAATAGCTCTGCCTGTTTGGTTGCATAAGCTGGATCGCGCGCAAATTCATTCGCTTGAGCAAGCTGACGGCTCTTACCCAATATCGTCGCGACACTATTATAAAGTGAGGTTTCTTGTTCTGCTTTAATGCGTTGCAAGTCCTTAGGGTCAATGCCTTCCTCTTCAAATCGTGCGAGGGCATCTTTCAAAGACTGATGCACATCATCCAAATCAACGCCTGCCTTCGCGCGAACACGGAAAACAAACTCACCGGCTAATTCCATACTATTATTGAAGGCACTCACTCGCGGGGCAAGCTTATCCATTTCCACAATCTGATTAAACATAACCGAGTTCTTACTGCCGGCAATAATGGCACCCAAAACCTCAAGCGCCAGTTCGTCCTCGTGAAAGTCTTCGACTGTGGGGAAGGTCAAACGCAACTCTGGTAGCTTTGCGAAATTATCTTCGAAATACAGACGTTTCTCAGACTCAACGGTAACAGGCATGGGCGGCAAAGGTTCAATATCCTTGCCGCGCGGAATTTCGCCAAACCATTGTTGCACTTTGCGTTTGGTTTCGCTGATATCAATATCGCCGACAATCGAAAGCGTTGCATTGTTGGGGCCATAGATGTCTGCGTAAAACTCTTTCAAATCCTCCAAAGTAGCCGCTTGTAAATCTGGCAGTGACCCAATCACAGTCCAACTATAAGGGTGCCCTTCGGGATAGAGGTTTTTACGAATGACTTCTTGGGTATAGCCATAAGGCGCATTATCGACCCGTTGGCGTTTTTCGTTTTTAACGACTTGCTTTTCTCGGTCGAGCGCGGCTTGTGTGACAGTATTAATCATATAGCCGAGGCGGTCACTATCAATCCAAAGGATTTTATCAAAAGCGTCTTTGGGCACGACTTCGAAATAAATTGTCCCGTCACTCCACGTACCGCCATTACGCAGCCCGCCCCACTCTGGGATAGCCTTACGGTTCCAGCCACGTGGGACGTTTTCAGAATCGTTAAACGCCATGTGTTCAAAGAAATGAGCAAACCCTGTACGGCCCGGTTTCTCACGATTACTCCCTGCGTGAATGACAGTTGTCACCGCGACGATGGGGTCTGAAGTATCAACGGAGAGAATGACCTCTAGGCCATTATCCAAAGTAAACTTCTCATAATCGAGTTTGAAGGCTGTCTGTTCGACGGCAGGCGGAGAGGCTGTGTCGGTTGAATCCGTTTGACCACACGCCACGAGGCTCAAGGCTGCAACACCCGTAAAGAGAAGAGATTTAAAAGACATAGTCTCACCCATATTTTTGATTTTGGCACAATTACGCTATCTGTAGCAGAGACAGAGCGTTTGTCACGCTTACCTCTATTCGGTGTTTTAATATCTTTTTGGTTTGGTAAAAAATGTAAACACCAAGGCCAAGATAGCAGGCACAGCTTGGACGAAAAATATAGACGGTTTTACCGTCAGCGCTCCATAAGCCCCAGCGACAATGACGCAAAGTAAGAAAAACATCACGACGTCACGTTTACGCGATATAAGCCCCCAAAATAGACCCGCCGCGATAAACCCATTATAAAGGCCTTGGTTCGCCGCCATAAAAGCTGTCTCTTTTGCAAATTCCGCCGTGGTGCCAAAAGCATTCAATGCAATCGGGCTTTCCCAAAGAAACATCTCCAAAACGAGAAACCCGCTATGCAGTAGAGCGACAAGCGCCGTGAATAGAGTTGCCAGTAGTTTCATTTTATACCCCTTTTTATCTATGATTCATGCATCACAGACTTAGTCGCATAGGTCGAGTCAGAATTTTATGGCTTGGTCATTCTGGCCATTGAAATTCAAGTTAGGAACGCACACATTAGGCCTGTTATGAATAGCCCCTTTCCATCCTTCGCATTGACGGATCTCGACAGTCGCGCGCGCGATGTCTTTCGCGATATCGTCGAGAGCTATCTTGAGACAGGAATTCCCGTTGGGTCTAAAAGCTTGGCCATGGCAAATGGGCGAAACCTGTCCCCCGCTACAATCCGTAATACAATGGCTGAGCTTGCACGATATGGTCTCTTGGCCTCCCCCCATGTGAGTGCAGGACGAATACCGACACAAGCCGGCCTTAGGTTATTTGTCGATGGGCTGTTAGAGATTGGTGACCTTGGTAAATCTGAGCAAAAAAAGCTGGAAGCCAAACTCGTGGCACAGGAACAAAGTTCCGATAAATTCCTAGAACAGGCCAGCGGCATGCTTGCGGGACTCGCAGGCGGCGCGGGTCTTGTGCTTAGCCCCTCTACACATCAATCACCGCCCTTACGTCATGTTGAATTTGTCGCTTTAGATGACGGGCAAGCGCTCGTCGTATTGGTCTATGAAGATGGGCGTATTGAGAACCGTCTGATGCCACGGCCTGAAGGGTTGTTACCTGCATCACTTGAACGGGCGGGGAATTTCCTGTCGGCCCGCCTGAAAGGCCGTCGGTTAGAAGATGCGCGTGCAGACATATTGACTGAAATTTCCCAAGGCCAAGCCCAAATTGATGCTGCAGCGGCAGGCCTTATCAAGCAAGGCCTTGCCTCTTGGTCAGGAGAAGACAGCTCAACTGAAAATAAAAGGGCTTTAATCGTGCGTGGACGTGCACAACTCCTTGACAATTTGGAAGCGCAAACCGATTTGGAGCGCATCCGATTGTTATTCGAAGATCTGGAACGCAAGGAAGAGCTAATCGCCTTGCTCGACAGAACAGAAGAAGCGGACGGAGTGAAAATTTTTATCGGCACGGAAAACCCCCTGTTTTCTTTGTCGGGGTCGAGCCTTGTTATCGCGCCTTATCGTGATGCGGCCCAAAATATATTAGGGGCGGTCGGAGTCATTGGCCCAACACGCTTAAATTATGCGCGGGTTATTCCCATGGTGGATTATACCGCACAACTCGTTGGACGTTGGTTAGATAACCAATAAACGACATAAATAAGAGAGTGACAGCATGTCTGATCCGAAAAAACCGACAATGCCAAATGTTAAAGGTATGAGCGACCTGCCATCAGACGCCGAGCTTGAAGCGCTTCAAGCCGAAATCAATAATGCCACTAAAGGCATGGGCTCACGGGCAGAAGCCGCCAAAGCTGAAGCTATGGCTAACATGTCAGAAGACGAAATAAAAGTTGAGTTAGAAAAAGCGGGCATTGATGGCAGCGCCCCAGATGCAGGCACAGCGGCCATTGCCCGTATTCAAGAGCTTGAAACAGAACTCGCGAACCTTAAGGATCAAGCCCTCCGCGCTATGGCCGATGCGGAAAACGTCAAAAAACGGTCTGAGCGTGAAGTGGCCGCCGCCAAGACCTTTGGTATTGAACGCTTTGCCCAAGATATATTGTCTGTCCATGACAATCTTTCGCGCGCCCTCCTCACACTCGAAGGCACAAATAAAGACGAACTAGGCGAAAATGCTAAGAACCTCGTTTCAGGTATCGAGTTGACTGAGAAAGACCTTATCATGGTTCTCTCCCGCCACGGCGTAAAACCTGTCCCTGGTGTCGGCTCTAAATTTGACCCAAATGTGCACCAAGCCGTCGCAAACATCCCATCTGAAGAAGACAAGGGCAATGTCGCCAATGTAATGCAGACAGGGTTCAAGATTGGTGAGCGTACGTTACGGGCGGCCATGGTTGCCGTAAGCACAGGCCCCGCCAAGTAACGCGTGCCTGAGCTTCCCGAAGTTGAAACTGTCAGACGCGGCCTAGCGCCCGTTATGGAAGGGGCTGTTTTTCAGTCCGTTACGCTTAATCGCCCTAACCTTCGATTTCCCTTTGGCCTCGACTTTATTGAGCGCATCCAAGGCCAGCGCCTTGAGAAACTGTCTCGACGCGCGAAATTCCTCCAAGCGGAACTCTCCTCTGG
>CAYGSV010000002.1:12257-49579 GCA_964352635.1 uncultured Algimonas sp.
AGCGGCGCTTTATGCACCTGGGCATGAGCGGGCGGTTTATTATCGATAACTCCGACACGGCAAAATTCGTGCATGAACATAGGGCCGACCTGAAACACCATCACGTCGTCTTTCAAATGAGCAATGGCGCGACCATCACCTATAATGACCCGCGTCGTTTTGGGTTTATGGAGCTCGCCGCCAAGGGTGAAGCCTATCGCCTAGATCATATCGGGCCTGAGCCGCTATCCAATAGTTTTAATGGCCCCGTTTTACGCCAAGCCCTAAAAGGCAAAAAATCTAAGATAAAGGCCGCCTTACTGGATCAGCGTGTCGTTGCAGGTCTTGGCAATATCTATGTATGCGAAGCCTTGTTCCGCACGGGCATTTCTCCACGCCGTGCTGCGGGCCGTTTGAAAGTCGTAGAAACCGACACGCTCGCAGCGCATATCAAAGACGTTTTATCCGAAGCCATTGAAGCGGGCGGTAGCTCTTTACGCGATTTCTCTAATACAGATGGCAAGCTTGGCTATTTCCAACATAGGTTCGACGTCTATGGCCGCGAAGGTGAAGACTGCCCAAGCTGTAAAGCCCCGATCCAACGCATCGTGCAAAGCGGACGAAGTTCATTTTTTTGTCGAAGGTGTCAGAAGTGAGCATCGAAAAAGAACTTTCCACAGATCCTGTTGGGCTATGGACACGTCTTTGGGCTTTCCAAATTGATGCCTTTCTTTTTTGGTTAATTATCATTTTGCCCACAGTCTTATTTGTTCAAGACAGATTAATTCCTGATGGAATTACAGACATTATCGGTTTCACAATTTTATTTTTGTACTTCTGGCTAATGCCTCAATTTGGCAAGGCTACAGTCGGCCAACACTTACTTGGCTATAAAATAGTTCCAGTTACAGGAAAAACAGCAAATTACCCAATCAGAATTTTACTCAGTATTCCTGCGTTTATGATGAACCTTGCTACTTTGGCTTATTACCAAAAGGATACAACGGGTATTTACTGGTGGGATTCACTTTCCAATACACGCGCCGTTCGGACGATTCCCTAGGCTTGCAGGTTTGAATACTCCACGCTAAAAGCCGCGGCTTAAATAAGGGCAGAGTAAATATGACTTATGATAATATAGACGTCACACGCGATGGCCATGTGGCGATTATTCAATTGGACCGCCCCAAGGCGTTAAACGCGCTGAATGGCCCAATGATGGCCGAAGTCGCGGATGCGCTTGCCACTTTGGAAAAGGATGACGCGATTGGATGCGTGATATTGACAGGATCAGAAAAGGCTTTTGCGGCTGGGGCAGACATTAAAGAAATGTCAGAGCTCACCTATCTGGACCAATATAAGAACGATATTTTTGGCAATCACTGTGCGATTGAACGCTTCCGCAAGCCTATCATTGCCGCTGTTGCAGGTTATGCACTGGGCGGTGGCTGCGAAATTGCCATGATGTGTGACTTTATCATCGCGGCAGATAACGCTAAATTTGGTCAGCCAGAGATTAATCTGGGCGTTATGCCCGGCATTGGTGGTACCCAGCGCCTTATGCGCGCTGTTGGCAAAGCCAAGGCGATGGACCTTTGCCTGACCGGCCGCATGATGGACGCCAAAGAAGCTGAACGGTCTGGTCTTGTCAGCCGTGTCGTCAAGCTCGACGCCCTTATGGAAACGGCCCAGGAGGCGGCGGCCAAAATTGCGGCGCAAAGCCACCCTGTAGCCATGATTACCAAAGAAACAATCAATGCAGGCTTTAACCTTACTCTTGACCAAGGCATCCAGTTTGAACGTCGCCTTTTTCAAAGCCTGTTCACGACATCAGATCAAAAAGAAGGCATGGCCGCCTTTATCGAAAAGCGAAAGCCGCATTTCAAAAATAAGTAAGCCGAAATCGCTGATATTGTGTGGTTGACGAATGTAAAACAGGGGCGTATAGGCCGCTTTCAAATTTCAGGTCGCCTTTGTGCGACCTATTATGATATGGATATAGAGGAATAACATGGCAAATACTTCGTCTGCCAAGAAGAACGTTCGCAAAATGGCCCGCAAGACTGAGGTCAATCGTGCACGTCGTAGTCAAGTCCGCACATTTTTGCGTGGCGTTGAAGAGGCCATCACAGCCGGTGATAAGACTGCTGCGAGTGAAGCCCTTAAAAAAGCTGAACCTGCTTTAATGCGCGCCGTATCACGCGGTGTATTTCACAAGAACACAGCGGCCCGTAAAATTTCTCGCTTGAACAAGCGTGTTAAAGCCATCGGCTAGCTTTATAACAGCGTCCGATGGGCGCCATTTTTATGATTTTATAAACCGGATTCAACGTCCGGTTTTTTTGTATCTACTCTTCACCCAAGCCATTGGTTAGTCCAATTTACGTTTGTAAAAATTTACACTCTTGTGACGGGTAATAATCCCCACTCTGTGCGGGATTAAACTTTGTGCAACTGAAAAAACTTTTCCGAAAGATGAAATTTTTATGACGCCACCTTTTTGAGATTCTTACGTTTTTTTGAGTCAATAGAAAAGGCATGCAATTTCTTAATTTTTGTCCGTTGACGAAAGCGAAAAGAGTCGGTTTAAAAGAGATGTTAGTACTTGGGACAGGGACCTGAATTGGGATTGGGACTGGGGAACAACAATCGGGGAAATCCGAGAGGAATGGAGGCTGTTCCTTTTTCGGATCCATTACATTGTTAATAATATTAAAGGTTTAAGTGTTTTAAACCTTGGGATTTTTCCATGCAGGATGCAAAAACGGGTCATAAAGGCGTGAATGCAGGTATCAAAAATACCACGCCCGACCTTTATACCGGAGAGCCCCCACTCCAAAGCGCTCACAATACATGGGCAAAAGTCAAAACAGACCTAGGTTATGCCCTTGGGCCAAATGTGCATCGGTCTTGGACAGGCCAGTTGCGCGTCAGCCAAGCCAATGACCGTATTGTTACGCTTGCCGCGCCGTCACGCTTTATCGCGTCTAAGATTGAAGCGAATTATGCAGACACAGTGCGTCGCCTGTGGAAGAAATATGATATGGTGGCACCACCCCGTGACATCATCTTTTCTGCCGCTAATGAGCGCGCCTCTATTGGCGCCGCCGCAAACCGACGGAAAGCTTCTGGCCCAACGCCGCATTTAAAAGATGCGTTTGCCGACATATCTAAAACTCAGCACAGCGCTCTTACGGAAGCACCAAAAACAGACAACCCAAGAGATCGATTCACCTTTGACAATTTTGTTGTCGGTGCGTCTAATGAGCTCGCCTTTGCAGTGGCCCGCCAAATTGCGTCCTGTCGTGCACCCCAATATAATCCCATCGTTATTCACGGAGCGAATGGCATGGGCAAGACACATCTTCTCCACGCCATCCAAAGCGCTGTCTCAGATTCAAATCCCAATTACCGTGTGAAATTGATTGCCTCCGAAGAATTTGTGTCTGCTTTTGTTTCGTCCGTTAGAGGGTCAGGTCGGGATGCGATTGAAGCGTTTAAAGCCTCTCTCCGTGATGTTGATCTTTTGATTATTGATGACGCGCATTTCATTGCCGACAAGCCCGGCAGCCAAGAAGAGTTGTTACACACACTTGTCAGCTTGGTCGCGCAAGGACGGCAGATCTTAATCGCTGCTGACCGTCATCCTGACAAAATTGATAAAGCCTCTGATCGTTTAAAGTCTTACCTGTCGTCCGGCCTTGTCTGTCGCATTGGCGCGGCGGATTATGAGTTGCGCTTGCGTATATTAGACCGCCTTATCCAGCGTCGCCGGGCATCTGGTAATCCCGGGCTCGCTATTCCACAAAATGCACGGGACCATCTGGCAGCGCGCATGAATGCTACGCCAAGAGACCTTGAAGGGGCCTTTAACCAAATTGTAGCACAAAGTGAATTTTTGGGTACACCGATCACACTCGAAACTGTGCAAGAAACGCTGTCTGACTCGCGTTATATGGCAGGGCAACGTCTAACAGTTGACCGTATTCAACGTGCGGTGTGTGAAGAATTTAATGTCACGCTGACAGACATGGTCTCGAAACGTCGTGCACGCCTTATTGCGCGCCCTCGTCAAGTCGCCATGTACTTATCTAAGAAACTAACAAAACGCTCTCTCCCTGATATTGGGCGTCGTTTCGGCGGACGCGATCACACAACCGTCATGCATGCTGTTAAACGCATTGATGAGTTACGAGCTGGTGATATCGATTTTAACGCACAGATTGAAGCCGTTGAAACTGTGCTAAAAGCCTAAGAGCGTCCTATTACTAAAGCGTCTAAAAACGCCATAAAAGAGACGGAGCTATACGGCCCTGTAAAAGACCACTTTGTCTCGCAAGGTTATGAGGTCAAAGCCGAGGTTGGCGCAGCCGACCTTGTTGCGGTCTCTTTCAAAAACCCCGACGACCCACCTATCATTGTCGAGCTGAAAACAGGGTTCACGCTCTCGCTGTTTCATCAAGCCATTAACCGCCAATCTATGACGGATAATGTCTATATTGCGGTGCCGCGTAAAACAGGCAAGGCGGCCATGGGCGCAATCCGTCGCAATAAAATGTTATGCCGACGATTAGGCATTGGCCTTATAACCGTACGTCTCGTCGATGGTGCCGTTGTTATTCATTGTGAGCCAGGCCCCTTTAAGCCGCGAAAAATTAAAGCCCGCAAAACCAAACTCCTCTCGGAATTTGAAAGACGGCACGGCGATCCGAACTTGGGGGGCATGACGAGCGAGGGTTTAATGACATCTTATCGCCAAGGCGCGCTCAGGTGCGCCAAAGTCTTGCATGATGAAGGCGCGTGTAAAGCGTCCTATGTGGCCAAAATGGCGGGATTTGAGAAGGCGCGAACCTTAATGGCGAATAATCACTATGGCTGGTTTGAAAAAATAGACAGAGGCGTTTACGGCCTCACGCCAGAAGGCGCGCAAGCCTTGGCTGAAAATGCAGACATCGTCGCCTCTATGATGGGGGACTAGGACGCTATATTGCCCACATTTGCAAACGCTTTCCCTCTTGCTCTATTCCCAAGCTTGACTATGGTTACGAACTACTTTTACGGCCCTTTAGGCCTGTTTGAGATAAGAGATATAGCATGAAAGTCACCCTTGAGCGCAGCGCTTTAATGAAAGCGTTAGGACATGTTCAAAATGTCGTTGAACGTCGCAACACAATTCCAATTCTTTCGAACGTTCTGATGAGCGCAGAAGGAGATAGCGTCAGCCTCGTCGCAACAGACCTTGATATAGAAATGTCAGAATCTACCGAGGCAGAGGTTAACCAACCTGGTCAAATCACAGCGCCCGCCCATACGCTCTATGATATTGTACGAAAGCTCTCAGATGGCGCGCAAGTCGTATTGCAAATAAATGCTGATGAACGATTAGACGTAGACTCTGGTCGGGCACATTTTACTTTACCATTACTGCCGTCTGGCGATTTTCCCAAAATGACCGCGGATGGCTTTTCACACGAATTCGTTATGCCCGCAAAAGCCTTGCAGCGGCTAATCGATAAGACAAAATTTGCAATTTCAACAGAAGAGACCCGCTATTACCTTAATGGCATATATATGCATTCAAACGCAGGCCGCTTGCGGGCCGTTGCAACTGATGGTCACCGCCTTGCTTTGGCTGAAGCAGAGCTTCCTGCTGGGGCGGATGGCATCCCAGGCGTTATTATTCCCCGTAAAACGATTGCAGAAATTCGACGCCTCATTGATGGCTCCACTGGTGATGTCGCAATAAGCGTCTCTGAGGCGAAAATTCGCTTTACGACAGGCACGGCTGTTTTGACCTCAAAGCTCATCGACGGCACTTTCCCAGATTATGAGCGTGTTATTCCAAAGAATAACGCAAAAGAGCTGGTCATTGACAATAAGGTTTTTGCTGATGCTGTTGATCGCGTGTCTACGATTTCTGCTGAAAAATCACGCTCCATTAAAATCGGGTTGGGCGAAGACAACCTAGCGCTGACCGTGAATAATCCCGAAAGCGGCAATGCACATGAAGAGCTAATGGTAAGCTATACAGATGAGCCACTGGAAATCGGGTTTAATGCAAAGTATCTTTTGGATGTAACAAGCCAAATCGAAGGACGTGATGCAAGCTTCTTTTTAGATAGCTCTGCTAGTCCTGCGCTTGTCAAAGACAGTGAAGATCCAGACGCCTTGTTTGTCCTTATGCCCCTGCGCGTATAATTTTTGAAGGTTTAAGTATAAAAGGCGTAAAATCGTGACCTATATCGCGTCCTTACGCCTAGCAGACTTTCGGAACTATAATAAACTAGACATCAACTTTACAGATGGTGCTATTGTTTTTTATGGCGCGAACGGGTCAGGTAAAACGAACCTCCTCGAGGCTATCTCTTTTCTCTCTCCAGGGCGCGGTATTCGCCGAGCTAAGGTTGACGATCTCGCAAGGCGTTTTGATAGCACGCAAACTCCAGCCTGGGGTATAAACGCCCTTCTGGATGATGAAACACGCATCAGCGTTGGCCAAATTCCCGAACACCCAAGACGGCGACTGTTGAAACTAAATGGCGTCAATGCAACAGGCACACAACTCGCGCAATTACTCAGCTTAATGTGGCTAACCCCCGCTCAGGACAGGCTATTTACGGGTCCCGCAGGGGATAGACGAAAGTTTTTAGATCGCTTCGCGCTCTCCCATGCACCAGGGCACGGCGTTACAAGTTTACGTTACGAAAAGGCGCGCACTGAACGTAATCGCTTATTGTCTGATGGCGTGACTGACGCGGGTTGGTATGAAGCTCTTGAAGCAGACCTCGCCAATCAAGGCGCCCACATTGCCCAGGCTAGAGCCATAACCCTAACCCATTTGCAGGATGAAATTCTCGCGCGCGACACAGCTTTCCCTAAAGCAGACTTAGCAATCGAGGGGGAATATGAAAACCGAATCTTAAAGGGCGAAAGCGTTGATGATATTGATTATGCCTTGCGCGAAGATTTAAGAAATGGGCGGCGCCTCGCCCAAAGGGCAGGCCGTACACTTATAGGGCCTCATCGTTCAGACTTGTGTGTAACACACATCGACAAATCCATGCCAGCCTCTGAGTGCTCTACAGGAGAACAGAAGGCCCTTTTAATAGGCTTAATGCTAGCCCAAGCGCGGGCGCAAAAAGATCGAAAACCTATACTATTGCTCGATGAAGTCGCGGCCCATTTGGATAAAAGGCGGCGCGCAGCGCTTATCGAAGAGCTTCTGTCCCTCAAAACACAAGTGTTTATGACCGGCACAGATGCAGCTCTTTTTGAAGCCTTTTCTGGCCGCGCTCAAGTATTTGAGGTCTGCGATGGAGCCATTAAAAACGAAGTATCTTGATATAAAAGTGCCCTGCCACGCCGAAGCGTAACAGGGCGGCTGATATCGAAACGGGGCGCAATGTCCGATACCAACATCTCGTAAATTTAGGGGCTATTTATAGCCTTAAGCTAATGAGCGACGCTTTATCTCATGTAAGATGAACGTAACTTTAACGCCCCCCAAATAGCGCCTCTACAAGTCCTGTAAACTAGGAAGCTCAGAGAAATTACAGTAACAAACTAGGAGAATCACCCGCAGCACCTGCGGCCTCTAACATTATCTGATTTTTTAAAAAGTCAGATTGGTTTATAGACGAAAGCCCCACGCGACGCATATGCCCTATCGCTTTTGAGAAAGGGCGACTGATAGGCCCCCGCGGCGATCCATAGAGATAAGACAGACCATCCGTCACTGCGGCCAAAGCCGTGATGTCAAATTTACGCCACGCCGCATATTCACCCAAGGCAGCGCCGCCAATATCTCTGCCTACGGCTAATGCCTCTTTCAAAACATCATAAAGAGCGGCGATGTCGCGAAGGCCTAAATTAAGGCCCTGCCCGGCCAAAGGGTGAATAACATGGGCTGCATCCCCAACCAATGCCAAACGCGTTCCGACATAATGCTGTGAAAGCTGCAATCTCAAAGGATAGCTTTGACGCTGCTTAACCAGACTTATATCACCCAAATGATTGCCTAGACGATGCGATAATTCTTCTAAGAAATCACTTTCTGAAATCGCGAGAGCCGCTTCAATCGCCGCTGTTTTATCACTCCATACAATTTGGCTACGCTGATCTGTCAACGGCAGGGCTGCGAGAGGCCCCCCAGGTAAAAACCGTTGTAAAGCCAATCCATCATGCGGCAAGCTATGGGATATCGTTGTCACGAGGGCAGATTGCCCATAATCACGACCATCTGTGTTAATACCCGCTTGGGTTCTGATGGGTGAGTTTTTACCGTCGGCAGCAATCAGCAAATCCGCTTGTATGTCTACACCGCCGATACAGCCCGTTACACCCGACACATTGTGGGTTAAGTTTTCTATGACCGCAGGTGAAAAAACGTGAATCGCCTTTGTTTGTTTTACAGCTTTAGACACAATGCCACTAAGTACCGCGCTCTCTATCATCTGCGCTGCGGAGGCATCAAATTCGTCGCCGCCAAAATGAAGGCGCCAAGGGGGTTCTTCGCCCATCGGGCCATCTGTGATGAGCATGTCATTCATACACTGCGTCAAGCCTGATAAATCTAGACCAAGGTTTTCTAATAGCCGCACTGACGACGCCGCTAGAGCATAGGCACGACCGTCCTGCTCTTGCCTTTTAGGATCAAAAATATCTTGGCCGTCTATAAGCGCCACAGAAACATTTTTTAGTTTTGTACAAGCAAGCGCTGTGACTTGCCCCACAAGGCCGCCACCCACAATCAGGATATCAAATTCATTTTTCACACCCGAAGATAACATAAAACACTCACAGAAACAGCGCTTAAAAATGCGTCATTTAGGGTTACATTTCCAAGCTTAAACCCCTATCCAACCCCAATGGAAATTAAGCTTGCTACGTGGAATATCAACTCCGTTCGTTTGAGAATCGATCAAGTCATACGATTTCTCAATGAACAAAAGCCAGACGTTCTCGGTCTGCAAGAAATCAAATGTCAAGAAGAAGACTTTCCCTTTAAGCCTTTCCGTGATGCCGGCTATGACTTTATCGAAGTCTCTGGACAAAAAGGATATCACGGCACTGCGACGGTTTCCAAACTACCGATGGAGCGCCTCAAAACTGATTTCTGTCCATTAGGTCATGCGCGTCACGTCAGCACGCGCGTTATTGCAAAAGGTACGGGTTGCAATCAGGACTTTGAGTTTCATAATTTTTATATTCCTGCGGGCGGGGATGTCGCTGACCCAAAAGTAAATGATAAATTCCAACACAAGCTCGACTTCATAGAGGCTATGCGGCTCTATTTTACCGACCGCGCAGCCAAGGGCGATGACCAGCAAGTCCTTGTCGGAGACTTTAACATCGCCCCACATGAACATGATGTATGGGGCCATAAACAGCTTTTGAAAGTCGTTAGTCACACGCCGTTAGAAGTTGAGCTCTTAGAAACCCTTCGCAAAACACATGATTTCACGGATACTTCCCGGCTTTTCGCCAGCAGCGATGAAAAGCTTTATAGCTGGTGGTCTTATCGTGCGCGGGATGTGATGGCGTCTAATCGTGGTCGACGCTTAGATCATATTTGGGTTAGCCCTGCGCTTTTACCAAATGTCGAGGCGATGGGCCCTAAAGGACATAAAATTCACGTCCCTTGTCGTATATGGGAAAAACCCTCTGACCACGTGCCAATGACGCAAGTTTTAAACCTAACCGATTAAGTCGCGACACTCATAGCAAACATAGCTTGTGCTCCAAAATAAAGCGGGGTTATCATCACAAAGTTCTTAGGGTCAAGCTTTATGAAACGATCCCGCGCGACAAAAACATCAGACACTGCAAACGCAAATGCAGCAGGAATGATGAGTAAATGCGCACCGATTAAATCAATCTGAACCGCATAAATACACATCAGGGATATAATGAATGTGTATAACCCCACCGGCCAAATCATATCCTTTGATAAATAAGGTTTAAAATAACGAAACATGGCCCAAGCAAACACCATTCCGATAAGAAAACTGCTGGCCCAAAACATTAAAGACATGTCAGAACGACCAATATGGTTTGCGCCTAAAATATAAAAAATATGACCAAGGGCAAAAGCCCCTATACCTGATTTGAACAGGCTGGGCTTGTCTCTGGATAACAACAAAACATCGCCAACGGCACAGGCTATCAATCCTGCAAAAATAAGCCACCCATAATCTGTCTCCAAAGCCCCATATTGCACAGCCAAAAGCAAAAAACCCAAAGCACAAGCGGGTTTGAATATAAATTGCGCGAGCCTGTACTCTCTTAGTTCAGAGACTAAAAGAGCGGAGACACAAGCGATATAAAACCAAAGAAGCAGCTTAAATCAGCGCTTAATCTAGAGCGAGGCGGTATCCGCCTGGTTCTGTCATCAGCAAGGTTGCCACCCCTTTTTCGAGTTCGATTTTTTGACGCAATCTATAAACGTGCGTCTCCAGCGTATGCGTAGTGACGCCCGAATTATAACCCCATACCTCTTCTAAAAGCTCTTCTCGCGCGACGGGCTTACCGCCCGCACGATAAAGATATTTCAAGATGTTGGTTTCTTTTTCGGTTAAGCGAATATCGCGCACTGGGCGGGCGCCTTCTTCTTGAGGAGGTGTTAGGCGTTTAAAAGCGGGCTTAAAGGCGTAAGGGCCAATTTGGAAAATTGCCTCTTCGCTTTGCTCAAAACTCCGCAAATGCGCGCGCAAACGCGCTAACAAGACTGAAAAGCGGAAAGGCTTCGTGACATAATCATTGGCGCCAGAATTCAGACCCAAAATTTCATTCATTTCGCCGTCATTCCCAGTCAGCATAACAATCGGTGCCGCAATACCGCCTTTACGCATTAACTCACACGCTTCTGTGCCGAGCATGTCAGGTAAGTCTACGTCCAAAACGATGAGGTCAAAGGTCTGAGCTTTGGCGGCTTCAATACCCGCTGTCGCTGTGCCTACATCATGGGTTTCAAATTCGTCATAGACCGCGAATTGCTCAACCAACTCACCACGCAACATCTCGTCATCATCTACGAGCAATATTCTTTTTTTCACAGCCATGGTTGGTTCCTTATATTGGCTCTGGCCAAAAACTGTTCGGCCATTCGAAAATTGAGCGTGTCTTATGCGTTCCGTTCTTTTAAAGCTAATCGCAGTTTATACAAATTGCATCACAAAAAAGAGAGGGCTTCATGAACGATCTGACAGGTTTGTCGATTAACTGCGCTCTAAATATTGCGCGACTAGGTAATATCTCTGTTCCTTGTCGCATTGGTAAAGATGGATTCATTAACGAGAAACAAGGCACTGAAGGCGATGGGAAAACGCCCTTAGGAAATTATGTTTTACGATGGGGGTTTTATCGAGCTGATCGGTTGCCTCACCCGCCCATACATGAAACTCAATCCCTTACTTGGAGAGAACTACGACTAGATGATGGCTGGTGTGATGATTTAAAGAGTGACGCCTATAATCGGTTCATCCGCCTACCCTCAAAGGAGAGCCATGAAAAGCTATGGCGAGACGACGGAGCTTATGACATTATTTTAGTTCTAAGTCACAATGACGGCCCGCCTATCAAAGGTTTAGGCAGCGCGGTCTTTATTCATATCGCCCAACCAGATGGTCGTGATACGTTGGGCTGTGTGGCTTTTTCGCCTGAAAATATGACGAAGCTCCTCCCGCACTTACAAGCGGATATGCCCGTAACACTTTATGTATAATCACGCGCACCAAACAAAGCAGACCCCACCCGAATAGACGTCGCGCCCATTTCGATAGCCGTTTCAAAATCTCCACTCATTCCCATTGAGAGTTTCTCAACCCCCACATCACTCGCGAGCTTTTTTAATAACCAAAAATGGGGTGAAGGCGCTTCGTTTTGGGGGGGAATACACATCAAGCCTTCGGGCTGGAGACTATACGTCTCGCGCATCACCCTAATAAAGGTAGACAAATCTTTTGGCAGTACGCCTGATTTTTGCGGCTCTTCGCCTGTATTCACCTGCACATAAAGACGCGGCAGAGTATGGCCATCATCCAGTAGTTTTTTGAGGGCTTGTAACAGTTTTTCGCGGTCAATGCTTTCAATCACATCAAAGAAGGCGACAGCTTCCGCGGTTTTATTTGATTGCAAAGGGCCTATAAGACGCAACTCAATGTCTTTGCGGTTGTCAGAGAAACGTTTGCCCCACCGCGTCTTCGCTTCTTGGACGCGGTTTTCGCCGTAAATTTTATGGCCCGTTGCTAGCATCGCATCAATACGGTCATCTGGCTGTACTTTGCTGACCGCCACTAATGATATGTCATCAATGGAGCGGTTTGCACGCTTGGCAGCCTTTGTCATTCGCGCCATAACAGCGGCCAATTGAGAAGGAATATCGGATTGAATGTCTGACATGGCGTCCCCATACAAACTCTGGTCTGGTTTGAAAAGCCATCCTTTAGGTGTCAAAGCTTTGGCTATCAGAAAAGCTTATGAAAAGCCTTGCCGCCTCTCGCCCTTAATAGCGATGAGTGACCCTGTTCGAACGCCTGATATTGTAGAATGGGCTGATAAATTACCCAAGCATTGTGCGCTCATTTATCGTTTTGATGAATTAGATGAAGCCGTCTTAAATACACTGCATGAAATGACACAAGATAAAGAACAACAGTTACTCATCAGACACACGAAATATGATACCCGAGCCAAAGGGTTACATTTCAAACGGTACACGGATCTTGCACTCATTGATGAAGTAAAGAGAAAGCAACCAAATACCTTGATGAGTCTCGCGGCTCTGAAAACAAAAGAGTATGATCGGGAACTCCCTGCTCTCGACGCCTTATTAGTGTCATCTATCTTTCCCAGCCAAAGTCCAAGCGCGGGCGAGCCCATTGGTATCGACACATTGACGAAGAGAAGAGCGAATTATGACGCACCTGTTTTCGCCTTGGGTGGCGTAAACGCAACTAATGCTCACTTACTTATGCACACAGGCATAGCAGGCATAGCCTGTGTAGGCGCCTTAACCTGATTAAAACTCAAGCGCCCCTTCGATAAAGAGAGCTGTCGCTTTATCTGTCTGCGGCGCAACCAAAGTACCGTCGAAACCGAGTGTCTCGCGTTCAATATATTGTGCTCCCGCACCAACAGTGAACTTGTCAAAGTCATAAGTGACGCCTGCGATAAACTGATCAGACGTCAAATTCACGAGGTCATCCGTTGCGTGGCCATATCCTAAGGTAAATCCAAGCGCAGACTGCTTCCACGTCGCCCCCACATCCCAGGCCTGATAATCCCCATCAAGCAAACCGTTATTGGATTTCAAGAATGATCCGCCCAAAGTAATGTCCATCCACGACATTTCAGCGCCGAAGTTATAGGCCTGTAAATCGTCGAAAGCGGCAATGGCGCTTTTTTCAGACCCCATTGCATAAGTTGCCGTGGCTTCGACTTTCAAACCGTTATTAAATGTGCGGTCTAAAGCAAGGCCTAGCTCGAAAATATCTTCGAGGTCAGGAGAAAGCGCGCCCGTTCCATCGTTTCGCTTTACGCAGTAATTAGCGCCACAGGCGCGCGCATTGGGTGCATAAGACCCACCGATTTGAACGCCCAGGCCAATCGTATCACCCAAGAGACGCGGGCTCGTATAAGTAATTTTTTCGGAAAACCCCGATGCATCATTGACTGTTTTCACACTATCGAGGCCCGTATAATCAACTGTGGAGTTTGAGGCCCCCATAGCGAGGAGTGTTGGTGCGCCCAATGAGAATAAATAAGCCGCCCCGTCATCACGACCCACCGTCACGTCACCATAAGCACTACGCAAAAACAGATGTGCGCTTTCGAGAGCGATTTGACCCTCTTCAGCCTCATCAGAACCGTCGGTATAAAAGCGAGACGTATGTCCACGGAGCGCGCGTTCCACACCACCAACTAAAACGGAAGGACAGCCCGCTTGTGTTGGAGGACAATCGGTAATGCGGCCGCCGAAACCACGGCGAAACTTATCATAATCCCCGCGAAGCTCTAGATTAGCCCCATATTCATAGCCAGAGTCCGTAATAGCGCTCACTTCAAATTCGACTTTGGCATCGGCGATAAACTCTTCTGACCAGTCTGAGTCTGTTCCATTGTCGCGATTGACCGCGGCAGCCCCGCCTTTGAAAAAGCCACGAAGGGTCGTCGTCAAATTACCAAGGCCTAATTTGTCTTTCCAAGAGCGCGGCACTCCATAATGACCCTGAGGCGGATAGGATTGAGGTCCTCCCGATTGAGGCGGATAAGGCGTAGGAGGATAAGGCGACGTTTGTGCGTTTGGATATTGCGATTGCTGGTATTGGTTCTGAGGGGGAACAGCTTGTCCATAAGGGGATGGCGGAGCTGTTTTATAGGCCGGTAATTGCTCTGGCGCGGCGTAGTTATTTTGCGTCTGGGGTGCCTGTGTTGGCAAAGTACCATAGCTTGGCGGAGACGAAGCCGGCGCGGTATATTGATAAGGACTCGCTGTTATAGTCTGTCCTTGGGACTGAGGTGCGGAACTCGCAGGTGGATAAGAGGGCGTTGGCGCCTGATAAGGTTGTGATGTGAAAGGTTGTGTTTGGGACGGTGGATATGTCTGCGGTCCATAAGTCGGCGGGGTTTGTTGGTATTGCTGAGCAGCAGGCTGTGTCTGAGTCTGTTGCGGCGTTTCCCACGCTTGTTTCTTTTTCTTTGTCGCAAAAGGCGATTGCGCACTCGCCACGGTCATTGTGCCAAGCGCAAATATGAGAGCGCCTCCCATCATATAGGATAGTTTTGGTGCTGAACGACGATGATCCGACATGTTTACCCTTAAGACAGCCAAATGCGGCGCAAATCAGATGATAACACCGCGTTAACCTTTTGTTTGACCTGCGCCTCCCTAAAAAATGGTTAACAAAGATTAAAATCTGCTGTTTTATGGGCTGTTTCGACGTTTTTATTGTCGCGCTTTCCTGCAAAGAGAGACTAGTCCCGCCGTAAAATTAGGTTATAACGCCTAAAACCTTATCTCGTTTGAGCCTTCGGAGCCATAAATGTCAGCGAAATTGACCCGCCCTCTCCTTCTAAGCGCCGCTTTGGCCTTCCTTGCTGCCCCGACACTGTCAGGCTGCAACACCTTTGGTGGAAAGAAAAAAGCAGAACGCGCCGCAGCCGCCATGCAAGCCCCGAATATGGGTGTAAACTCCTATCTATGGCGCGCCTCGCTTGAGACTTTAAACTTTATGCCACTTGAGCAAGTTGACCCCTTTGGTGGTGTTATTGTCACGGATTGGTATGCCTCTGCCGAAGCGCCAAATGAGCGTTTTAAAGCAAATGTCTATATTCTCGATACAGCCCTTCGCGCCGACGCCTTGAAAGCCTCCATTTTCAAGCAAACACGAAACGCAGGTGGATGGGATGATGCAGCGGTTGATGCAGATACAGCGCGTCAAATCGAAAACGCTATCCTGACACGCGCCCGTGAACTTTACATCGCGACTGTTGATAGTCAGTAATAACAAAGGGCTCATATGGGGGACGGTGACAACAATAATTTACCTGTTGATAAATCCTCTATTGATGTACTTGTTGTCATGCGGGGGTTTGATGACGCTCCGACCATAGACGCCCTATGGGATTCCTTCACATCATATGTACAAATAATTGGCGCGGATTTGATAAGCTATCATCATTTTACGGCTGATTATGCGCCGGGTCATAAAAATGAAGCCTATCATATAAAGGGCTTTCCAAAAGATTGGGTCGAGACATATATCAATAATAATTATATTGATTTTGATCCGATTATTCAAAAATCTAAAATTATCTGTCGTCCCTTTCGTTGGCTCTCCGTTGATAATTCATCAAAATTAACCGAGCAACAAAACGGATATATGGCAGAGCTTAAGGCTTGGATGAAGGGCGATGGTTACGGCGTGCCTGCCTTTGGCCCATCTGGACGAAATGGTTATTTCGGTGTTGGGTCAACAACAGGTATTCAAGATTGGAACCCCTTAACCCCCAAGCATCTTCACCTTGCTTGCGAAGGGTTTCACCTCCGCTATTGCGAATTACGCCTGCTTACGATGGAGCAAGACTTTACGCTCACACCAAGAGAGCTTTTAATTCTTGAGAACATGGCGTTGGGGCGTTCTGATGCTTTGATTTGCGGCCTTGTCGGGGCGCAGCTTAACTCTGTCGAATCTGGTATAAAACGCATTTTAAAGAAGATGGGTGTCAGTGATCGTCCTGCCGCTATTTTGCGAGGGGTGGGTTGCGGCCTTATTGACCCAAAACTGGTGAGCTAGACTATAATCCGCCGTTGCGCCTCTCGTGGGATGGTATAGATACGACACTTACTTATCTGAATTCGCCTGAGAGTCACCATGTCTGAAAACGACACCACACGTTATAACGCCGCTGAAGTTGAACCACGCTGGCAAAAGCTCTGGGCTGAACGCGATGTTTATCGCGCAGATGACAGTTCTGAAAAGCCAAAGTTCTTCGCCTTAGAAATGTTTCCTTATCCCTCTGGCCGCATTCACATGGGTCATGTGCGTAATTACGCGATGGGCGATGTTGTGGCGCGGTATAAAAAAGCACGTGGCTTTGAAGTCTTGCACCCTATGGGGTGGGACGCCTTTGGTATGCCTGCCGAAAATGCTGCCAAAGACAGCGGCGGCCACCCGAAAGATTGGACCTATGGCAATATTGATGCCATGCGCGCCCCGATGGAGCGGCTTGGCTTTGCCTTAGATTGGTCGCGTGAATTCGCCACGTGTGATGAAGCCTATTACAAACAGCAACAAGCTATCTTCCTTAAATTTTGGGAAAAGGGTTTAGTTTACCGTAAGACCGCCAAGGTCAATTGGGACCCTGTCGACAATACCGTCCTCGCCAATGAGCAAGTCATTGATGGTAAAGGCTGGCGCAGTGGCGCGGTTGTTGAACAACGCGACATGGACCAATGGTTTTTCAAAATCACGGAATATGCTGAGGAATTATTAGAGGGGTTAGACACACTCGACCGCTGGCCTGAAAAGGTGCGGACAATGCAAGCCAATTGGATTGGGAAATCTGAAGGCTTGGAAATGACGTTTGAGTGGGCCATCGATTCAAATAAATCTTCAGAATACAAAGTTGTTCTTGAATCAGAAATAATGTTTGAGCCAGAAACGCCTCAACAGGATAAAGATGCCATCTCGAAAGAGTTTTTTCAAGCAACATCAACAGACAGAAATAACTCAAAAACTGGAATAGAGATTTTTACAACTCGACCAGACACTTTATTTGCGGCCAGTTTCATAGCTTTGTCACCTGATCATCCCACAACCAAAATGCTTGGCAAAAATAATAATGAAGTTGAAGCTTTTAGAGAAGAATGCGCTAAAATTGGCTCGACAGAGGAAGCCATCGCAACAGCCCCTAAGCTTGGGTTCGACACAGGTCTGCGCGTTAAGCATCCGTTTGACGTAAATAAAACCCTCCCTGTCTGGATAGCTAACTTTGTTTTGATGGGCTACGGCACAGGGGCTATATTTGGTTGTCCGGCTCATGACCAACGGGATCTTGATTTCGCGCGGAAATATAATCTCGACGTCACGCCTGTTGTCTTACCCGAGGGTGAAAGTGCTGAAACTTACACTGTTGAGACCGAAGCCTACACAGGCGAAGGCACTTTATTTAATTCTGATTTTTTAAACGGCCTTGGTAAAGACGACGGTATATCCGCCGCCATTGCCAAAATAGAAGAGATGAACCTCGGCAAAGGTGTCACAAATTACCGTCTTCGCGATTGGGGGGTTTCACGTCAGCGTTATTGGGGCTGTCCCATTCCCGTTATTCATTGTGAAGATTGCGGGGCTTTACCAGTGCCCGAAGCCGACCTGCCTGTCGCCCTGCCCTATGATCATATTGACCTGACGATTCCCGGTAATCCGCTTGACCGCCACCCGACTTTCAAAGATGTGGATTGCCCAGGGTGTGGGAAAGCTGCGCGGCGTGAAACAGATACGCTCGATACATTTGCCGATAGCTCTTGGTACTTTGCGCGTTTTGCCGGCGGCAATACAAGTGATCGCCCGTTTGATAATAAAGCGGCGAGCGAATGGCTCCCCGTTGATCAATATGTTGGCGGCGTTGAACATGCCGTTCTTCACTTGCTCTATGCGCGCTTCTTTACCCGCGGCTTGCGCGATTGTGGATTGCTTGACCTTCCGAGCGGAGAACCTTTTGCAGGGCTCTTTACCCAAGGCATGGTAACCCATGCGGTTTACACAGATGAAGACGGTAATTTCGTCATGCCTGCCGATGTGATTGAAGACGGCAATCAATTGCTTCACATAGAGAGCAAAAAAATTATCAATAAAGGCGACGTCATTAAGATGTCTAAGTCTAAGAAAAATGTCGTCGACCCTGATGATATTATTCAAGGCTACGGCGCAGATGTAGCACGTTGGTTTGTGCTCTCAGATTCGCCTCCAGAACGTGATGTCGAATGGACAGAATCGGGTGTTGTCGGAGCATGGCGGTTTTCAAAAAAAGTCTGGGCGCTCGTTGCAAATGTCGAAGCAGGTAATCCCGAAGTCATTGCAAATGACGCAAAAGGTGACGCCGAAGACCTCCGTCGTTTTGCTCATAAAGCACTTGAGAAAATTACAGCAGGCATTGAGAGCTTCCGCTTTAACACATCTGTCGCGCAGATTTATGAACTGACCAATGCACTCGGTAAATATAAGCAAAATGATGACGCCAAGATGGAAGCCTTGGGCATTCTTATTCGCGCCATCGCCCCTTTCATGCCCCATTTGGCCGAAGAATGTTGGGCAAAGCTTGGCGGTACAGACCTTGTCTATCATGCGCCTTGGCCAGAGGTTGACCTAAAGATGTTAGTCGAAGACACCATCACCCTTCCCTTGCAGGTTAATGGCAAACGCCGTTCGGAATTAAATGTCCCCGCCGATATGGGTAAAAGTGATATTGAAGCTCTTGCCCTTGCTGATGAACATGTTGTTCGTTCTATTGATGGCTTAACTGTCCGAAAAGTCATTGTTGTTCCGGGCCGTATTGTGAATATAGTGGCGAATTAGGAGAGCCTTATGCGTCGATTATCTGTTCTATCTTTTGCTGTTCTCGGCCTTACAACCCTTGCTGTCACAGGCTGTGGTTTTACACCCATGCATGCGCCGGGCGCACTTTCGGCAAATGGGTCTACACCTTTACAACAAATCACTTTGAATATGGAAGATGGTCGCGATGCCAATGACAAAGAAATTGGTTTTTATCTTCAACAAAGGCTGCGTGACCGCATGGGCTCCAATCAAGGACAATACACGCTGACAGTTACACCTTCATGGCGCCGCGGTCGGCTCGGTATTTCGGCCGAGGATATTGCCTCCCGTTATGACGGCACGGTCAATGCGCGTTATAAATTAACCGAGACAAAGTCGGGGCTTGTTTTGGATTCGGGCACAGTTCAAGCGGTCACGACATTTGGCGCTTCTACAGATGCTTATGGTGTGATTACCGCTAATGATAGTGCTATGCAAACTACTGCCGCCGAAGCCGCTGACCGACTGATTGTTAAGCTCGCGGGTTATTTTGCAGATGCCAAAAACACCCCTGCCCCATAAGGCGTGAAAGCGTCATGAAATTAACAGGGGCCCGCGCAACTCGGTTTTTAGAAAAGCCGCCTGCTGATATTATTGGCGTCCTTTTGTTTGGGCCTGATCGTGGCCTTGTGAAAGCGCGCAGCCTCGCTCTCACCAATATCTTCATGCCCAATGCGGATGATGCTTTTGGCACCACTATTCTAACGGCTGATGATTTATCGAGCGACCCCGCACGCCTTACGGATGAGATGAGTGCTCTATCTTTACTCGGCGATGACCGTCTTGTGCGGTTACGGCTCGATCATGAGCGCAACGGTGCGGCAATTTCAAAACTTATTAAACAGTTTGATACTGAGCCACAAAAGGCTGAAGCGAAATTAATTATCGAAGCGGGCGATATGACGCCGCGCTCTGCCATTCGAAAAGTCTGTGAGGCGTCTGCTCATTTTGCAGCGATTGGGTGTTACGCCGCGAGCGCCAAAGATATTGGAGAGCAAGTCAAAGCCACACTCTCTGATATTGGCATCCAAATTCATCTTGATGCGTTAGAAGCGTGGGTGCCTCTGCTTGAGGGGGACCACGCCCTCGCCGCAGGAGAAATTGAGAAAATGGCGCTGTATAAAGGCTATGGTAAAGTTGAAGACGCCATTGTGAGTGTCGCCGATATTCGCGCTGTCGCCGCAGGGGGGCAGAGCGCCTCAATTGATACTATTATCATGCAAATGATGAGCGGTGATGTCGAAGGATCGGATGCAAGCTACCGCCGAGCAATGTCTGGAAAGTTAAATCCTGTTGCCGTTCTAATTGGTCTCCAGCGGCATCTGCTTCGACTCATCGAAGTCTCTATGACGATGGATAAGGGGGAAAATGTCGGACAAGCCATGCGGACGCTTCGCCCGCCTGTTTTTGGTATGCAGCAAGATATGTTCAAACGTCATATCTCACTTTGGCCTCTTGGTATGTTACGCCGCGCCCTCGTCCAAAGTCAGAAAGCAGAACGCGAAATTAAAACGGCAGCCGCTCCCACTGAAGCGATAATGGGAAGGCTTATCCTTGCCCTCTCCTCTTATGCTGCCAAAAGGACTTAAGTTATGGAACAGATAAAAGAACTTTGGACACAAGCGTCCGAACAATTTCCCGTTCTTTTAAATATCGGCATGACAATAGGGTCAGCACTGGCCCTTTTGATTGTTGGCTGGATTGTTGCGCGCTGGGTTCGCAAACGTATTCGGAACATCAAGCTTGGAAAGCACGAAGTTGATCCAACGCTTCGGCCTATTCTCGCCTCTGCTGTTTTTTATGTCATAATGGCGATGACGCTTTATGCGTTTCTCATTAAATTGGGTGTTCCCCCAACGTCTTTATTGGCCGTCTTTGGTGCTGCGGGCTTGGCTGTTGGTCTAGCGCTCAAAGATACGCTGTCGAATATTGCCGCAGGTGTTTTAATGCTAGTCTTGCGCCCACTCGCTGTCGGAGACTTCATTAGTACAGGCAACAATAGCGGGAGTGTCGTAGAAATTGGGCTGTTTGCCACCACACTAAAAACCGCAGACGGTGTTTTTGTCTATATTCCCAACAGTTCCGTCTGGCCTAACCACATTCAAAATTTTGGACGGCATACAATTCGCAAAGCTATTGTCGATATTGGGGTGGGATATGACACCAACCTAAAAGACGCTCAGGCGCTACTTTTATCTAGCCTCGAAAACACACCTGACCTTCTTGTGTTTAATGAAACAGGCCATAGCCCCGCTCCCTCAGCACCAGAAGTTTACGTAATGTCTTTCGGCGATAGCGCTATTACGCTTTCTTGCCGCTGTTGGTTGCCAGCGGACAATTGGTTTCAACGAACGTCCGACCTGCGTGTTCAAATCAAGACCGTACTAGATGACGCCAATATAGAAACCCCCTTCCCGCAACGCGTTGTTACGATGAAGAATAAGGATTGATTAGCCTTCGGCGAGCTTACGGATAATATCTTCTAATTGCTCGCCTGTTTTATAGGAAATTTTCAACGCACCGCCCGGCCCCTTATGATTAAGATCGACCTGTAGGCCCAAAGCATCAGTCAGTCGTTTTTCAACAGCTTGCGTATCGGCATCTTTATATTTGCGAGCGTTTGGTTTTTTATCACCGCTTTTCTTGATACGACGGACCCAATCTTCGGCTTCACGCACACTCAGTGATTTTTCAGCGATTTCGTCAGCAAGCGCAACAGGGTCTGGGGCAGAAATAATAGCTCTTGCATGACCCGTGGTAATTTTTCCCAGAGCTAGCATGTCTTGCGCCCGAGTTGGCAGTTTTAGCAGGCGCAGCATATTCGTAATATAAGAACGTGATTTACCAACAGCCTCGGCAACTTCATCTTGTTTACGATAAAACTGCGAAATTAGTGCGTCATAGGCTCTGGCTTCTTCAATTGGGTTCAAATCGGCGCGTTGCACATTTTCTATAACGCCAATTTGTAAAACTTCTTCATCATTCAGCTCTCGAATGAGCACTGGCATTGTTGTTAGACCTGCCGCTGTTGACGCTTGCCAACGACGCTCTCCTGCCACGATTTGAAATCGGTCGGCGGGGAGGGGGCGCACGAGAATGGGTTGCAGCACACCCTTTGCTTTAATCGATTCTGTCAGCTCAGTGAGTTTTTCTTTGTCGAAATGACGGCGTGGTTGGTCAGGGTTTCGCTCCAATTTGTCGATAGAGATAAACTGAACACGCTTATCAGTAATGTCAGGCACGTCGGTTTGGGTTTTTGACTTCGAAGCAGACGTCTTTGTTTGTGGTTTAGGTCTTTTTTTGGGTGTCTCGTCGCCTTGAGGCAAAGCTGAAATATCACTCATCAGCGCGGATAGCCCACGGCCTAAACCACGGTCTGTGGCCTTTTTCTTCGTGGGTGTTTTATTGTTTTTTGGGGCTTTGGCCATTTAGCTAAGTCCTTGTTATAGAACGAATAAAGAACAAAATTAATTTTTCATGCGGCGATGTCGAGATAATATTTCTGAGGCTAGCTGCCGATAGGCTAATGATCCCGCACAACTTGGGTCATAAGTTAAGACAGGTTGCCCAAAAGACGGCGCTTCGGCGATACGAACATTCCGCGGAATAAGTGTCTTAAACACGGCGCGGCCCAAATGTTTGCGAACATCATCTGCGACTTGAGCCGAGAGGCGGTTGCGTTGATCATACATAGTCAACATCACGCCATCGATAACCAAAGAGGGGTTTAAGTTCGCTTTTGCCATCTCGACCGTCTTTAATAACTGACTTAATCCCTCGAGGGCAAAAAATTCACACTGCAATGGCACGATAACAGAACGTGCCGCACAGAGAGAGTTTACTGTCAACAAATTGAGGGAAGGAGGGCAATCAATCAGAACATAGTCAAATTTATAACGGCCTTCACGCACGAGAGTCGCGATTGCCTCCCGCAAAAGAACCGTTCGGCCTTCTACAGACCCAATTTCCATTTCCGCCGCCGACAAATCAATATGAGACGGCACAATAGATAGCCCATCAACAGATGTCGGCTGAATAGCCTCAGAAAGTGTTAAGCCCTCGGTCAACACGTGGTAAATTGAAGACTCACGGTTTTGCCGAGACACACCAAGCCCTGTTGAGGCGTTTCCCTGAGGGTCAATATCAATCAATAAGACCGACTGACCCTCTAGGGCTAAAGCAGCCGCTAAATTTATAGAAGTTGTTGTTTTGCCAACGCCGCCTTTTTGATTAACAATGGCAATTACACGCATTTATTAAACCTTTTCAGGTGCTTAGCTACGTTTTATGTTCTCAATCATTAAAACACAGCCTGTTTCATCTGAGAGGCTTTTGACAGTTTGGCTCTCAAATGTCCATGTGGCGCGCGCATGTTCGAGCTCTTCATCCACAGCTAGGCCCTTTAACAATATCAACCGCGTGTCTTCTCCTAAGAATGGCTCAGCGTAAGACAATAAACGATCTAAGGACGCAAAAGCCCTTGCTGTTATAACGTCAACCTCAAAAGGAGCTAGGTCCTCGATGCGCCCTCGGTGCACTTTCGCAGGAAGGTCAAGGTCACGAATAACTGTCCGAAGAAAGCTCGCCTTTTTTCCCGCGGATTCTGTAAGGATCATTGACGCATTCTCTTGCCCCAGAAGTGCAATAGCACCCGCAACACCTGGAAACCCAGCTCCAGACCCAAAATCCAGAAAGGCTTTGTCTGTTTTCTTGAAATAAGGCGTGACTTGCCAGCTATCAAGCGCATGACGCGTCCAAAACTCAGGCAAAGTTGACTTTGCCACGAGGTTTATGCGCTTATTCCATGTCAATAAAAGACTATGCCACGCTTCATAGAGCGCTAATGTTTCACGTGAAACTTGCGTTTCCGCCAAAAAGCCATCGCTATGCGGCACGGAGTTTCTTTTTCATGTAAGCTAAAACAGCCATAAGGGCCCCAGGCGTAACACCCTCTAATTTTGAAGCTTGTCCCAATGTTTCAGGGCGTCCAGCCTCTAGTTTTTGGCGCACTTCATTTGAAAGACCGCCTATGGCATTATAATCGAGGTCAGAAGGAATACGTAAGCCTGCATCACGCCGGAAGGCTTCTATGTCTCTGGCTTGGCGCTCTAAATATCCGGCATAGGTCGCGTGTGTTTTCAAATATGTCGTTTGTTCACCACTCAAACTTGAAAGCTCAGGCCAAATCACAATGAGGTCAGACACATTGATGTCTGGATAAGCCAACAGGTCGAGCGCTGTCCGGGTCACACCGTCTTGATTGATAGATAAACCCTTTGTTTTCAGCAGGCTAGGGGAGGCTTCAAGCGTCGCAGCCAACGACTTCGCATCTTCATAAGCTTTATGTTTCACGTGAAACACTGTAGCTCGGCTATCTGAAATCATACCGAGGCTTTCAGCAAGTGGCGTTAAGCGCGTATCAGCATTATCCGCCCGTAATGCCAAGCGGTACTCTGCGCGAGATGTGAACATGCGGTAGGGTTCGGTTACACCTTTAGTTATAAGGTCATCAATCATCACGCCAATATAAGCTTGGCTACGATCTAAAATAAGTGGCTCTCGATTCTGTTCTGCCAATGCTGCATTAGACCCCGCAATCAGCCCTTGAGCGGCCGCTTCTTCATAGCCCGTTGTTCCGTTAATCTGTCCTGCAAGATAAAGCCCGTTGAGCTTCTTTACCTCTAATGTCGTTTTCAGTTCGCGCGGATCGACATAATCATATTCAATTGCATAGCCATAACGCTCAACAACAACGTCTTCGAGACCACGCATCGTGCGGAGGAATTTATCTTGAACCCCTTCGGGCAAAGAAGATGAGATACCATTCGGATAAACAATGTCTCCATCGGGGTTGTCAGGAAGGCCTTCTGGCTCCAAAAAAACTTGGTGACGATTACGATCAGCAAAACGCACAACCTTATCTTCAATTGAAGGACAATAACGCGGGCCACGCCCTGAAATCGAACCATTATTAATCGCAGACAAGCGAATGTTCTCTTGGATAACCTTATGGGTTTCCTCATTTGTATGAGTAATCCCACACGCAATTTGTGGCACGGAAATCGATTTATTCATGAAAGAGAAGGGAACAGGGGCTTCATCAGCATCCTGCATCTCAAGCGAGTCCCAATCAATAGAGCTCTTACGTAAACGGGCAGGGGTGCCTGTTTTCAGGCGGCCCATCGAAACGCCCAGATTATAAAGCCTGTCGCTAAGACCAATGGAGGGCTTTTCGCCCACACGGCCAGCAGGAATGCGAGTGTCGCCAACATGAATCATACCTTTAAGGAAGGTCCCTGTCGTCAGCACAACTCGCTTTGTTGGCAACACATCACCGCTTGATGTCACAACGCCCGTTATAGAACCGTTTTCAACAACTAAGTCTTCCGCGGCCCCCGCCATCAAGGTTAAGTTTTCAACATCAGCAAGGGTAGACTGCATCGCATTGCGATATAAAAAACGGTCTGACTGTGTACGTGGCCCTTGAACCGCGGGGCCTTTTGACCGGTTTAAGAGACGGAATTGAATACCCGAAACGTCCGCAACCAAACCCATTAACCCGCCTAAAGCATCAACTTCGCGCACGAGATGACCTTTGCCCAAGCCACCAATGGCGGGGTTGCAGGACATCTCGCCAATAGTCTCGAGCTTATGTGTCAATAAAAGTGTATTAGCCCCCAAGCGTGCAGAGGCGCTTGCGGCCTCACACCCCGCGTGGCCTCCACCAATAATAATGACGTCCCATGATTGGGTCATAGCTCATGCCCTAAATGTTTCACGTGAAACATGGTTGCGCGTTTAAATTCGAATGCTCCATAATCGACAAATCATAATCTGTCGAGAGAGGGGAGTCAGGCGGTTACTTTGTGATAGCTCGTTACAATCACTTCCCAACGCAAAAGCGAGAGAAGATACGATCAAAGACGGCCTCAATATCTGTTTCCCCCGCAAGCTCGGATAATGCTCGTAAAGCGGATCGTAGATCGTCTCCCGCAAGCTCAGGTGCGATGCCCAAATGAGACCTAGCAACGCCAATAAAATCTTTAGCGCGCCGCACACACTCACCATGCCTTGCGCGGGTCAAACCTGCATTTTGGCCGACAGAGAAGTTTTTGCGAATAATGGCCTCTAAGGCCTCAAGCAGGCGCGTTTCCGTCTCTTTTTCAAGGGCGCTTCCTTGTATAAAAACAGAAGAATGCTTAGCCGTTATTTCCTCGTAAGATTCTGATTTATTTATATAAATTATATCTGTATCAGATAAGTCTTTTGCAACTTCATCATCAAATTCCGTCACTCCCGGCCGCACAACATAGAGTGTAATTTCAGCCTCATCCGCCCGCTTTTTTGCACGTCTAACGCCTTCAGCCTCAATCACGTTTACTGTTTCACGAAGGCCTGCCGTATCCGACAGAGTCACAGGTAGGCCCGCTATCACCATTTGCGCCTCAACAATGTCACGCGTTGTACCTGCCTCGGGTGAAGTAATCGCAACATCTCGCTGAGTGAGTGCGTTTATGAGCGTCGACTTCCCCGCATTGGGTGCACCAATAATTGCGACATCAAGCCCTGAACGAATGGCCGCCCCCCGACCCATATCGCCCAAAGCTTCTTCCATATCTTTTTCTAATCTCTGGAGCGGGGCATAGGCCCCGTGGGAGAGCATATCAGGGATATCACCCTCATCTGGAAAATCGATTTCGCCCTCAATCTGCGCTAAAGCGTCTAAAAGTCGCTCACGCCAATCTTCATACAAGTCACGCAGACCACCGCCCATCTGGCGAATGGCCTGAACACGCTGCCCTTCAGTTTCGGCATCAATCAGGTCTGCGAGACCCTCCGCTTCTGTGAGATCCATTTTCCCGTTTTGAACAGCGCGACGTGTAAACTCTCCAGGCTCTGCTTGACGAAGGCCCAAAGCCAAAAGCGCTAAAGATAGCCCTTCGATAACGGCGGCGCTTCCATGTGTGTGAAACTCAACACAGTCTTCGCCGGTGAAACTCGCGGGAGCAGGGAACCAAAGAGACAGAACCTTATCGATGGGCTGCTCATTAGCGTCTCTCAAAATACGCAAAGCCGCCAAACGTGGCTTAGGGCAGGGCTTACCTGTTAAAACCTTCAAGGTTTGAGCCGTAGCAGGGCCGCTTAGACGAAACACCGCAACCCCCGCACGACCCGAAGCCGAGCTTAGAGAAAAAATAGTCTCTTCTGCGCCTTCAATTATGCTTGGTTTATCCATGGTCGCGCCTATAAAGCGAAACACCTGCCCGCGCAAAGATAAAGGACGCGTCACTATGTTCAGAACACATTTGTCACGACTCACCACAGCTAGCCTCGCTGTCATTCTAATGACGGCATGCCAGTCAACAGAAACAACAGAAAGCGTTAAGCCTGTCGCAGACACGAGCGAGGCAAACCTTTTTGATTACAGTTTCGCAGAGGTTTTGGCGTGTGTACCAGAACAAGGAGCACTTGTAGCGGCCCACCGCGCGACATCACGGACATGGGATATTCCTGAGAATGGTATTGGGGGCCTTAAGCGTCTTCTAGACGCTGGCACGCTCATCGCAGAGATTGATATTGCAGGCCTCAAAAGTGGTGAGCAAATCCTCTATCATGACGGGACATGGGACAGAAAATCTACAGGGACAGGCCCTGTCGCGAGCTCTACCCTTGCTGACCGAGAGAAAATATTACTCAAATCATTTGCGGGTACATTAAGTGCGGAACGCCCACCCTTGTTTGAAGACGTCCTAAAGCTCACCAAAGGCAAAATGTTTTTAGAGGTCGATTTCAAATCAAGCGCTAAAACGGATCAGGTCTTAAAACTTATCAGAGACTATGAGATGGAAAACCACGTGGTGCTTATTGCCTACACCACAGAGCGCGCTCAAGAACTTCACGCTCTCGCACCAGAAATGCTCATCTCTGCCCCTGGCGAAGATAAAGGCGAAGGCATTGCACCAGAAAAGACACTGCTTTGGGTTGGACGAAATCTTGACCAAGTCACAGAGCCGACAAATGCATTAGGATATATCGGCCTTGTCTCTCGCGATGATAATATTGAAGCTAAAGCCAAGAACGGCGTCTTTATAGTCTCTGATTATGCCGACGAGCTTCCAGCTATTGTTGGCGGTGTTGAAGAGTCAGATATTTTGAGCTGTTTAGCAAAATAAAAGCAGGCCTAGGACGAAGCCTGTCGCTTCCAATATTTCTGCCAAATCATATCATCGCCCATTTTGCCAATAAAGGCTTTATGGGCGGCAAGCTCTTCTTCAGTTGGCTCTAGTTTGAGTGGAGACGGACGCTGCTTTGCCATTTTGTTTTGCGTATTACGGTAGGGATTGTGCTCAGCGGCCTTGCGCTCATCTAACCCTAGGGTTCGGGCGCGTCCCCCATTAAGCTCTAGATACACCGCCGCCAACAATTCCGAGTCAATGATGGCGCCGTGTTTGTCCCGAGAAGAGAGCGAAATATCAAAGCGCTTACACAAAGCATCAAGTGACGCAGGGGAACCCGGAAACTTTGCATGCGCCATTTTCAGCGTGTCTTTAAATCGAGACGAGGGAAGGGGTTGAAAGCCCGCGCGCTCTAGCTCCGCATTGATAAAGCCTTCATCAAATCGTGCATTATGGGCAATCAGTGTGCTATCACCGACAAAATCCAGAAAGGCTTGGGCTGTATCCTTGAATAACGGTTTGCCGCGTAGAAACTCTGTCGTCAGCCCTGTAA
Organism: uncultured Algimonas sp.; assembly: GCA_964352635.1. Classification (GTDB taxonomy): domain Bacteria; phylum Pseudomonadota; class Alphaproteobacteria; order Caulobacterales; family Maricaulaceae; genus Litorimonas. Next base: position 41,063 of record CAYGSV010000002.1, read on the forward strand.
TCTCAACGACTTTTTCAGGCACATCTCTTTGTGGATCAAGATAGGCGTGAAATTGCTCGCCCGTCGGTAACCAATCAATGACTTCAATACAGCCGATTTCTGTAATACGATCGGCACCTTTGGCGTCAAAGCCTGTTGTCTCTGTATCAAAAACAATTTCTCTAACGCCGCTCACAATACCTACCCTTGTTACTTAAGCTAACCCCTTAGCTTGCTTAAAAGAGACTGCACTTGTTCGCGCGTATCTGAAAGAGATATCGCTGTGGATATAATGAAGTCGGCACGCTTTCGCTTCTCTTCATCCGACATTTGACGGGCCAGCAGCATTTGGAACAACTCTTCCGTCATGCCTTCTCGCGACATAACGCGCTGCTTTTGTGTCTCTGCGGGCGCAGAAACAACAATTGTATAATCGACTTGTTTATCGCCGCCTGTTTCGAACAAAAGCGGCACATCAAAAACGACAATATCTGCTTTATTTTCGCGCGCACCCTTCATGAAATCAGCACGTAGGTCGGCCACCCATGGGTGGATAAAGCTTTCCAAAACTTTCAGATTTAGCGAGTCCGCGCGCATGTGTTTGCCTAAAACAGCTCTCTCAACGGCCCCGTTTCTTACCGCATCAGGAAACACAGCTCTTATCAATGGTACGGCTTTCCCGCCCCTCGCATATAATGAATGCACAGCAGCATCAGCATCAAAAACAGGACAACTCTCTTCGGCGAACATTTTGGCCGTTGTTGTTTTGCCCATGCCAATTGAGCCTGTCAGTCCGAGAATGATCATCGCTCACCCGTTTTTAAAGCACGGTAAAGCGTCTCTGAGGGGTCACTGTCCTTGGGTGGCAATGCGCCAAAAAAATACCGAAAACTCGGGCGCGCTTGTTCAATCAGCATCTCTAAGCCACCCAAGGTCTTACAGCCTTTGAGTTGCGCTGTTTTCAAGAGGGGTGTGCGACGCGGCGTATAAATTAAGTCGTAAACCAAACTATTTCGCTGAACCTCTTTCAGGGATAAGTCTAGCTTCGGATATCCTGTCATCCCCGCTGACGTTGAATTTATAATCAACTGACTCACGCCAACGGTCTTGTGTCTCTCTTCCCAGGGCAGAAAATGAAGGTTGGGGACACTGACAGCCTTGACCAACTCTTCCGCTTTTCGGTCCGTTCTGTTTGTCACGCGGATTTCAGGCACATTCAAAGATAATAGCGCCCCAATAACAGCTCGTGAGGCTCCGCCTGCCCCTACAAGCAGAACAGAGGTTTTTGCTAAAGTCTTCGCATCCATTTTGGATAGAAGCGGAGCGGCAAAACCTTGCATGTCTGTATTATGCGCGACGAGCTTTCCGTTACTTTTATATAGGCAGTTGGCTACACCGAGCTTTTGTGCGTCGGGTGTATGATCGTCTGCCGCTAAAAAGGCTTGGCGCTTTAATGGTAGCGTTACGTTCACGCCTGAAATAGATGTCCGTTTCAAACTTTGAAAAGCCGCAACCGCATTATCTGGACGCACCACAAATGGGACATAGGCCCCCAATATGCCCGACTCCTTAAGCCAGAAATTATGCAATAAAGGCGACAAGGAATGGTGAATGGGCCACCCACAAACTCCTGCTAATTTAGGGATAGGCGCACCGCTCATTTTGGCACCACACCACGTGTTCTGAGATAATCAAGCAATGGCAGAAGCGGCAATCCAAGAATTGAAAAAAAATCGCCCTCGACCTTGGAAAAGAGATGCGCCCCAGGCCCCTCAAAACGATAAGCGCCGACCGATCGCGTCAGGCTCTCCCCCTCAATTTCTATATAGCGCTCTAAAAATGCATCTGAAAAATCACGCATTGAAAGTTTTGTCACAGCCAGATGGCGCCAAACAGCCTGACCATTTTCGCAGACAACGACAGCACCCATAAGTTTATGCGTTTTTCCCCGCATCCGCTTTAGTCTTTCGCGTGCCGCCTCTATTGTAGGGGGTTTATCAAATAATGTATTGTCCATAACCATAATCTGATCCGCACCTATAACAAACCCTTGTTTTTGACGGCTCACACGCATCGCTTTGGCCTCTGCCAAGGCATCGGCAATATCACGCAGTCTCGCGCCCTCGGCCAACATGGAGTCCTTAATCGCAGCCTCATCGACAGGCTTGGATATCACCTCATAATCAAGAGCGGCCCCATCCATAATTTGAGCGCGGATAGCCGACCCGCTCGCCAAAATAAGGCGATGGGCTGATGTAAACTGCGTCTTATCTTGAGTGTCAGATATGGTCATTATGCGCCTTATAGAGGTTAATGATCTGCGCGGATGTTTCTTCGATAGATTTTCGCGTCACATCAATGACTTTATAGCCTTTTTTCAAAAACATACGCTTAGCCTGACGCATTTCATCTCTCACCCGGTCTTGGTCGATATAATCTGTCTGTTCCGTTTGTTTCAGCCCCATAAGTCGCTGCTGTCGAATTTGAACAATTCGATCCGGCGATGCCACCAAACCCACAATAAAAGGTTTTTTAAAATTATCCAAAAGCACAGGCAGAGGCGCCCCTGGAACGAGCGGAATATTCCCTGTCTTATATCCACGATTGGCAAGGTAAATACAGGTCGGTGTTTTCGATGTTCGACTAACCCCCAATAAAACAATATCAGCTTGTTCAAGACCATGAACATTTTGCCCGTCATCATGCGCCATGGCATAGTCAAGCGCTTCAATGCGGTTGTAGTATTCGGCGTCCAAAGTCCGCTGCGCCCCAACCTCTGATATAATAGACGCCCCGAGGTAACGGCCAAGCATTGCAAGCGTTGGGTCCAAAATAGAAATCGCGGGAATTTTATGTTGAGCGCAGAAGGTTTCCAGTCGTCTGCGACGTTCTGCGTTCACCAGCGTGTACAAAACAACGCCAGGCTTATTCTTGATGCTCTCTAAGACGGTTTCAAGTTGTGACTCACTTCGGACTAAAGCATGGATATGCTCCAAGGCTGTTGCATTACGAAATTGGGCCGTAGAGGCCTTCATCAAGCCCACAAGCGTTTCACCCGTCGAGTCAGACACCAGATGAACATGAAAGTAGATTGCGATATTGGGGTTTTGTTCCGCCATAATTTACTCTTAACGCCCGCTCACTCAAATCACAACTCACTCGAGCCTCAACTCAGGTAAAATGCGCTAAAGTAAATTCGTTGTACAAGGTTAGAAAAATTTGAAACATCTTGTTCATCCACAGAACAAGACCATTGGCATGATATCCTGTGAATTCGGAGTATGGATTTCGCCTTTAACCTCTTTTTATCCAAGGTGTAATCGTGTCGATATTAATCTTCTGCAAACAGGGGATAAGTTTTTGTTCTTTTTTAGCCCACATATTTATCCACATATGGAATCACTCTATTTTCGCTAAAACTAGGGAAACTCACAATTTACAGATAACTCAAACCACATTTTATACACTGTGGCTTTTCATAGTTTATTATATATTTATTAAGAGACCTTATCAAAAGGTTAAGGCTGTCCACATATCCAGTGTTCTACGACTATCACTTCTTTTTTAAAAAATATAAGAGGGGATTAGCGTGTTCGGATAACATGCGGGCATAAGTCAAAAGGCAATCAAAGATGGTTAAAGTTCTTAATGTGCTTAACGGCCAAAAAGAAGAGGTTCCCCCCATTTGGTTTATGCGCCAAGCGGGTCGCCATCTTCCTGAGTATCTAGAGGTCAGAGCAACAGCCAAAGACTTTATCGATTTTTGCTTTACACCTGACAAGGCCGCCGAAGTCACATTACAGCCTATCAGGCGTTACGATATGGATGCCGCTATTCTCTTTGCAGATATTCTTTTAATCCCGATTGGATTAGGACGTGATGTTCGTTTCATAAAGGGCACAGGCCCGGTTCTAGACCCAATTGATGGAGACGGCATTCGTAATCTAAAGATAGACGGAGCAGCCTCGCGTATTTCAAATGTTTATGAAACTGTTTCTCGCGTTCGAAAAGAACTGGCAAAGGACAAGGCACTCATCGGGTTTTGTGGGGGTCCTTGGACGGTCGCAACTTATATGCTCGAAGGTAAAGGCACCCCGACCAAAGAACAGGCAAAGCGATTTGCCTATGAAAATCCGTCTGCCATGGCTGATTTGTTAGAAGCCCTCGTTATTTCAAGTGCAGACTACTTGATTGAACAAGCTAAGGCTGGCGCAGATGCCCTTAAGATTTTTGAAAGTTGGGCAGAAGGCCTAGCGCCTGATATGTTTGACCGTCTCGTGATAAACCCGACCCGAGACATTGTAGAGCGCGTAAGAGCCGCAGGTATCACCGTTCCCATTATAGGCTTTCCACGCGGCGCGGGTTTAAATGCAATACGTTACGCGCATGAAACGGGGATTACAGCCATTGCAGCAGGCACACAAATGCCGATGGATGATTTTCGTTGCGCTATTCCAGAGGGCATGCCGCTCCAAGGTAATCTTGATCCGCTCGCATTGCGGATTGGAGGAAAGACATTACGCAAATCAGTTGAGCGTGTGTTAGAAGACGGTAAACACGGGCCGCATATTTTCAATTTAGGTCATGGGGTCACGCCTGATGTAAAGATTGAAAATGTTCAAGCTGTTGTGAACCACATCCGCGGAAAAGAGGCAAATTATGTTTGATACTTATACGTGGCTAAAAGCGCTTCACTTATGTGCCGTTATTTTTTGGATGGCAGGTCTTCTCTATTTACCAAGGCTTTTTGTTTATCACTCGGTTGCCGAAAAGGGCGGTGAGTTAGAAGCAAAGATGGAAGAAGCTGAGGCGAAGCTCTTACGTATCATCATGAACCCAGCGATGATTGTGGCGTTTCTCTTGGGTATGATTATATTATTTTTAAATTTGCAGATGTATGGAGGATCAGGCTGGATTCACATCAAACTCTTACTCGTGTTTGGGTTAATGGGATATCATGGTTATCTAGCGAAAACGCGTAAGGCCTTTTTAAATGGTGGGCGACCAAAGTCCGAGAAATTCTTCCGCCGTATCAATGAAATCCCCGCTGTAATAACAATCATCGTTGTCATCTTGGCGATTGTGGAACCGTTTTAGGTGTTTAAATCAGACGGGTTGACAAACTTAAGGCATAGTCTATTTTAAAACCATCGCCATTCGCGCGACACTCTTCCTATATAAATAGCTATTTTGCCCCGCCGAAGAGACAACCCTCCCAAAAACGAAAATTACTATGTCTGATATAATTGAATTAAATCTGGAGGGTATGACCTCCATAAGTCTTGAAGACTTAAAGCAGCTTAAGCCTGCTCAACTCATAAAATTTGCCGAAGAAGTCGGCATTGAAAACGCGGCATCTATGCGAAAGCAAGATATTTTCTTTGCTGTTCTTAAAGACTTGGCCGAAGACGAAATTCAAATTAATGGCGGCGGCGTCCTCGAAGTCCTCCAAGACGGATTTGGATTCTTACGCGCCCCCGAAGCAAATTACCTAGCTGGGCCAGATGATATTTATGTCAGCCCCAACCAAATCCGCAAAATGGGCCTTCGAACAGGCGATACAGTCTCTGGCGAGATTAGAAGCCCGCGTGATAATGAGCGCTATTTCGCTTTAACCAAAGTGACATCAATGAATTTTGGTACACCAGAGCAAGCCCGTAACAAAGCCCATTTTGATAATCTTACACCGCTTTATCCTGATGAACGTTTCCAAATGGAAATTGAGGATCCTACATTAAAAGATATCTCTGGACGTGTGATCGATATTGTTTCCCCGATTGGTAAAGGCCAGCGCGCTTTGATTGTGGCGCCGCCGAGAACAGGTAAAACCGTTCTTTTGCAGAATATCGCGCATTCTATCGAGAAGAACCATCCAGAGTGTTACGGGCTCGTTCTCTTGATTGATGAGAGACCAGAAGAAGTGACTGACATGCAACGTTCAGTCAAAGGCGAAGTTGTCTCTTCGACATTTGATGAACCCGCGACACGTCACGTGCAAGTGGCAGAAATGGTCATTCAAAAAGCCAAGCGTCTTACTGAACATGGCAAAGATGTCGTCATCTTGCTCGATTCAATTACACGTCTTGGACGCGCCTATAACACCGTGGTGCCAAGCTCAGGTAAAGTTCTAACCGGTGGTGTTGATGCGAATGCGCTTCAACGCCCAAAGCGGTTCTTTGGTGCCGCGCGGAATATTGAAGAAGGCGGATCTTTGACTATTATCGCGACCGCTTTGATTGATACGGGATCACGTATGGATGAGGTCATTTTTGAAGAGTTTAAAGGGACAGGTAACTCTGAAATCGTACTTGATCGCAAAGTAGCCGATAAGCGTATTTTTCCATCCATTGATGTGACGAAATCAGGGACACGAAAAGAAGAGCTTCTTATTGGACCTGTTGAACTACAAAAGACTTATGTTCTACGCCGTATTCTAAACCCGATGGGAACAATGGATGCGATCGAATTTCTGCTCTCTAAATTGAAAGATAGCAAAACAAATTCAGACTTCTTCGAAAGCATGAATACTTAGTGCAATTTCGTTCAAATCATAACTTTATAAAATAGGTAACCTTCACCTAATTTATAAAGTTAAATGTCGAAAATGCACAAATAATGCCTCTCATAAAAACACTTATAAAAAAGACAACTAAAGCCTCGCTCAAGCGGGGCTTTTCTTTTGGGACAAACGAGCAAACAGTAAACCCCCGATTACACCTGCAATAATTTGAAGCCCGATTCCTAAACCATCACTGGCCCCTGATATAAGGTGAACCCCAAAGAAAGCCTGCTTCATTGCAAAGAGCATTACAAATATCGCTACTCCGCCAGCAATCGCATAAATTACAGGTCGTCCAAACTTTACAAAGCGATGAAGTAACCCACCTGCGAAAAAGGCGATAAAGAGCGCAATCAAAATAAAAATGCCATACATCTGACTAAGGTAAAGTAAATCATACCCTGTCATGGAGAGGCTCTGACTCAACCCAATATTAGCGCCAAGCTCATTGAGACCTGCAATCACCATTTGGGTTTGTAAGCTTACGCCGAGTAATATTGTAAAAACCCCAGCTATAAGCCAACGCGGAAGGTAGAATTTAACCCAGCGGAAAAATCGAAATGCGAGAGATTTTAACTTGGGCATTCATGCGACCTTTTGTTTTCTATAGTTTGAGGTTAGGTTTCCTACTCAAAAAGTCAATTAAGGCCTGATAGATGATCTCTCGTTTTGTTTTAACCACTATGTTGGCTATCTCTCTTACGGCTTGTTTAGAACCTCAAACAGCGCCTGATTTGCCGACAATGTCTTCCGATGTCTTTAATATCGAGGTTATTGCAGAAGGTTTAAACCACCCTTGGTCGGTGGCTGAATTACCCGATGGATCATACCTAGTTACAGAAAAAGAGGGCAAAGCCTATCTATTGTCTGATACAGATAAAGTCGCTTTGGAGGGCTTACCAATTGATGTTTTAGTGGATGGGCAAGGGGGCTTATTGGATGTTGTTCTCGCCCCTGATTTTAATGAGAGCGCTGAGGTTTATTTATCTTATGCCTATGGGACATTAGAGGCAAATGGCACGGCGCTGTTGAGAGCGAAGCTTGACGGCAATGTTCTTGAGAACGCAACGGTTATATTTCGCGCAAGCCCACCCAAACACGCCTCATCACATTTCGGTGGACGAATTGCTTTCTTGCCAGATGACACGCTTATTCTGACTCTGGGCGATGGCTTTGCGTATCGCGAAGACGCTCAGAAGGCCGATACGCATCTTGGTAAAATTGTGCGATTAAACCGTGATGGTGGTACGCCGTCTGATAATCCCTATTTAGGAAAAGACGGTTTCAAACCACAAATTTACTCCATGGGGCACCGCAATGTTCAGGGGCTTGCTTATGATGCGCAAAGCCAAACGCTTTGGGCACATGAGCATGGCCCGCGCGGTGGTGATGAGCTAAACATTATAGAGCCTGGTCAAAACTATGGCTGGCCGATTGCAACGCAAGGCACGGATTATCAAGGCGCGCGAATTACACCCCATAAGACATTTCCGGGCATGGTTGACGCGGTTCACGGGTGGACGCCCTCTATCGCACCGAGCGGCCTCGTTATTTACCGTGGGGATATGTTCCCTGAGTGGAATGGTGATGCCCTTGTCGGGGGCCTCGCGTCTAGAGACTTACGCCGCGTTGATTTAGAAAACGGCCTATCTGTCGGCGAAGTGGATATCTTAAGTGATAATAATGAACGCATCCGTGATGTGCGCGCTGCGAATGACGGGGCAATCCTTATTTTAACAGATGATGCTGAAAACGGCCGTCTTTTAAGGCTTACGCCAAAATAAAAACCCGCCAATTTGACGGGTTTTTGAAACTCTAATTTGTTGGGGCATCTGCGGCACGGCGCATCATTTCCTCGCGGAACATGGCGGCGAAATCCGGCGGCTCCAACATGATGGGTGGAAAGCCACCATTTTGTGTCATCTCGGCCATTATCTGACGTGCGAATGGGAAGAGTAATCTCGGACACTCAATCAAAA
>CAYGSV010000003.1:0-48003 GCA_964352635.1 uncultured Algimonas sp.
TAGCGCAATAAATGGTGTGTCAGACGGATTTGTCGCTTGGCTGTCTAATCCCGTTGGCGGGCTTGGCTTCTTGGCCTTTGCTACGGCCGCGATTTGGTATGTGAAATTGGAAATGGATGAAGTCATCATGGATTACTTCTCTGGCGGACTGCGTTCATTTGGCCTGTTGAAGAATAAGGCCGTGGCCGCCATTATTTGGCTGGCATTAGTTTATGCCGTGGTAAAACTAGCATTCTTGTAAACCGTATAAAGCCTGTAAGACAGAATTTAGGATAGTCCCATGACCGCCAAAGACCAAAAATGGATTGATCATACTTTTGACGTTGTCGTTGTCGGCGCAGGGGGCTCTGGCCTCCGTGCGACATTGGGCGCTGCGCAAGAAGGTTTGAAAACCGCTTGTATAACCAAAGTCTTCCCTACGCGTTCTCATACGGTTGCGGCGCAAGGCGGCATTGCTGCTTCGCTCGGTAACATGGGTGATGATGATTGGCGCTGGCACATGTATGACACGGTCAAAGGCTCTGACTGGCTCGGCGACCAAGACACAATTGAATATCTCTGCCGCGAAGCGCCGAAAGCGGTTTACGAACTTGAGCATTGGGGCATGCCGTTTTCTCGCACAGATGAAGGCAAGATTTATCAGCGCCCTTTTGGCGGCATGATGCAAAATATGGGCGCAGGCCCAGAGGCACAACGTACGTGCGCGGCTGCCGACCGAACGGGTCACGCCATGCTTCATACGCTTTATGGACAGTCGCTCCGTCATGATGCGGAATTCTTTATTGAATATTTCGCGCTCGACTTGATTATGGAAGACGGTGAATGTCGTGGGATTACGGCTTGGAAATTGGACGATGGAACACTCCATCGTTTCCGTGCTCAAAAAGTGATCCTTGCAACAGGCGGCTATGGTCGTGTGTTCTTCTCAGCCACATCCGCACATACGTGTACGGGTGATGGCAATGCCATGGTCCTCCGTGCAGGCTTGCCCGTTCAGGATATGGAATTCATTCAATTCCATCCGACAGGGATTTACGGAGCAGGGTGCCTCATTACCGAAGGGTCTCGCGGTGAAGGTGGTTATCTGACCAACTCTGAGGGTGAACGCTTCATGGAGCGTTATGCACCATCAGCGAAAGACTTGGCCTCAAGGGATGTTGTGTCTCGCGCTATGACGATTGAAATTCGTGAAGGTCGTGGAGTCGGCCAAAATAAAGATCATATCTTCTTACATCTTGACCATCTTGACCCTGCCGTTCTGGCAGAACGTCTCCCAGGCATTTCCGAGACCGCGAAAATCTTTGCGGGTGTGGATGTCACAAAAGAGCCAATTCCTGTTCTCCCGACCTGCCACTATAATATGGGCGGTATTCAAACAAATTATCATGGTGAAGTGCTGACGAAAAAGGGTAAAAATCCTGACAGTGTCGTGCCTGGTTTGATGGCCGTGGGTGAAGCAGCCTGTGTATCTGTTCATGGTGCGAACCGTTTGGGCTCGAACTCTTTGATTGATTTGGTCGTCTTTGGCCGTGCGGCTGGCCTACGCGTCGGCGAAACCTGTACGCCAAATGCGGATCAGAAACCTTTACCTGCGAATGCAGGGGATATGACCCTCGCGCGTCTTGAGAAATTTAAAGCGGCTGATGGAACAAAGAAAACAGCGGAGATTCGTCTCGAGCTTCAACGCGCCATGCAAGACCATTGTGCGGTGTTCCGTACCGAAGAGAGCCTTGCCGAAGGTGTTTCAAAAGTCACAGCGATTGCTAAGTCTCTGAAAGACGTCAGCGTGTCAGACAAAACAATGGTCTGGAATACGGACCTTATGGAAACACTTGAGCTTGATAACTTGCTTAGCCAAGCCATGGTGACAATTGCATCAGCCAATAACCGCAAAGAGTCGCGTGGTGCTCACGCCCATGAAGATTATCCCGATCGCAATGACGCGAAATGGATGAAGCATACGCTCGCTTGGTATGACGGAGACAAGAATAAGGTGAAAATCGATTATCGCCCAGTCCATGATTACACCATGACAGACGGCATTGATTATATCGAGCCGAAGAAACGCGTTTATTAGGCTTGCCGAATGATGAAGCGCTTTTTTAATTTTAAAAAAGGTAGCCTATTGATGGCTGCCTTTTTATTTTCTGCCTGCACATTTACGGTTAATAATGATCTTGTGAAGTCACATCCTGAAGAGGTTGAGGCATATATACAAAACATTTTTGAGGCTTTTTACGATGAGAACACTGATTATATTCTAGCCCAGGCAAGTGATGGTGTGAACTTTACAGAAGACGCTATGATTGGTTTGTATGAAGTCTCGCATGAGACGGCGCAACCAGACTACGCCGAAATTGTGGATCGTGGTTTCACCCAACAAAATGCTACTAAATACTACGTATCTCTTTTTCATATTCCACGAGAAAGGGGGCGGGAGACACTAAAGTTGACAGTCACGCCTGACGGAGATGATTGCTGTGAACTTTATGGCCTGTATTTGAATATGCAGCTCGGCCCAGACTTTATTATGGACGTTACGGAGCAGTCAGCACCCCAAATTTCAAGTCCAACAAATGGCTAAAGCTAGAAAACTTTCACGGGCAAGATGTCCACACCCCTACATTCTGTGATATAATTATTGAACCTTCAATGAGTTGATCTGGGTATGATATGACGCATGTCACATATACACCAAATAAGTGTTTTTCTGTAAAAAATTAATCATATGTTCAAACAAAATTCCTACGCAAAATTATGCGAAGGGAGAACGTTTTGCAGATTGGCGCACCAAATTTGGAGAGTTCAGTAGCAGAAGCAAACAATATTGCTTTGCTTATGCATGTGATCAACATGCTTCCTAATCCTGTTTATATCAAAAATCGTGAGCATAAGTGGGTTGAGGTCAATGAGGCCTTCTGTGACCTCCTTGGATATTCGCGGGATGAGCTCTTGGGTAAATCAGATTATGATTTTAACCCACCAGAACAAGCGAAAATATTTTGGGAAAAAGATAATCTCGTTTTTACGACGAAAAAGGAAAATGTGAACCTAGAAGAAACAACGAATAGTATGGGGGGACTTCGCTGGGTTGAGTCGCGGAAAAGTTATTTTCAAACTGATGATGGCGCGGAATATATTATTGGCGTGCTCGCTGACATTACAGATATGAAGGAACGCGAGGAAGAATTAATTAAGGCACAAGAAGAGGCAACTGCAGGTGCAAAAGCGAAGTCGAATTTTCTAGCCGTGATGAGTCATGAAATTAGAACGCCAATGACAGGTGTCATGGGGATGGCCCAGATACTTCGCAACACACCACTCAATGAACGACAAACTGAACTCGTTGATACTCTCGAACGTTCCGGCGACGCCCTTTTACTCGTGATTGATGATATTCTAGATTTCTCTAGTTTGGAGGGTGGAAACATAGAGCTCAATAAAAAATCATTTATGCTGCGTGATATGATTAAATCCCTGACTATGTTGATGGGGGTAATGGCAAGAGAGAAGAAACTCGACCTCATTGTTTCAATAGACGAAAACTTACCAAAAGCCGTAATCGGGGATGAAGGGCGTTTAAGGCAAATCCTGTCCAACTTAATAAAAAATGCGATTAAATTTACAGATCAAGGTTACATACTCGTCAAAATATTTCCAGAAGTTACGTCCAAAGGTACGTCAATTAAGTTCACCGTAAAAGATACTGGCGTTGGAATTCCTGAAGATAAAATCAGTACAATTTTTAATAAATTTTCGCAGGCTGATTATTCTTCTACACGTGTTTATGGGGGAACAGGCCTCGGTTTGTCTATTTCAAGGAGCCTTTCGAATCTAATGGGAGGGACGTTGACAGCTAAATCTAAATTGGGTGAAGGTTCAAAGTTTTATCTTTCCGTGAACTTACCCATTGATGAAACTGTCGCCGAAGATCCGATTAGCTTGGATATCGATATGGCACTAATACCGCATAAAGTTCTTATTGTAGATGACATTTATGCAAATTACGTCAATCTTTCGGAGCATTTGAAAGATATGGGGCTGAAAGGTGATTACGCGCCCAGTGCGCCTGAGGCTGTAAAAAAACTCGCCATGGCCTATAAAATGGGGCAACCCTATACCTTATTGCTCACGGACTATTTAATGCCGAAGGTTGACGGGTTGTGTCTGGTGAGTTCCTTAAGGAGAAATCCAGCGTTTAATGCACTTGAAATCATAGTGCTATCATCGGTAATTGATAATGAGATCAAAGACACATTTATCGCGCAGGATGTGAAGAGCTTTTTAATTAAGCCTATTGGCCGAAACCGCCTTAGAGACGCGATTAATCAGCTCAGTCATAATTCTGAACGCTTCGCGGCATGAAGACGTGGTTGTTAGTTATATCTGACTAAAGGGCATTTTTAATCCGTGCTTGAAATCTCATCATTCATCTGAATACTGTCGTCCAAATGGATCAGGACGATATGAACACACTGAAAATTACACGGGATTCTGAAAACATCAGTGTTGCCGTCATTACTTTAAATCGCCCCGATGCGATGAACAGCTTTAATGTTCAAATGTGTGAAGAGCTTATTCAAGCCTATAAAGACCTTGATGCCGACAACTCTGTCCGTGTGATTGTGGTCACAGGGGCAGGGCGGGCCTTTTGCGCTGGAGCCGATTTGTCCCAAGGCTTTAGTGCAGTGGCGGGCGCCACAATGCATGATGGCGTTGCTAGAGATCGCGGCGGAGAGTTGGTCTTGACCATGTTTGACTGTGACACACCCATTATTGGGGCGATTAATGGTGCGGCAGTCGGCATTGGCGCCACAATGCTCCTGCCTATGGATTTACGGATTGCCTCGGTGAAATCCAAATTCGCTTTCCCGTTTGCAAGACGTGGCATTGTTTTTGATGGGGCATCAAGTTGGTTCCTTCCGCGACTGGTGGGCTTTCCGAAAGCACAACAATGGATTTTAAAAGCCGATATCTTGATGGCAGATGAGCTTTTAAATGCAGGCCTAGTGAGCGAATTAAAAGAGCCAGAAGAGGTTTTGCCGCATGCCTTGAGCATTGCTAGGGATATCGCTGTCAATTGTTCACCGACCTCAACCATAATCAATAAACGCTTATTACGCGATTCTATGACTGGCTTTGGTGCTATGGACGACGCGCCATTTAAAGCGCATATGAAAGAGAGTGCACTTTTGGAAAAGGCTTTTGTCTCGGATGACTGCCGAGAAGGAGTTTTATCTTTCTTTGAAAAACGCGCACCAGAATTCAAAGATTTTGAAGGGTAAATTATGTCATTCAATCGCCGCCATATACTTCTAAGCCTACCTGCATTCGGTCTCACAGCCTGTGAAACCATAGATCCCGCTATTTTAGAGGGCATATTAGGGTCAGGTGTTTTGTCGCAAGGTGAAGCCGCATTGGGTATTCGAGCTGCTCTTAATAATGGCATTGGGCATGCGATAGGTATCGTTGGCCAAGAGGGAGGTTTCTTGAATAATGGTCGCATTCGTATCCCTCTCCCGAAAGTTTTACAGGACGTGCAGAGTGTCTTGCAGCCTATTGGGATGGGCGGATTATTGAGTGATTTGCAAACACAACTTAACCGCGGGGCAGAAAAAGCCGCGCCTATTGCAAAGGATATTTTCGTTGACGCTGTGACGAGCCTATCCATTCAGGATGCGATTGGCATTGTAAAAGGGGCCGACAATGCCGCGACCCAATATTTGCAAGGCAAAACAACAGATCGTCTTACGACTTTATTCTCACCGATTATGGGAGATGCGCTCCAACAAACGGGGGCTTTGCAACTCGTTGATCAATTGTCGGGACAGTTAAGAAACGTTCCCTTCGCGCCAAGCTTGGGTGCTGATGCTAAAACTGATCTCATACGACACGGTGTTGATTTTGGCCTGAAAGGTGTCTTCACTTATATTGCGGATGAAGAAAAGGCGATTCGCGACAACCCCGCGAAACGGACGAGTGAAATTTTAAGACGCGTTTTCGGGGCATAATTCACTTGGGTCTGCCCAAAAGATGACCTGCGCATGAAGATATTTTTAAGTTTACGGTGTGAATGAAAAAATCACTTCACAAGACCAAAAAAATACAGTTAATAAATACTTAAGGCATGTGGGTGTCGGCTTAGTCTGATAATTTTCCAATTGAGGGGCGCTCAAAGGGAAGCCACATGAAGGTATTTGTTGAAGCTATTTCTAATGATATTTTTAGCGCCGAAGAGGTGGAGGGTATCTTACCCTTAGCGCATTGTAACTCGACACAGTTTATTTCAGGCGCGCTAAAAGCCTTCTCCAATGCCCCTTCGAGAGTCCGCCAAGTCATTAAATCCGACATAGCGACGACACTTAATTGCCAAGAGACGGAGTTAGCGTTTCTATGGGCTCATCCAGTGAAGGGCGCAGAAACACTCGACTGCGAAATCCCTGACTTCCGCGATAGCTTCCTCCGTCCTATGGATATAAAAGTCGCGGCGGAATAACGGCTTTGATTTCAAAGCTCCCTAAAATGGTAACACAAAAATGATCACCCTAAAATGGTCATAAGATAGGTCCGTTTCCGTCTGTTTTCTGACGCAATCTCAGTATTTATGCGATTGTGAAAACCGGATTGTCTTAAGGGGGACTTATGTCACAAAACTTTCCTACCAAATTTTCAGATCGCTCCCGTGGTTTGAAACTCATTATCGTTTGTTTCTTAGTGCTTTTGATGGCGATACCGGCCATGTTTATTTCCTATATCGCTTTTGAGCGCTCAAACCGTGCTGATGATGTGGTGCGTGAAGTTTCTAATACGTATGGCGGCCCGCAGACATTAACGGGGCCAATGCTTTCTGTGCCTTATGTTGGGTATGATAATGAAGGGCGCATTGACCGACGGGGTGATTATATCATTTTCGCAGATCAAGGCGTCGCCCGTTTCGATAGTATCGAGACGGAGACACGCAAGCGCTCTTTATTCCGTGTGCCCATCTTCACCGCAGACGGAACCCTCTCAGCAACATTTAATGACCCCAAGGCAACGCAAATTGATGCAGGATATGATTTAGATTGGGACGGGGCGCGGCTCTTAATTGCACTGTCAGATGTGCGGGGTTTGAAACAAGATATTGATTTGAGTGTAAAGGGTCGCAACGCCTCACGCCGCTTTGAACCCGCCAACGCTAATAATCTACCGCGTCTATCGACACAATTTGAATATGCTAAAACTGTGCAGTCTTATGGCGTCAGTGATGTTGGGGGTGGGCAGACTTATTTGACCGTTCCTGCTTCAGATTTAATCGATGAAGGGCAGAGCCTCTCCGTTGATGTGGCGCTGAAACTCGGCGGCGCGAAGACATTAGGTATTCGCCCCTTTGCCCGCTCGACTCAGGTCAGCCTGTCGTCATCTTGGACAGCGCCGGGGTTTGTCGGCGACCTACCGCCCGATACGCATGATATCAATGACGCTGGGTTCTCCGCCGAATGGAATGTGCCTTACCTACGCCGAGGCATTCGCGGGCATGGCAGCACGTCAATTCTCTCGGAGCTCATGAATAGCCGTAATATGATGGGTGTGAATTTTGTGGCCAAAAGTAATCCGTATCAAACGGTCAATCGCGCCTTAAAATATTCGGTATTGTTCATTGGATTGGTCTTTTTAGCCTATTTCTTACTAGAGGTCATTGTCGGTGTGCCTGTTCATCCCGCGCAATATTTACTCATCGGATTGGCACAGACTATTTTCTACCTGCTGCTCTTAGCGTTCTCTGAGCATATCGGCTTCGTCGGTGCGTTTATAATTTCAGCTCTTGCAACCATTGCGGCGACAGCAGGCTATGCGGGGGCTGTCTTTGGGCATCGGAAATATATCCTGAAAACAGGGGGCGTGTTTGCCATTGTTTACGGCCTGCTTTTCGTACTGATGCGATTGCAAGATTTCGCTCTCATGATTGGGGCTTTAACAAGCTTTGTCGCGATTGCGGGCACGATGTTCCTGACCCGAAACATGAATTGGTATGGTGAGAAGGCCAATATGGGTGTAAAATCAGATTAAAGTCTTGAAAAAGCGACAAAATGACAGTGAAAGCTGTCAGCTTTGCTCTTCGGTTTTTAACACTTTTCCTCTATACGATAAGTTCGAAATTTAAACGTCTAAGGTAAATCATGGTTCAGCTTACCCTGCCAAAAAATTCCAAGGTCCGTAAAGGCAAGATGTGGCCCGCCAAAGAGGGCGCCACGCGCTTGAAAACGTTCAAAATCTACCGTTACGATCCAACGGATGGTGGCAATCCTTACTGGGATAGCTATCAGATTGATTTGGATGAATGCGGCCCGATGGTTTTGGACGCTCTGTTCAAGATTAAAAACGAAATTGATCCAACCCTAGCCTTCCGTCGCTCTTGCCGTGAAGGTGTTTGTGGCTCTTGCGCCATGAATATTGGCGGTCGCAATACGCTGGCCTGTACCAAAGGTATTGATGAAGTCGGTGGGAACGATACGATTACAATCTCACCGCTTCCGCACATGCCTGTCGTACGCGACCTCGTGCCTGACCTCTCTAATTTTTATAAGCAATATGCGTCTATCGAGCCTTGGCTTCATACATCGACGCCTTTGCCGACAGAAGAGATTAAGCAGACTCCAGAAGACCGCGAAAAGCTCGATGGTTACTATGAGTGTATTCTCTGTGCGTCCTGTTCGACCTCTTGTCCGTCCTATTGGTGGAATGGTGATCGTTACCTTGGGCCAGCCGCTTTGCTCCAAGCCTATCGTTGGTTAGTGGACTCACGTGATGATGCGAAGAAGGAACGTCTCGACATGCTCGAAGATCCGTTCAAGCTTTATCGTTGCCACACGATTATGAATTGCGCGAATGTCTGTCCAAAAGGTTTAAACCCAGCCAAAGCGATTGCCGATGTTAAAAAAATGATGGTTGAGCGCGCTTAAATCTAGCCAAAGTTCCAATAAAAAAAGCCCCGCTCTGACGGGGCTTTTTTTATTAAGTGTTCTTTGAGATTACTATTTTTTTTCGTTTTTTATGCCTTGTTCAATAAGCTCGCCCGCTTTTTTGGCATCTTCCCAGCCTAGAACTTTGACCCATTTGTCTTTTTCTAGATCTTTATAGTGATTGAAGAAATGTGGAATGCGGTCTTGCAGAACTTGTGGCAAGTCATGATAGCTTTTGATCTTGTCATAATAAGGTGTCAGTTTTGCGTGAGGTACGGCGACAATCTTCTCATCGATTCCAGCTTCGTCTTCCATCATCAAAACGCCAACAGGGCGTGCGCGGATTACACAACCTGGAACAAGTGCGCGTTGGCCTACAACGAGAACATCGGTTGGGTCACCATCATCGGAGAGCGTGTGCGGGATAAAGCCGTAGTTACATGGATAGCGCATGGAAGTGTAAAGAAAACGATCGACGAACATTGCGCCTGACTCTTTATCCATCTCATATTTTATAGGCTCTCCACCAAGAGGTACTTCAATAATAACATTAATATCAAAGGGTGGGTTTTCACCTGCTTTAATCTTGTTCATTTCCATGATGCGATAATCCTTATACTCGCGCCGTAGTGTCTTTGAGCGCCTGATAGCGCGCTAAACCATTCTTGCAAGCCCCTATGATGTAGAGAATACCGCCCATGCACCAGAGACGATCATAATCACGCCAATGAGAACATTAAACAGACGGGCCGCACGCCGGCCTTTTAACACTTTACGAATCCCCTGTGCGCCTGCGGCATAAAAAGAGAGCCCAAACATCTCTAAAATCGTCACAGTTATAAGCATAGTAAAAAACTGTGGCGCCAATGGCGTTGCAGGGTCAAAGAATGTGGGGAGTAACATGCCAAAATAAACGACAGGCATTGGCGAGGTTATCTGCAAGAGAACACCTTTGGCATAAAGTCGCGACCGCCGTGGGGCGTCCTCTGCATTTACGTTCAAATTGGGTAACGCCCCAAACATTGTCGAAAGCCCCATCCAACATAGAACAATCAAACCGACGATTTTCAAGGCGAGCGTTGCAGCGGGGTAAAGTTCAAAGATAACGGCTGTGCCAGAGGCGGCTAAGATGAGCCAGATAACATTCGCAGAGGCGACCCCCATTGCGGGCAGGAGGGCAGGGCGGAAGCCATATCTGAAAGAGGAGGCCAAGACTAACATTACGGCGGGGCCAGGTGTTAATCCCCCAACAAAGAACAAAGCGACAAGCGCAAACCAAACATCAAGAGCCATTTTGGAGTATGCGCCTTTCTAGAGTTGTGAGCCTAATGGCCTCTTGGTAAAAAACTATCCAAAAGTAAATGATCCGTTCTGATAATCAGACTGGTTTTTTGACCCTGCTGTGATAGCTGCACAGATAATGAACGATACGCCTGACATTAATGATGATGCTGAGTCCTCTGTGGAGCAAACCAATGCTCCTCTGAAAGGTATTCTGGATCAAGTTCAACACACGGCCGCAGGGCAAACAGTGGATTTGAAAACTGTCATCGAAGCCTTTGGTAACCGTGCTTTTGGCCCGATAATGCTTTTATGTGCGCTATTTTTATTGACCCCATTAGGCATGATTCCTGGGCTTCCAGGGGCATTGGGTCTCGTTATTATCGTTTTTGCAGCGCAATTGCTCTTACGCCGCCCTTATCCTTGGATGCCAAAGGTTTTGGCACGCGTTAAAATTAGTGATGCTGCCCTAGAAAAAACGGCGCGTGTCGTAGGGCCGTGGCTAGACCGCATCGATAATGTGGTTCATCCTCGACTTGAGTGGGCCGCAAGCGGCCCTACGCTTGTTTTAATTGCTTTGGTCGCGATACTTTTGGCGATTACCATGGTGCCCTTGGGTGTGGTGCCTTTTGGTGTCGTTGTTCCCGCTTTTATCATTGGATTGCTTGGTTTGGGTATTACGGCGCGTGATGGGCTTTTCATCTTAGCGGGACTAACCCTCAGCATCGCTGTTCCCATCATGATTATTCAAATGGTGTTATAGCTGTCTGTAAAAGTTAAGGCTTGGATGAACGCAAGCTGTATAAAACCCCACTCTGACAGGCCTCTTTCCACTCTGTTAAGATATATTCGTTACGCTTAGGTAGAATTTAATCAGACTGAAAGTCGTGACAAAAGAGTGGAAATTATGTCAGTAAAATCAAAAACACGCTTTGTATTATCAAGCTTGGCCTTCGCAACAATGGCGATGGCTCTCCCCGCGTCAGCTCTAACAGCGACGCAAATTGTCGAAAAAGAAGTCACTATTCAAAATGCGGATGGATCTTCACAGACAATGCGAGCGCCTGCTGAGAAAGTTGTTCCCGGTGAGCGGATTGTTTATACCTTACGCTATGTCAATGACGGCACAGAAGCGGCGACCAACCTCGTTATGACGATGCCTATTCCCAAAGAAGTGACATTCATTGACGGCTCTGCTCAACGTGATGGCACGGAAACAGTTTACAGCGTGGATGGTGGAGCAACATTTGCGCCACGCGATACGTTGAAAGTTTCAGGGTTTGAGGGTGCGGTACGGGCAGCCAGTGCTGAGGATATCACGCATGTTCGTTGGACTGTCGCTGGCCCAGTTCAGAGTGCGGAGGCCGGAGAACTCGTCTTTAAAGGCACTCTAAAGTAGTTATTTGGTTGAATTTTCAATCTTTATTTATATCTCTAATAGAGCCCAGTTAAGACTTGGCTCTATTTTTTTATCTAAAATTAAAAATACCAAGAGTGTTAACAGGCTCTAAATATTAAAAATTTGTGACTTATTAAGTCATTGAAATTACTTACTAAAATCAACAAACTTAACAGAGTTTTGAGGGCGTTTTTAAGTTTAATTAACTATGCTTCTAAGCGCTGATTTAACCATTCTTCCTTATGTTCATTCCTGTCATAAACTAAAGGAAGTGGACAATGACTAATTTTAAAACGATCACGAAAGTGCTCTTGGGCGGAACTGCCCTAAGCGTTTTCACTGCAGGGAGTGCTTTCGCGCAAACCAAAACTGCAGCTGACACAACTGTGTCAAACACATTTAGACTAGAATATCAGGTTGGCGGCAATACGGCGCCAGTCATCGATTCGAGCAACCCTGGCGTTAACGGCGCTCCTGGGGCGACAGAATTCAAGGTTGACCGTTTGGTTGACTTGACGGTTACGTCTGCGGGCGATGTTGATGTAAGCCCTGGTGATGCTGGCGAAGAACTTGCTTTTACTGTCGTTAACGATGGTAACGACGACCAAGGCTATCTCTTGAGCGTCTTTGCTGGCGCAGGTAATACGGCTTCTCCAACAGACGCTACGCCATCGCTTGTATATTTCATCGATAATTTGGTTTCAGGTACAGTGGGCACTTTGGATGCAGCAGATGGCTCTGCTGTGACATATGACCCATCTAACCCTCCCGTTTTGGCGCCAGACCAAACATTATTCGTTCGCATCATTAAAGATTTCGCAACAAGCGAAGCTGACGGAACTTTCGCAGCCTTTACATTAGTCGCTGATACTGTCGATGCAGGCACAACAACGCAAACAACAGCTGATACTGATGGTAATGATGCAGCCGCGACTGAAAACGTCCTTGCTGATGGCAATTCAACATCATTTGAAAGTGCCACAAATGGTGGTGTTGCTCAGGGTGATGAGTCTGCCACGGCGCAGTTTGATGTAGCGTCAGCGACTATCGTCGGTGCGAAATCAGTCAGCGTATTTAACCAAGACGGTGTTGGTAACTGTACATTCCCAGGAACAGGCGTTGCTGGCGGATATTCAATACCAGATGCCTGTGTTGAATATGTTATTTCAATGACAAACACGGGATCAGCTTCAGCAACCTTGACTGAAATCCGCGATGTTCTTCCTGATGAAGTCATCTTCCAAGGAGCCCAGTCAGGTGGTGACTTTACAGGAACCCCTTCAATTGTTGGGGCCACTGTTGGTGACGATTGTGATTCTGGTGCCTGCCCAATTGTATTAACAGGCGTAACGCTTCCAGGAACAGCCGATCCTCTAGCGCCAACCGTTGGTACATTAACAATCCGTGCGCTTATCAAGTAAGCGCCCGGCACTTCCTTTCGCGGGGGAGGGGCAGTCCTCTCCCCGCATAGGTAAGCGTGAAAACACCACGCGTCGAACAACTGCAATATGAAACAATCGTTAAGACATAACATTGGACTTGTCGCCTTGACAGCGTCCGCATGGGTCTCCGGTGCCGATTTGGCACTCGCACAAGCCCCTGTGGGTAATGGCAATTTTGGTACAGAAGTCGTAAATGTCGCCACAATCGACTTTACTGTTGGATCTGTTGACGGGTCTGTGGAGACGAATGCGGCTGTTTTTACAATTCGTCCACCGCGTACTGTGGCCGAGATTGAGTTCTTTCGATATTCTCCAAACGCTCCGAATCCGATTTATCGTATTTTAAACGGCTCAGACTTTAGCCCATCAGGCGACCTTGTCGGTCCTTTTGAGCCTGTTGGCGACCCCCTAACGGCAGGTGGTAATGTTATTGATATTTCTGGGGAAGTCCCCCTAATTGAGGCGACGACATATCTATCAGGCGAGCTCATGATCGTCTGTGTGAACGATATGGGCGCAAATACCGATAGCCAAGAAATTGATACAGTCTCAGTAGAGATCAATGCTGACTCTGGTGATGTGATTGTTTTGCGACTCTATGAAAGCGGTCCCGACACAGGCGAGTTTTGGGCTTATATGCCGTCAACGGATCTTGCGACCCCAAACTTTGATAAAACGATTACGGCTAGCGGAAATGCGAGCCTCCGTGCCACTTATATCAATACCTTTGATCAAACCGATGTTGTTGTAGACACAGCAATTGTTAACCCGCTTAACCGCGTTTTCTCCTCTGTTTCAGGCGATCTCATTGATAATGCCGTGATTAAACTGATGAATGTCGATACTGGCGCTGAGGCCACAGTTTACGGTGTTGATGGGTTCTCGGCCTTTCCTTCAAGCGTTGTGTCCGGCGATGATGTTCAAGACGAATCTGGTTTAACCTATGATGTTGATCAGGGTGAGTTTCGTTTTCCTGTGTTAGCCCCCGGTCGCTACATCATAGATGTTGAACCGCCAGAAGGTTTTAATTTTGCCTCTGTTATGCCAGCCGAAGATTTGGCGACGATAAAGGGCTCTGGCTTTGTCTTGACCCCTGCGTCTTTCGGTCAAGAATTTGTTATTGAAGAAATGTCGCCACTGAGGTTTGATATTCCGCTCGACCCCGAAGCCGAAGTTATTCTCACAAAAACTGCGGACCGTAGTTCTGGTGACGTTGGCGACTACATCAATTATACGGTAAGCGTCCGAAATAGTGGCATTGTGTCTGCCCCAGCCCGTATTTATGATACCTTACCTTTGGGGTTCCGATATGTGCCAGGAACAACACGTATCGAACAAAGTTTCACGAATGATCCTGAGGTGTCTGATGATGCCGCTCTATTGGAATTCGATATGGGCTTCGTTGCGCCTGGGGAAACGATTACGCTCAATTATGCGCTTTTAATCGGTCCTGGCGCAGCCTTAGGTGACGCTGTTAATGAGGCCGTTGTGCGCGACAGTGACGGGGAAGCTTTATCCAATGTCGCGCGTGCAGGCATTAAATTACGCGAAGATTTATTACGGAGCACCTCCACAATCGTTGGACGTATGACTGAAAAATCATGCGATGGCGATGAAGATTGGGTGCGCGAAATCGACCGCGGTGTCGGTGTCGAGGGCGTACGCCTTTATATGGAAACAGGGGCTTATACAGTGTCTGATTCTGACGGACTGTTCCATTTCGAAGGAGTCAGTGAAGGCACTCACGTTGTTCAAGTCGATGAAGAAACCCTACCGAAAGGCTTTGAGCTGATGCAGTGCGAAGAAAACACGCGTTATGCAGGGGCTATGAACTCTCAATTCGTCGATGTTCAAGGGGGCGGTATTTGGCGCGCGAATTTCTATTTGAAGCAAACAGGCGCCCGCGAAGAAATTATTGAAGAAGAAGTTTATAACGACCGAACCGATTATAAACGGTTTGATGCGGAATGGATTGAAACACAGACATCAGATGTTGAATGGATTTACCCAGAGACAACACGTACTCCGTCTTCGTCCTCTGTTCATATTGGCATTAAACATGGAGCGGGTCAGTCTATAGAGCTAACGGTTAATGATCGTCCTGTTTTCGCGGGAAATTACTCTGGCCGTGAAACCAATATCGCGCAGACGGTTCACTTGTCGCGCTGGCGGTCAGTTGACCTTCTAGATGGCCGCAACGTGATAGTTGCGACTGTTAAAAATAAAGATGGATCAGTCGCGCAGACATTGAAACGCGAAGTAAATTTCGTGAAAACAATCGCGCGGGTCATTCCTATGCCTGATCAATCTACACTCGTAGCGGACGGTCGTACGGTTCCAATCGTGGCTATTCGTATGGAAGATCAAGCAGGCCGTGCGGTTCACTCTGGACGTATTACTTCCATCGAAGTTGAACCGCCTTATCGTCTCTATGATGAAAACTACAATAACGAGCTCATCGAACAATCACGTGATCTGATTACACCCTTAAGCGCTAAACGTGACTTTACAATTGGCACAGATGGTATTGTCGAAGTGAAATTAGATCCAACCCTTCGAACAGGTAAGGTTACAGTCATTGCGACTTTGGATAACGGCCGAAAAATTCCTGTTTATATGTATCTGACACCTGAAAAACGGGATTGGATTTTAGTGGGCCTAGCCGAAGGTTCTATCGCACGTGACCGCATTTCTGGTAATAGCGTTGCGCTGGAAGCGAATGGCGGAACAGGCAACGGCGCGCGAGATGTAATCACGGATGGTCGTGTCGCGTTTTTTGCAAAAGGCCTCATCAAAGGTAACTGGTTGATGAGCTTGGCTGTTGATACCGATACACGTCGCGGCAACCGTGACGGAGATTTCAATTCCGAGATAGACCCTAATGCCTATTACACGCTTTATGGTGATCAGAGCTATCAAGAGTTTGAAGGTGTATCGCGCTACCCAGTTTTCGTGAAACTCGAAAAGTCTCAAGCTTATGCCATGTTTGGTGATTACAGCACGAATATTTCAGAGGGGCGACTCACAAATTATAACCGTCGACTTTCTGGCCTTAAAGCAGAATATATTGGCGAAAATCTGCAAGTACTTGGTTTTGCCGCTGAAACCAATCAAGGGTTTGCGAAAGACGAAATTGCGGCTGATGGCACATCTGGCACGTATCAGCTCTTAAATGATCGTGTTTTGGCTCAGTCAGAAGAGGTCGTTATTGAGACGCGTGATCGTTTCCGGCCAGACGTTATCTTAGACCGCAAAGTCATGGTACGTTACCTTGATTACACGCTGGATTATTTAACAGGGCAGATAATTTTCCGTTTGCCCGTTGATGCGACGGATGCAAACTTTAATCCTAATGTCATTGTCGTTGATTATGAAACATCAAAGGATGCCGAACGTAATATTACGGCGGGGGGACGCGTTCAGGCTGAATTCCTTGGTGATAAATTACGGGTTGGTTCAACCTTTGTGCATGAAGAAGGATCTGCTCAAGCGGCAAATTCTGAGAGTAATCAGATTGGTATTGATATCTTAGCGCAAGTGACACCAAGCACACAAATTCGGGCAGAATATGCCATCACTGAAAATAAATCTGATACATTTGAAAATACAGCGGACGCCAAATTATTGGAAATCATTCACACGTCTGAAAATGTGACGGGTGAGGTTTTCTTTCGAGAAGAAGAGAACGGTTTTGGCTTAGGACAAACGGGGTCCAATACAAATGCTGTGCGTCGTTACGGTGCTAAAAGTAATATTCGTGTCTCTGAGTTTGAAGATGAGAAGACAGGCCGTAGAGGGTCTCGTTATATTGAAGCCCAAGCTTATCATGAGGAAAACCTAAACACAGGCGACACACGGAACTCCGCTGAAATTTTAGCGACGCATGAGGGTGTCCGTAATCGTTTATCAACGGGCATTCGTGTTTCGGAAGATAAATTTGATACGCGTGAAGATCGCCAATCTATTCTAGCGATAGCCAAGGCTTCTATTGAACTGCCTAAACACGGTGCAACATTCCAGATTAGCCATGAGCAACCTTTGTCGGGTAATGATGAAGTTTCCGCTTTCCCTATGCGCACGACACTTGGTGTCGATAAAACTTTGGGTAATCGTGCCACGGCTTCTATTCGTCACGAAATTCTCGACGGTGCGAATGCGCGGTCGCATAATACGGTTGTGGGCGTCAATGCTTCACTTTGGAAGGGCGGGACATTAGCTGCGAATTCTGATCTTATGACACAAGATTCGGGGCGTCGTCTTGGGGCTACAATTGGTCTCGACCAGAGTATCCCCTTGAATGATAAATGGTCGGTCAGCGCAGGCGTACGTGAACGCCGTATTCTCGATTCTGATGCAGAATTTGTCGAAGTCGCACCCGATGCTGCGATTTCACCGGTTGAGGTCAATGAAGACTTCCGCTCTGGTTATATTGGGGCCGCATATAGAGACGATGTTATGAGTGGTTCCGCGCGCCTTGAGGGTCGTCAAAGCAGTGTTGGCGATAGTTATATTGCGTCGGCCGCCGTCGCGCGAGAACTATCTGAAGAACTGTCTTTGGCGGGAGCTGTTCGGTCTGTCTTTAACGAGTCAGCGGACCAAACGAACACAACTGAGAACATTGATATTCGCCTTGGTGCCGCTTGGCGCCCCCGTGATGAAGACACAATTGTTTTCAATAGATTTGATTTCGGCCATTCAAAGGATGCCTTAGGTCAGACCACGACAAAGCTCGTTAATAATGTTGCTGTGAATACACAAATTAATGATCGTTGGCAGTTATCAGGAAACTGGGGCGCCAAACATGTGCGTACAGACATTGCGGGTAAGTCCTTCAAAAATGATACGCATCTTTTGGGGGCAGAGACCCGTTATGATTTAACGCCAAATTTAGATCTTGGCTTCCGAGCACAGATGATGACAGGCAGTAGCTCTGATGCGATGTCTTATAGCTATGGTCCGTCGGTTGGTTTGAACCCAGCTAAGAACGTTTGGCTAAGTGCGGGCTACAATGTTCAAGGTTTTAAAGATGATGATTTTGAAGCGGCAGAGTATTCACGTAAAGGGTTTTACCTCCAGATGCGTGTGAAGTTTGATCAAGATACAGCCAGTGGTTTACTGAAACGCATCTCTCCTGCGAATGATGTGATTGAAGAGAGCCGTCTCGCAGCTCAGGCTTTGTCGAATCCATAGCCCTAACGACTGGCCTGGATTGCTAGCCAATATAACTTATCGAAGGCTTACCTAATTAGACTTTAGGGTATGCTCTATCGACGGATTGACAATACCCAAAGTCATTTTCACAATGCGAAACTTTTAGACATTGGTTTGCGAGTTTAGGGAGCAGACCTAAGCAATATCTTGCAACAAGAGGACCGGTTGTCCGTCAGATTCTTTTCTCTGTTGTTGAAGAAACTCAATGGCATTTGTGAGCTCTCGTGCGAGAACGGGCTTTGTTAAAAAGATATCTGTTCCTGCGGCCATACAAGCTGCATTGTTTTCTGCTGCTATGTCTGCGGTAAGAGCAATGATTGGAATATTGGCCCATGGCTCGCCACTTTGGCGAATACGGCGCGTCGTTTCTACGCCGTCCATTTCGGGCATACGTATGTCCATGATAATGATGTCAAAGCTATGTTGTGTAAGTGTTGACAGTGCTTCAGGGCCATTATCTACACAAAGGCATTGCAGACCTTCTTCTGTCAGTAAAAGTTCCACGACGTCTTGGTTCGAAGGCGTATCTTCAACAATTAAAACACGGAGTCCTTCTATCGAAGCATTACGCTTAAATTCGGAAGGCGTATCTTGAGTAGATTGCGGTATATCTTCGTAAGCGGTTTCATCTATGACCAGTTCGATCATTTCAAAAACGGCGTCACTATCTAAATCCTCGTTTGCGTCTATATTATGATAAGTGTCATTGTCTTCACTGTCAGGGAGTGAAACTAAGGGGGGCGAATAAGAATTATCCTTATGAACAGTTTCAATTAATCCATCTTTTTGTATGTCTACAACTGGCGCTTCAAAAGACAGTGTGAATTCTGATCCACGGCCTTCTCTACTATTAACCGTGATGTCACCATTCATCATGCGGACAATTGAGCGCGCAATCGCGAGGTGCAAGCCAGAGCCGCCATATTTGCGAGTCATCGAACTATCGGCTTGAAGGAAGGGTTTGAAGAGTTTGGACTGTACCTCTTCGCTAATGCCTTGCCCTGTATCTGCGACAATAATTTTAATATCCGCTGTTTTGCTCGTTTCATCAATATCGGAGGTAATGTGCATATGCACACGGCCTTTTTCCGTAAACTTCACCGCATTCGATAATAGGGTATCAATAATTTTTTCTGTATATTTGGGATCAATCGCTAAGGCGTCTGGACAGTTTTGCGATATGTGTGTTGTGAAAACGACACCTTTTTTGGCCGCTTCAGCACGGTAGTTATTAGAGAGTGTATTGACGATTTCACTAAGCGACGTTGCCTCAGTCACAAGCTCTAACTTATCGCCATCGATACGTGACATATCAATTATACTCTCAATCATTGAGAAGAGAAGATTGCCCGATGATAAGATGATGTTACCGCGTTCTCTGACTTGTTCTGTAGGCGCTTGATCAACTAACACATCAGCCACGCCGATAATCCCGTTTAATGGTGTGCGTAGTTCATGACTGACCATGCCGAGGAACTCGGTTTTCATTCGATCCGCGCTTTCGGCTTCTTCTGTCTTTATCGCTAATTGATTAGCGAGCTTGTGACGGTGGTGGGCGAATAAGAGGGCGGCCAAGCCAGAAAGCCCCACGAGCGCGATAAGAGCAAGAAGAAGTTTGTTAATGTCTTGTTGTTGTTCAAGTTGCGCTTGAACAAAGGCTTGCTCGCGCTTAAGCGCAGCTTCTCTTTCGGCTTGACGCTCGCTAGAGTTACCAAGGCTCGCTAGCATTTCCATTGTGTTGTTTGTACGTTCTCGAAGAAATATCTGAACGCGGCTGTCGTAGCGCTCGTTCATTAAGGCCAAGGCTTCATCAACGCGGCCTTCTTTGAGCGCGATAACGGTTTCGGCATAGGGTATAGAGAACGCGCCTTGAGCCGTTTTCGGGAGCGTATTTAATATGCGCCGCGCCTCTGTAGTATTTCCTAATCCTGCATAAGCTGTGGCCAAATTAATTTTAGAAATTTGCTGTAAGCTGTCTATATTCGCTTCTGCTATAGCGTCTTCTGCGGCTGGGATGGCTTTTTCATAATCGCCAATGTCAACATATACACGAGAGATGTGCATATTTGATAGCCCTGGTGTCGTAGAGCCATGAATTTCTTCTAAACGCTTTAACGTTTGCGCTAACTTTAGGCGAGCTTCATTATCCCTCCAAGCTGTAAGGGAGTACATTAAGTTATTAATTAATTCTATACCATCAACTGATTGACCGGCTTCGATTTTAAGATCGATGAGTCGCTGTGTATTAATGAGGGCCAGGTTTTTATTAAGTTTTAAATTCTGTAAATAGGCGATAAGCTCAACTGCAACTATGCGAGCATTAATCGTTTCATCATTTAATTCATTCGGAATTAACTTTAATGCGTCCTGCGCAGCTTTCAGGGCGAAATCGCTTTTGCGCGATTCAGAGTGAACAACAGCTAAAAGGCGTTTTGCATGAAAGCTAACAAACCAGTTTTTACTGTCTCCGATCTTTATGAGGTAATCACGTTTAGCTTCATAATTATTCCCAGTTATTTTAACATCATTTAACTTAGAATAGCCTAAATACATATTATAAATATCAAGAAAAGTTTGCTCTTTTTTCTCTTCAGCAAAAGTTCTGAAGAGTAAAAGAGCTTTTTGAAGTCGCACCTCATTACCTTGTGTTAAGGTCTCATGAACTTGATTAATTGCTTCTGATGCTGTTTTAGGAACGACAAGGTTTTTATCTCGGCTGACTTCAATGAGTGATTGTTCTTCTATTTGTCGTGCAATGCTCATTGCTGATGGAATAATATCCGCAGTTTTTGTATCAGCAGTTGCAGACGTTGAAAAAGAACAGCTAACCATTAGTGTGGTTAAGCTTGTGCTTCTTAACAAACGCCTTAATATTTGTCGGCGGTGTGCCATACAACCCTCATTTCACTATGGTCTGAATAAGGGTAAAAGATTAAAAATAAGTGGCTAAATCACTTATGTACCAACTATGAAAAAACCCGCCTTGCGGCGGGCTTTGGTTCCCACACCTTTTTTTGAATCACCAGTCGATAATGATTGGTTGACCACCAGTTACGACTTCGATTTCTTCAAGAGTTAGCTCACGCATAGTACTTCTCTTTAAAAAGGTTATAAGTGCCGAAATGGACACTCCCCATTAAGACACCAGAAACCATAAATTAATTCAAGAAGAAAATGTCCCTTTTGGGAACAAACTATGGTTAATTTCGTGTATAGATTGAAAAGTTCGACCCGTAGTAGATTATAAGTTGAATTATCAACGCTTTGTTAACCATAAACTTTAGTATTCGGTTTATGACATTCATATCATTTTGAATTTTTAAATCTTCACGACTGCGTCAGACGCCTCAATAAAAGCAGGCCTGTGAGCCACAATCACACGCGTAATATCCAGTGACCTGATAACCTCGACGATCGTTTTTTCAGTCTCAATATCGAGATTAGCCGTCCCTTCGTCCAAAAAAAGTGCTTTTGGTTCTTGATAAAGGGCACGGGCCAATAAGAGCCTTTGTTTCTGCCCACCAGACAGAATTGAGCCCATATCGCCGACAACGGAGAGGTAATTCATAGGTAATTTCGCAATTGTATCGTGAATTTGAGCCGCATGAGCGGCTTTTTGGACGCGTTTCATGTCAATTTCAGGGTCAAAAAAGCTAATATTATCAGCGATAGTGCCTGATAAAAGACGGTCATCCTGCATGACAACGCCAATCTGAGAGCGCCAATTGGACAAACCAATATCGGATAAGGGCTTACCATCAATGGTCAACGTCCCTTTATCGGGCGTATAAAGCCCAAGCATGAGCTTCATAAGCGTTGTTTTTCCGCCGCCGCTTTCCCCCGTCAGTGTCACCATTTGGCCCGCTGGTATATGCAATGAGACGTCTTCTAGGACCCAAGGGTCACTCTCGGCATATCGAAACCAGATATTATCAAGTGCTATATCACCGCTAAGGGGTGCATCATTTTCAACGGCGGCACTTTGGGTTTCGCTCTCTTCAAAAATAATATCAGACAGGCGATCCAAATGAAGCGAGAGTAATCGAAACTCAATACCCTTGTTCAGAAGTTGCGAAATACTATCCGTGAAATACTGACGATAGGCGAGGAAGGCCACCAACATACCGAGGGAGAAAGCACTGCCTTCTGACATCATCAAACTTGCCGCGACCCAAACAACGATGACAATTTGCAAGCCATTGATGAGCGTTTCAGCAAACTTTTGAACAATCAGATATTTGCCATAATCAATGTTGGCATTGATGAAATCCGTATAGAGATTGCGCCAAGCGGCCTCACGCTCGGCTTCACGGCCAAAGAGTTTGACCGTTGTATTGGCGCGAATGGACTCAATGACGTGGGTGTTTTCTATGGCCTTGGCATAAATGGCTTCTTCTTGTGTGCGCCGTAAATGCGGATAAATCAGAAGGGTCGCTATGGCCAAAAGCACGGCGCTAATTAAAACAATAACGCCCAATATGGGCGCATAGAGAAACATCACGATGAGCATCAATGCCGCCATGACGCCATCAATTAAAACGGCGACAACGGATTGCGTCAGCGCTTCTTGAATGGGTTTGGTGCTGCCAATACGGCTGATAATGTCGCCGACATGACGTTTTTCAAAATACCGTGTTGGCAGGCGTATCATGTGTCGAAACACATTTCCGACCATCTGTAGGCTCATTTGATTGCCATAGATGAGTATGGCCCACCCCCGCACAGCCTCGCTTAAGGCTCGCAATATAACTAAAGCCCCGAAACCGAGAGCGAGCGCTAACAGCAGGTCATAATCCTTATTAGGTAAGGCAGCATCGACGACTAACTGTAAGTAAAACGGGCTGGCGATAACGATGATTTGTAGGATTATCGAGAGCGTAAAGGTTTGAAAAATCGCGCGCTTTAACCCAACAAGGCGTGACCAGAGCAAAGATAAATGTGGGCGCAATCGATCATCTTGCGCCGTAAATTCAGCAGTTGGCGAAAGCTCTAAGGCGATGCCTGTGAAGTGTTTCGAGAGCTTCGATAGCGACATCACGCGCTGTCCAATGCCGGGATCAATAATGGTGACTTTGTCGCCTTTGACAGATTTCAACACCACGAAATGATTGAGATCCCAATGCAAAATCGCGGGGGCTTGAACTTTATGAAGTTGATCTAATTCTACGCGCAAAGGTCGCGGGGCGAGGTCTAATGTGCCGGCTATTTTTATCATCCCACCCAGAGATGTTCCGCTCATAGAGACGAGGTGACGTCGGCGGAGAACGTTCAAATCTATATTATGTCCATGGTAGCGCGCCACCATAGCAAGGCAGGCCAACCCACATTCCGTCATTTCCGTTTGCAAAATAACAGGGAGTGCTTTTTTAGAAAAAAATGACATTAGGCTTGACTTGAAAGCCAAGTGATAAGGCGTATTGGCCCATCATCTGTGCTCACTTTTACGCCGAAAAGAAGACCGATGCCGAGTAAAAATGCCGTGATAACCAGTAGCGTTAAAACCCAATTGCCGAGCGAGTTCTGCAAAGTCACTTCACCGTAGAGTGCACGGGAGCGATTTTCTAACGCTTCTTTTCGGAATAAATCAGACATGACTAAGGGTTAGGAAATCAGAACTGATTTGGGAAGGGGCGATTTAGTCTGTCCCTTCCGCCATAAGTGTCAAAAGCGCGATTTGGGCCGCAATATGCGGGTCTTTATTTTCCCATGATTCATTAAGGGCGTGGGCATTCTTAGAAATACCCCCTCGGCTTATGGTGATGGCTGGAACGCCAAGTGACATTGGGATATTTGAATCTGTTGATGATGCGGCCATATCTGGCTCCAAGCCCACAGAACGAGTCGCAGCCATAGCACTTTGTACGAGACTAACTGAAGCCGCTGTTTCCCCACCTGGACGTTTCCCCACAGATTGAATATCAACGGTAAGGGCCTCGTCACGTGTACGCTGCGCATTTTCTGTTGCTAGCGCGTCTTGGATAGCTTTCTGAAACGCCGCATCTAATTCATCAATCTTATTTTGATTGATAGAGCGCATATCGACCTCCATCCAACTCGTGAAGGGAATGGAATTAATAGACGTACCGCCACCAATGCGGCCGACAGAAAATGTCGAGCGCGTGCCTGATTGCGTTATAGGCGTGGCGGCTTCGGTGAAATTCGAAATCGCTTCGGCTAAAGCTTGATGCGGATGGGCGCGCCCAAAAGCGCCATAGCTATGACCACCAGGTCCGTTAAATTCCACGCGGTAACGATGCGATCCGACGGCTTGATTGACAATACGGGCTGAATTCCCGCCATCAATGGCGATGAAGCTGTCAATTTTATCTGCACCCTCTCGGAATAAATGACGCATACCGCGCAAATTGCCCAAGCCTTCTTCGCCTGACGTGCCGATAAACAAAATGTCCGCATCGGTTTCCAGGTCATGTTTTTCCATAACCTCCAGCAGAGAGAGCATCATCACGAGGCCTTGGGAATTATCTCCAATGCCTGGGGCGTAATACACATCACCTTCGCGCCTGACAGTCACATCGGTTTCAATCGGGAAGACGGTGTCAATATGTGCGCCGAGGGCGATTGTACGATTTCCTGTGCGACCCTTACGACGTCCAATGACATTGCCCGCCTCATCAATCGTAACATCGGTTAAGCCTGCGGCGCGTAAGCGAGCCGCATAATCTTCGGCGCGAATCTCTTCGCCAAAAGGTGGGGCCGGGATTTCTGTAATTTCAATTAAGCGCGCGATATTTGTTGCATTCATGGCTTCCAAATCAGCAAAGGCGGCTTGGATATCCGTACGTTGAGAAAGCGTTTTTATTGTCTGGCTAGCTTCAGGAGAGACCGTGCGTGTTTCTTTTTCTACCTGTGTAGCAGGCGCAGCATTAGTTTGGGGCTCTGCTTGGGTGTCGATCTCGCCTTGGCAGGCCGTAAAGACAAGCAAGGCTGCGATCCCACAGCCGAGGCGTAATGTTCGGGAGAATTGAGAGTGATTTTTTATAGTCATGAGGCGTCTTAACCCATGTTCTCGTTATAAATCTATCATAAAGCGTTAAATCAAACCTTCGCTTTCGAGTTCTACAGGGCCCGTCATAATGACATGGTCATCTGCTTCGCGCCAATCGATATTGAGGACGCCGCCATCGACAATGACTTCGACCTTACGACCCGTGCGTTTTTGACGATGAGCCGCAACAACGGCGGCGCATGCCCCTGTGCCACAGGCGAGAGTCATGCCGACCCCGCGCTCCCAAACTTTTAAGCGGATTTTCTCTTTGCTCTCCACTTTGGCAAAACCAACATTGACTTGTTCAGGGAAGAGAGGATGAAATTCAATCATGGGGCCAATAGATTCAGGTTTGGCCGTGGTGAAGTTCTCGACAAAGAAGACACAATGCGGGTTGCCCATGCTAACGGCGCCGGGATTATGCAAAACGGGCGCATCAATCGGGCCGACTTTCACATCAATATGATGGGTGTGCATAGGTTCTTCGAGCGGAATTTGGCTCCAATCTAGTTTAGGCGGGCCCATATCTACGGCGACTTGTAATGTATCGACAAGAGAGCAGTGCAAAAGCCCATCATTTGTTTCGACGACGCATTTATCCACTTCGGCATCCCGCATGAATAACCAAGCGATACAGCGCGTGGCATTCCCGCAGGCATCAACCTCGAAACCTTTTTGATTTCGGATTTCCATAAAGATAGACGCCTCAGGTGATTTTGGTGCGCGTATGATAATCAATTGGTCCGCGCCTTTTGGTCCCATAGTTTGACTGCCGGGTTTGCAAATCTCAACCGTTTGGGCATCAGACAGCGCAAAATCTGGCGCTTGTCGGGCGTCAAATACAGCAAAGCGATTGCCTGCCCCATTCATGATTAAAAACTTCATATTGGGCATATAGGCGCACTTGCCATTCGGCGCAATCTAGGCTTTGTTATGGCCAATTAAAATTGAGGGAGATGAAAATGACATTATCCAAATTCAAGACGAGCTTACTGCTTGGTGCCGCCATGGTTTTATCCGCCTGTAGTGGCGGAACCGCAGACAAAGTAAGCGATAAAGTAAAATCAGAAGCCGCAGACGCCGCCGCGAAAGTTGGCGATAAAATGAAAGAGAAAGCCTACACAATGATCAAATATGAAACGCCGGGTCAAACCGACGACGATCACCTCTATCTCGAAGAGGTTTTGGGTGAAGAAGCGCTCAATGAGGTCAAAGGCTGGAATGAAGCGACGCTAAACCGCCTTATGGCTGATCCGCGTTTTGAAGAGATGCAAGCGCAGGCGCTCGAAATTCTCAATTCCAAAGACAAAATTCCTTATGTCTCTTATCGCGGCGGCGAAGTGCATAATTTCTGGCAAGATGCCGATAGCGTCCGCGGCGTGTGGCGCAAATCAACGCTCGACAGTTATCTCGGTGATAATACGCAATGGGAAACAGTTCTCGATTTCGATAAGCTCGCAGCCGATGAAGATAAAAACTGGGTTTATAAAGGCAATGATTGTCTTGAACCTGACTACGCGCTTTGCATGATTAACCTCTCTGATGGCGGTAAAGACGCCGTTGTCCGTCGTGAATTTAATGCGGACACGGGCGAGTGGGTTGGCGGTGGTTTTGTGACCGAAGAATCCAAAGGTACATCGTCGTGGCTCGATAAAGATCACATGATTATCGGTGTCGATTTTGGCGAGGGCACAATGACAGATTCGGGTTATCCGATGATTGCCAAATTGTGGAAGCGCGGCACAGATTTGTCTGAAGCCGTCGAACTCGGCCGTGGTGAGCAAGCCGATGTCGGTTACTGGCCCGGTGTGTTTGAACTCTCAGACGGACGCCGCGAAGTTGTCATCACGCGCTCCAAAACATTCTATGATTACGAGACATTCTGGGCACCAATGAAAGACGGTGTGCCGCAAGACCTTGTGCAATTCCCAATTCCAGGAAAATCATCACTTGGTGGTGAGTTCAAAGGCCAAGTGATGATGTCTTTGAATGAAGACTGGCGCGGTTTTAAATCAGGTGATTTGGTGAGCTTCAGCATTGATGACTTCATGGAAGACGGCAAAATCAAAGATGTGCATCTGGTTTTTAGCCCTGATGAAAAATCATCTCTGAATGGTTATGGCGCAACAAAATCCAAAGTCTTGATGAGTATTTCTCGCGACGTTGCGGCGACAGCGTTTGCCGCCGATTGGGACGGCAAAAAATGGACGAAAGAAGCGCTAGATTTCCCTGCCAATGGCTCCATCAATATCGGGAACACGAATGACAAAGAAGAAATCGCCTTTGTCAGTACGGAAAGCTTCCTCACCCCAGATACGCTCTGGACGTTCAACACAGAGACAATGGAAAAGGCTGAGGCTAAATCTTTGCCAAGCTGGTTCGATGCATCGTCTATGGTCGCGGAGCAATTCTTCGCAACGTCCACAGATGGTACGCAAGTGCCGTATTTCGTGGTTCACGATAAAAACATCGAGCTCGATGGGACGAATCCAACACTGCTTTATGGTTATGGCGGTTTCGAAATTTCTTTGAACCCAAGCTATAGTGCAACGCGCGGTAAGCTCTGGCTCGAACGCGGTGGTGTTTATGTTCTCGCTAACATTCGCGGCGGCGGGGAATATGGCCCGAAATGGCATCAAGCGGGCCTCAAGACAGACCGTCAGCGTATTTATGATGATTTTATTTCTGTGGCCGAGAGCCTGATTGATAAAGGCATTACATCGCCCGCCCATTTGGGTGTCGAAGGTGGCTCAAACGGCGGTCTGTTGACGGGTGTGATGTACACACAGCGTCCTGACCTGTTTAACGCCGCAATCGTGGCTGTGCCGCTCTTGGATATGATGCGCTTCCACAAGCTCTTAGCGGGGGCATCTTGGATGGGCGAATATGGTAATCCAGATGATGCCGTCGAGGGTAAATTCCTCCGCTCCATCTCGCCTTATCACAATATTGCGCCAGATGCGGATTACCCTGAAGTCTTCTTTATTACTTCGACCAAAGATGACCGCGTTCATCCAGGACATGCGCGTAAAGCGGCGAAGCGGATGGAAGATCAAGGCCACGATTTCCTCTATTATGAAAATATCGACGGCGGCCATTCTGCGGCAGCAAACTTGAAAGAGACAGCCAAGCGCCTCGCGCTACAGCATGTTTATTTGATGCAGAAGCTCAAAGACGGGGAGTAATTCACCGTTTTAATTAAATAGAGAAAAGGGAAGCTTTGGCTTCCCTTTTTTATTACCTAATTGACTGATTTGGGGCGGATACAGCGCCCTTCTGTGACACCCATATTATCCACGAGGGCAGGGAGGTTACGGTAGCTTCCATCCGCATTTTTCGGGGCCCATTTCGGTGAACTGCCGCCAAAGAAAGTTTGTAAGGCCAAAGTTTCAATCGGCGCGTTTTTCGCAGGGTCGTGGAAATCTAAGCCTTTTAATTCACTCGCTTTTTCGCCGTTGACCCAAACTTCGGACAGGCCTGTTTGATCGCCGTCACCAATGTCGAGATACAGCGAGAGCGATACCCATTCGCCGCGCGGAATAACGGCGTCGTCTTTCACAGAATAGCTATCTTCGCCGTATTTCCCAGGACGGTTTTGATGGTAATTATAGGTTACGGGACGTCCCCCTTCGCGCCACATGATGCGGCTCGACCAGCCATCTGGCTTTGTGTCTTGCCCGCCCCAAACAGGATTTTTCGGCGCAAACCCAAAGAGCTTCCCACCTAATACAAAGTCAAAATCAACAGGGAAATAAACGTCGAAATTCAACGTCGCTTCCCTGACTTTGCGCGGCAGTGGGATATGTGCGCGATTGCGTTCGCTGCCACGTTCATTGCTGACATAACGCACTGACATCATACCATTGGCGACGCCGTAATTCTTCTCTTTATTTATGAGCTTCGCCATCTTCGTTTTTGGATTACTGAAATCATCAAACAAGAGAGATTGGTCTGTCTCACAGGTCAAAGAGCTCTCGGCTGGCATCGACTGAGCGGTCGCGGATGTTGTAATTAATGCCGCACAGATAGTCGGAAAGATAAATCGTTTCATTATAGAGCTTTCAAAGCGTCCGCATGCCAGCGGAGGTGATCTTCAACGAAACTCGCGACGAAATAATAACTATGGTCGTAACCCTCTTGCAAGCGAGAGGTGAGGCGTTGTCCTGCGGCCTCACAAGCGTCGACAAATAATTCTGGCTTTAACTGCTCTTCTCGAAAATTATCAGACGTACCTGTGTCAATCAGGATGTGGGCTTTTGAAGTGTGACCCGACCGAATTAATTCCGTCGCGTCATAGGCTTTCCAATCCTCTTGATTATCACCCAGATACGCGTTGAACGCTTTTTGTCCCCACGGCACTTGAGAGGGCGACGTAATGGGCGCAAAGGCCGAGCAAGATTTAAACTGTGCTTGGTTTTTCAGATGCAGAGTAATCGCGCCATGCCCGCCCATGCTGTGGCCTGTAATGCCTTGCCGGGACATATCAGCGGGGAAATTATCCGCAATTATTTGTGTGAGTTCATCCGTAATATACGCATCCATTTTATAATGCGTCGCCCAAGGCTCTTGCGTGGCCGAGAGGTAAAACCCAGCCCCTTGGCCCAAATCATACCCCTCATCATCGGCGACAGCGTCTCCACGCGGCGAAGTATCAGGCGCAATAATCATCAAGCCCAATTCAGACGCCATGCGTTGTAACCCCGCCTTCTCCATCACATTCGACCATGTGCAAGTCAGGCCAGACAGATACCAAAGCACGGGGAAGGGGCCGCTGCCTTTTGGTGCAAAGACAGCGAAGGTCATGGGCGTCTGGATCACCGCACTCTCATGTTCATGAACAGAAAGTGTCCCGCCAAAAGACTGCCATTGTGATTTAAGGGTGAGGGTCATAGATGATTATCTCACGGTATAAAAAGCGCAGACTTTATTGCCGACTGGATCGCGCAAATATGCGCCGTAATTATCACCGGGCGCGCCGTCGCGTTTGCCGGGTTTACCTTCGCAGGTGCCACCATTGGCGCACCCTGCGGCGTGGAAAGCGTCGACTTGTTCTTTGCTTTCGGCTTTAAATCCAATCGTTCCGCCATTGGCGAATGTTGCGCCTTCTCCGTCAACGGGTTTGCCCACGCCAAATGCGCCGCCCTTATGAGAGTAAAAGGCTCGGTCGCCCATATTGTGACCTTTGATGCCTAAAGCACCAAGCGCCGCGTCATAGAATTTAATTGATTCCGCAGGGTCATTCGCCCCAACCATAATATGTGTGAACATTGGATTTTCCTTTAACTCGATTTAAGACTACCTATAGAAATGTGGTTCATCCTTGGAGTAAGCGCTTTGCGCATACTCAGTTTCTGAAATTCTATTTTCTGAAAAGGGTTGTGAGTTTTTTGACTTTATTGCTAGCTCTATAATGCTCAAATCTTTGTGCAAAAATTTTATGGCTATTCCTAACAATCTAATCGGGTCTTCACCTTGAAGGTCTTTAGGAACAGTACAATTATCTCCGTCGAACTTTGGATAGTTAAACACTAAGTCAGTGAATTCCCCAAGAAACTCACCACCTAACCATTTTCTAGCAGATACTTCGATTGGAACAATATCCCATTTCCATTGTTTTATAGTTCTGTTTCTTTGATTTCGAACGAACGATTGAAAAATCTCCCAATTTGCAGGCCCATTATTGTAATCGTTGATAATAGATTTGGTCAGTTCTGAGTGTTTCGAATCTTGTTGCGCTAGAACATGCCAGACAGAACGCAAGGAAGTAATCCCGGCAATCCAGTATATTTTCCAATCCGAAAAGTCTTCAAAGTCTTTGACTTCATGTAGTTTGAAAAAACATGTTCTTGATAAGTTTAACGGGTCCCATGATTTCAAGTGATACAATTTTAAAACTCCACAACGCTCCGAATACTCTTGCCTTCGTGCATCAAATCAAACGCCTTATTGATATCCTCAAGCGGCATTTTGTGCGTTATGAGGCTGTCTATATCAATCCGGCCTTCCATATACATATCAACGATTTTTGGAACGTCTGTTCGGCCTCTGGCCCCGCCAAAAGCAGAGCCGCGCCAGACGCGTCCTGTGACCAATTGGAAGGGTCGTGTTTGGATTTCGGCACCTGCAGGGGCAACGCCGATAATCACGCTCTCGCCCCAACCTTTGTGACAACATTCAAGCGCGGCGCGCATAACTTCGACATTGCCGATACATTCAAAAGAATAATCCGCCCCGCCACCTGTGAGTTCCACAAGATGTCCTACCAAGTCTTTATGGTCTTTCGGGTTGACGAAATGGGTCATACCGAATTGCCGGGCCATTGCTTCACGTGCAGGATTCAAATCGACCCCAACGATTTGCCGTGCGCCAATCAAGCGGAGCCCTTGGATAACATTTAATCCAATCCCGCCGAGACCAAAGACAACCGCCGTGCAATTCGGCTCGGCTTTGGCCGTGAACATTACCGCGCCAATCCCCGTCGTCACGCCGCAGCCAATATAACAAATCTTATCAAAGGGCGCGTCTTGGCGCACTTTGGCGAGGCTTATTTCAGGAAGAACTGTGAAATTCGAAAAAGTCGATGTTCCCATATAATGCAGGATTTTCTCGCCCTTATAGCTAAAGCGGGACGTGCCGTTCGGCATCACGCCTTTGCCTTGTGTGGCACGTACTTTTTGACAGAGATTTGTTTTGGGGTTCAGGCAGTATTCGCAGGTTCGACATTCCGCCGTATAAAGTGGGATAACATGATCGCCGGGTTTGAGGGATGTGACGCCAGCGCCGACCTCTCGGACAATGCCTGCACCTTCATGGCCGAGCACGGCAGGAAAGGCCCCTTCTGGGTCATCACCAGACAGTGTGAAAGCATCGGTGTGGCAGACGCCCGTTGCTTTAATCTCTACCAAGACTTCACCCGCTTGCGGGCCCTCTAGGTCAAGCTCGACTATTTCGAGCGGTTTCCCGGCTTCAAAAGCGACAGCGGCACGTGTTTTCATGGAAGCTCCAATGGTTTAGAGCCTCTTTTGGACTCTTGAATTAAGAGCTTAATACTCTGACAGAGTCGCTTAAAGATGTGAAGGGTAAGTTTCGGGTTAGCCTAAGACATTATGCCCGCGGTTCGCGAGGCAGTTGAGCAAGATTTCACGACGTTGGTCACGGGTGTTTAGGGCTTCTTGTCCGCCTCCGAACAGTCCACCAATGATGGCGCCGGTAAAGAAGTCGCCTTCATCCGCGCTATAGGCATTGGCGAGGCCCAATAGTCCGCCGATACCTGCCCCGACGAGGGCTTGGGTACGAACGTCTGAATTATCGTAACTGCGTTGTTCCGCAACTTGACGACATTCACCGAGGTCTTGCTGATAAGCGGCGCGATATTCAGGGTCCATCGGCCCATCAATAATGGGTTGATGCGCGGCACCCCCCGTCGCGCAAGCGGATAAACTCATAAAAGAGGCTGCAGCAAAGAGAGCAAAGAGTGGACGTGTGTTCATGGTCAGCCTCAAATAATTAGGGCTCAACAGAGCCAAGTCTATTTCGCCCATAAACCTTTCTAATTTATGACAACACATATTTTAGCAGTAAACGGAATTAATTATCCGTTAGATTAATTTGACCGCCGTCAACTTTCAAACCCCTCTTTCGTCTAGATAAATAAAGGGCCTCCAACATCTCATCGGTGGTTTGGAGTGCTATATGGGACAAGAAATTAGTGAGAGCCATTTCAATGCGGCTCACCGGGCAGAGTTTCATAATCGCCTGCGCAAAGAGACCGCGACCTTAAAAACGTGGTTTGATACGTACGCATTTGACCAAGATGATCGTTTTACCATTGGCCTTGAGTTAGAGGGGTGGTTAGTCGACGAAAACCATATGCCATCGCCGCGTAATGAATATTTTCTGAAACGTGCGAATGATCCGAATATTGTCGCTGAGCTTTCTAAATTTAACTTTGAAATAAACGCGCCGCCCTGTGCATTAAACGGCGTTGCTTTATCAGACACGCGGCGCGATTTAGAGAAAACATGGCATCAATGTGTGAGCGTTGGAAAAGAGCTTGATGTGCATCCTGTCGCCATTGGTATTCTACCAACGGTTCGCGATGACATGTTGCAACTGCCTTGGATGTCAGACTCTAATCGCTACCGCGTGATGAACCGTGAAGTCTTTTTGCGTCGTAAGCAACAGCCCCTTCACATAGCTATTTCAGGCGAAGAAACACTGGATTATCACTGTGATCATTTAATGCTTGAGGCGGCTTGCACATCGTTGCAATCGCATCTGAAAATTAATCAAGATGATGCCGTGCGTTATTATAATGCTGCCGTTTTGGCGGCAGCTCCATTAGTCGCAGCAACAGCTAATTCTCCGTATCTTTATGGAAAGTCGCTTTGGGAAGAGACACGTATTCCTGCCTTTGAGCAAGCGACAGCCCTGCATGGGTTTAGGGATAAATCTGGACGGAATGTAGGTCGTGTGACACTAGGAACAGGGTATCTACGTGAGTCGATGATGGAGCTTTTCTTAGAGAATTTAAGCTATTCTGAGCTATTACCTGCGCTCGAAGAGGATGCCTCAAAACTCCCCCATTTGCGATTGCAAAATGGGACTGTTTGGCGATGGGTGCGCCCCATTGTGGGTTTTGACGGCGATAATAATCCACATCTGCGATTGGAACACCGTGTAATGCCTGCGGGGCCAAGCCTCGCGGATACAGTCGCGAATTTGGCGCTATGTCATGGGCTTGTTCTGGCGTTGGGAGAGGGTGATACATTACCTCAAGATGTGGCTGACTTTGAGCATGCCCGCCGGAATTTTTATAATTGTGCCCAACACGGCTTACGGGCCAATGTGCATTGGGGTGGACGGTCCGTGAATGTGCAAACGCTCTTAATCGAGCATCTTTTGCCTGCTGCGCATGAAGCCCTTAAAAAACAGGGCTTGGACGCTGATGATCTCTTTAATTATTTCCATGAGATTTTGGAGCCTAGGCTGTGCAGTGGTCTGACGGGATCGGAATGGCAACGTAGCTTTATTGATTGTAACGGTAAGAATTTCCAAGCCATGACCGAACGCTATGTCGAGCACCAAGCCACAGGCGCCCCCGTCCATAATTGGGTGGTTTAGCTCAAATCTTTTCCGTAATTTTAATGGCTGCGTGACAGCCCCCGCGGATCAAGCGGGAGAGTATAGCATAGCCAGGAGCCTCTTGTGCGCCACCCTCAACAGCGATGTCGCGGTGGTGGAGTTCGTCTTCGCGGAACTCTCGGAAGGTGGCGGCGAGCTCTGGCTCTTCTTCTGCGATTTCACGCGATTGCGAATCGTAATGTTGCTCGATGACGGTTTCGACCGCTTCGGTGCAGGCATGCGCCGCTTTTTCACCCATTAGCGCTGTCACAACGCCGAGGCCATAGCCTGCGACATTCCAAATCGGGGTCATCGCCGTAGGACGCACATTGCGTTCAATTAAAAGCTTATCAAAAGCGTCTAAATGCTTTTGCTCCTCGTCTTGCATCTCTTGAAGTTGTTCGGCCATAGCCCGCGTTTTGGGATTAGCAGAGAAGACGGCCTTCTGCCCTTTATAGATGGCAACCGCCCCATATTCACCCGCATGATCAACGCGAAGCATTTCAGCAATGCGAGGATTTTTTCTTTTGGCTCTAGACATTTTTTTGTTTCCCTAACACGGCGACACTAATGGCTCCGAATAAAGATATAAGCCCATTCCATGTCGCCATAGACAGACCAAGGAAAAACCAGACGGCTTCGCTGCACGCGGGTGGTTTGAATTTCTGATCAAGCTGTCCGAACGGATCATCCCCCGAAAAATTTGGTAATGACACATCGGTCACGGCGCAGCCCTTGGGACCTTCCCACCACTTAAATTCAACGCCCGAATGATAAAAAGCTAGCCCTGCACTGCCGAGCAATAAAAGCACCAGCAAAAGCGTCATAGCGCGTGACAAAGGCAGGCCTAGTCTGACCATTAAGAGGGCGAGCACGGCCACAATCACGACGGCCTTGTGCGCGTGACGTTGCCAATAGCACATCTGACACGGCAGATAGCCGAAACCATATTGCGAAATCCAAGCCCCAGCTAATAATCCACCCGACAGCAGTAACGCAAAAAGCGGTGCCCAATAGTCTCGGTTTTTTGGCAAGAATGATGTCATAGACGTTATATAAAGCGCAAAACCCCGAATGTCATGCGACGGATTGGTAAGGTTTAATATTATTCAGAAAGAACCGACTGATCAGGAAAACGCATTTTGCTCCAACTGGCTGAATAAATATCGATTAAACGGCCGTCGCTTTTTAAGGGTTTTTCATATTCCTTTAGATAAGATCGGCACCAGCGTTGGATAAAGGTTTCCTTGTCCTCCCCCTTTTTGGGGAGAGGGAGTTTGATGAAGTCTATTTTAAACTTATCACCTACCCAATATGGGTTTAATGCGTAGCTCGGGGTGCGATATTTGTGAGATAACCGAGCGATCAAGGGGGACATAAATATGTCTCCCCCCAAAAACGGGATGGCGATTGCATCCGTAGTTTTAGGTGTGTCAATGGCAATGCCTATGGATTGGCCCTTGCCAAGTTTATTGACTAAATTCCTCATCGTTGAAACGGGTTGACCTTGGCTAGAGAAATGTTTTGCGTCAGAACAAACCATATTAAAAAGAGCGTTTGTCAGTGAAGAAAATTGAGGGATGAAAGTTTCAAGATAGCGGGTTGTTAAAGCGCTGGGCGCTTGATGCGTGCCAGCAATAAGAACGCCCTGTCCATTATCTATTTCTTTTAAAATATCTTTGACATCTGGAGAGAGAAATAAATCATCCACTATGGTTTTTTCGTTCAAAGAGGTTGCTAAAAATTCCCAAGACTTTCGCCTAACGCATTTGTTCCAAGCTGTATCAAAGCGCCACCTATCCCATTCGGTTTCAGGCAACCCAGATAATCGCCAAGCGCGCCAAATTGTTTTATTAAAGTAGGGC
This sequence comes from uncultured Algimonas sp., assembly GCA_964352635.1. Lineage (GTDB taxonomy): Bacteria > Pseudomonadota > Alphaproteobacteria > Caulobacterales > Maricaulaceae > Litorimonas. The sequence goes on from CAYGSV010000003.1 coordinate 36,270, forward strand.
TTTAATTGTACCGTTCCGCAAGATTTCAGGAGAGACTCCAATGTGTTATTTTGACCTAAGGCTAGCTTTCTTGCCTTAAACTTCAGGCGGCTTTCTTCCGCAAGTTGATCAAACTTAAACGTTTTTAAAAACCGATAATATCGTCTTAAATGCGCGAAGTCTGTTAGGTCATTATCATTCTTTTCCTTCAGGATATTTTGTATTTTTTCTGGTTTTTGGCTCTGTTTAGATAAAGCTAATAGAGCATTGAGAGCAGGGCCGTAATTGGGTTGATTATTTAAGACCCGAAATAACAACTCTTCTGCTTTATTGATTTCTTTGGTTTGGACTAAAATTTCTGCCGCTTTTATAGCAATGCTTTGTCGTCCTTTAGCTTCACTATTTTTCGTAAGAATAGGATTGAGTACGTCTAGAGCTAACGTCAATTGACCAAGTGTTTGATATATATTGGCGATGTCTAACCGAATGCCTGGATGATTTGGGAAGGTTTTCGCCAGTCTTTGTAATGCGTACAAAGTGTCTTTTGGGCCTTTGAAGTGAGCTTGATTTCGTATCTGTAGAAGATGGAAGTCAGCATTTTCAGGTTTTTTCGTGGTCGCAATGTCAAAAAACTTTTCTGCGTCTCTATAGCGGTCTTGCAGACTAAAGCATTTCGCTAATCCAATAGCAGCTCTAGGATTATCAGGCATTGAGTTTACAGCGTTTTGCCAGAGTTTCGTCGTTGTTCGAGGTGAGGAGACGTCTTGCAATTTTACGGCGCGAGTAATGTCAGTTTCATTATTCTCCACGAGGTTTTAGGCAAAAAGGCGCGTTTTTCGGTCTGCGTAAAATTCATTGTAGCGTTCAGCATCAACCATTTTTACAAACTCAGGGTGGCCAATTTTTTGACCATCGACTTGTACATAATCAAACGGTTGTTCATCGGGGTACAATGTGTCCATGTAACTAATCATGCGGCACATGGTGCGCTTGTTGCCTGCTTTGACATTCGTGGGACGGGCATGGAGCGTTATATTTTGATCCATAAAGACGATTTGGCCATCTTTCCAATCTTGATGATAAATATATTCTGGTTTGTTGATGAGGGACCAGAGGTGTTCTCTGTATTTCAAGCTGTCGTTTCGGGACATGCCTTTAAAATGGCTAAAACTATGGCTCGGATATGAAATCCCCTTCACGCCACTCGCCGTCACATCGACGAGTTTTGACTCCAAGCCTGCATATGGAACGGTGCCGTAGCGGATAATCGATAATTGGGACGGATCGAGGTCTTTACTCATAGTGCCTCCGTCCCATTCCCATACTGTGTGAAGTTCATCGACAATCGATTTATCTTCGGCTGAGAGGACTTGATAGGCTTTGGCTGTACATAAAAAAGATGTGCGACTTCCCGCTGATGCCCAAAGGCTCATCAATCCAACGACACGTTGACTATCTTGAATAGACTGATTGTCAAAATGCCAATCTAACTCACCATTTGTGAAAATTCCGGTGGGTTTCCCTTTCGTGGTTTTTTCAAAGCTGACCCGGACCATGCCTGAACGCCCCGTGATTTCATCGACGGCACGCGAAATTTGTGCTAAATGAACTTGGAAGTCACGCCAATGCCGGCCTCTTAAAAGACCGTCTACCATATAGCTATGTAAGAGCGGACGGCTAGGTTGCCCCCATAAGCATTGAATTTCGAATAAACGCTTTTCACTCACACTTTGGTCAAGGAAAACAACGCATTCGGAGGCTATGAGGCGCCCTAACTCACGGCATTCATCATCATTATCAAGATCAATATCCGAAACCTGCACAGCATTATTAAGCGGTGAAATTTTCATGAAAACGCCTCAGAGTATTTGAGAGGCATATAAAGCTTCAGCCAAGTGTTTAAGACATCCAGCCATTTTTCAAACATATCTAGGTCTTTGAAATTATGGTGCAAGGCGAGGTAGGAGGCATAGCCAATGGCATAGGCCTTACAATCACTACAATCGATATTGGGCATGCAGCATTTGCCACTATGGCGCTCGAGGTCGACACTTATATGTTGGAAGTGATCTGTTAAACGATTGCCGCAATTTTTAGCGATACCCTGTTCGTCTAAATCGTAAAGAGGGTCGTCTTGACTAACCCAATCATCATAGGCGGCTTCATAAATAATTGTATCGGGATAGGATGCTTTGCAGGCCTCTATTTCTGCACGGGCCGCCCTGAAACTCGCGGGGGAGAGTCGCAAATGATTATCAGAAGTAGAGTTAAAAATATAATCTTCGGCATGATCAAGTCCGCGCGTTAGATTCATATAATCTGTCGTCGCTGAGAAATAGCTAAAGGTGAGCGGGAGACCATGCTCGGCGCATTGTGCGGCAACATTTTTAATTTGATCGATGTTTTGCCCGTTGATTGTCATCACCATCGTTGCGCGCGGATCACCACTATAATTTCGCATCGCTTTGGTTGTGGTGTCGGCACCGCGATATTTGGCGACGTTATGTTTGTCGCCCCAAATGGACACGTGAATGCTGTAAGGAATTGAGGGATCAATTTTTTTGATCCCATTTGTCATGATATTGCCGTTGTGAATGTTGCGAGCAATTGCTTTGAGCCGTTCGGGTTCAAGGGAGGGTTCCGCGCCCGCGATGTAAGCGAAATTCACCCCACGCTCAGCTTCATGCTTGAAGAAGTGATTCCACGTTTCAGCGTCGTTAGCGTCAGAGAAGTCTTTATATTCCCCGCCCGCAAAATAAAGGCACCCTTCGCAAAATAAATTGCATCGGTTGGAAATGTCGTAATTGCTTCCCACGAGGCGTCCTTGTACCTTTCGCAAGGCACGGTAGCGCTCCATCAGCAAGCCACGACGACCCAATGGCTTGACGAAAGACGAATTTGTCTTGGATTTGATATCTAATTCTGCGCCCACGACCTGCTTCCACGTTAATACAGGCTATTGAATTACATTATATCTTATAGCCCCAGGTCCAAATATAGGGCCACATGCTGACAAATCTGTCAACAAAGATTTAGGGATAATCAGGAAAATTCATCTTTGAGGATTAAAACATAGTCTTTTTCGCCCAATAAAAAACCCCAACGTATGCTGGGGTTTTTCTGATTTAATATAAAAGCGAAAATTAGAAATTATATCTCGCTCTGACGTAATATTGACCACCATTAAATCCGAACGGGCCAGCCTCTGGGTAAAGTTGGCCTAAGCCACCTGCACCCGGATTTTCATCACTGTAGTTATCAAGAAAGTTCGTGATACCACCGATAAGCTCAAAGCCATCTGTGACTTCATAACCGACTTCTGCATCAAAGAGGATTTCAGACCCGATATCATTGACACCATTGCCAGTATCATCCCACCCACCATAGTAATTGGCGCGTAGCATTGTGCGCCATTTATCTTTGGAGTGGTTCCATGTGATATTGCCTTTGATGTTAGGAAGAAGGTCTTCCAATGCGGCAACGCGACCTGCACTGATTGGATTTAATGCACCTACATTCGTCACTTCTGTACGGTTGTAGTTTGCGGCCAGTGTCAAGCTTGAATCACCGCCGGCGAACTCAAACGGATAGCGACCAACAACGTCGATGCCTTGTGTCTTCGTATCAAAGCTGTTTGAGAAGAAACGGAATTGAGAGAGATCATCTAAACCGATAAAGTCTTGACGGTTAATAGTGCCAGCCGCATCCAATGTCGTTAAGGCCTCGCTCACGGAGTCAAACCCGGCAACGGGGTTGCCTAGATCAGTATCAACACCGCCAGCTTGTCGTAAGGCGCTCAGGAATTCAACATTGGCACCAAGTGCAACACGGCCTTCGACTTTAATGTCATAAAGGTCGATAGTCCATGTTGATCCACCTAGGTCAAATCCGACACCCGCCGCAATATTGCGTGCTTCCTCAGTACTGAGGCCTGGGCGTCCATTACCAGCTGATTCAATAAAGTCTGCTGCTAATTGTCCAGCCGCAGATGATAAAGGCAACGTACCCTGATCAATCAAAACGCCGTTCACATTTTGTGTTGTCACATTTGTGATGTTCGCTTGTCCTGACGTTGGCGCATGGAAGCCCGTTGAGTATGCACCGCGAAGACGAACAGTGTCATTGACTTTGTAAAGACCTGCGATTTTGTAATCCAATGTATCACCGAAAGCGCTGTAGTCTTCATAACGCAGTGCGCCCTGAAGTGTAAGAGCGTCGGTGACGTCAGCTTCTAATTCAACATAACCTGCATAGCTGTCTTGAGAATTAGAGGAGCTGTTTGGGAAACCGCCAAAGCCATTAGAGCTTGAAGAGAACCCCTGGTCTGCCAATGGGCCAAGTGCGAAAGACGCAGAGTCGCCTGCAAATAGGTCGAATTTCTCTTTTCTGTATTCTGCACCAAAGGCGACAGTCAGATCAGAAGCAAAACTTTCTACTGGTACACCATATGTGAAATCAGCATTGACTGTGGTTTCAGTTTGCTTTTGCCCACCCGGTACAAAATCGCGTGGTGTGTCAGGGCCTAAAGACGCATTCACTGTGTTATTGATGAAGAAGTCAGTTCTGTTTGACCCGTGAGAGACGCTCAGGTCATAAGTAAGACCTTCGCCAAATCCAACTTCACCGCGTAGACCACCCGTAATGCTCAAGTCTTCGTTATTGCCACCAAAGCGTGGTACGAAACCACCAGGGATAGTTTCAACGAAAGAGAAGCAGTTTGCGCTGGCTGTGACTTGCGCTAAAATTGTGGGATCTGGTATTAAGCCATTTGTACCCGTTAGTGGAATACCAGCAGGACAAGCTTCGCCTACACCAACACCGTCAAGGTCACCCACGCGAACGGACGCAACACCATTAGCATCTGCAAGTCCTGTTGTCGCATCAACGAGCGGTCCAGCATAAACACCGCCACGGTTGGTTGGGTTCCGATAGAAGAAACCGCCTGTTACTTGGCGTTCCGCATAGCTACCAAACGCATAAAGTTCTGCGTTTTCGGTAAGCTCGACACCTGAGTTGATGAAGAGTTTTAGATCATCTTCAACATCTGGCTGTCCCCAATATTGAGGCACTTCGTCAGTGAATGTGTTGATTGTTAGGAAATCAGAAGCCGCAGTATTGCCCGCTGCGATAAGAGCCAAAACGTCATCCCGTACAACGGAACGGACAGTTCCGTCTGTTTCGCCGTATTCTGCAGTGATGTTGATAAAGCCGGCATCACCCAATGGTAGGCCGACATTACCAGCGATGCGGTAGTTATCGCCATCGCCTTCATAGGTAGAGCCATACTGCGCTTCGATTACGCCGCCTTCAGCGCTGTCTTTCAGCACAAAGTTAATCACGCCTGCAATCGCATCAGAACCATACTGAGATGAGGCGCCGTCACGGAGGACTTCGACTTGTTTGAGGGCAAGAGATGGGATGGCTGAGATGTCAACACCCTGTGCACCGTCTGAAATACCACCACCGAGGAAGGAGATAACGGACCCACGATGACGACGTTTGCCGTTCACAAGGACGAGTGTATTATCAGGAGAAAGACCGCGAAGGTTAGCAGGGCGAACAATAGAGGCGGCATCTGAAATAGGCTGCGTATTAATATTAAATGATGGAACAGCTGTACGGAGCAAGTCCTGAACATCGGTTGCGGCATTTTTCGTAAATTCAACACCAGAAATGACGTCGACAGGCGCTGGCGTATCAAGCGCAGAGCGTTGGGCGCGGCGCGTACCAATTGAGATAATTTCGTCTTCGATAACATCCGTAGACGTATCTTGAGCGAAAGCTGTTGTAGCTGTTGCTCCTGTCATCATGGCGGCAGACGCGGTAACCGCCAGCCAGCTTTTCAATGTCATTCGTTTCATAGCAAGTCCTTATATTTCATACTAACAACCTCGATATTGCCGAGATTGTCAAACTTTATACGCGTTTGTGATGTTTCGAGAATGCCTAAGGTTGAAAATGCGTAAGAATAACCGCGAGTGTTATATATTTGTCACATAAAGCGGGTGTTTTGTGCGTAAACTCTATGAAATCTCGAGAAATATTGATTTTCAGTCCAATTTAAGCCCGTGTTTTAGAAAAATAAACTACGATATCTACATCCTGTTTTATATAAAATAAGGCTATTTATCGCTCAAGCTGCATAAATTTACGTCTCCGCGCGAACGACGCAGAGTTTTTCAACCCTGCTGAGAAAGATGTTTGCGAAAGCCGTTCATTTTGGTTAACGGGTCTTTCATACTCGTGTAATATCAAGAGTTTAGGGAAAATGCCTGTGATTAATATTGCGGGCATGGTTTAGGATTTACGGTTGTGCAAGCTACTGAAGCAACATCACATATTGGCAAAGAGCTCCGCGCGCGTCGCGAAGTGCTTGAGCTCACCCCCACTGATATTTTCGAGGCGACCCATATCCGCGCGGATTATGTCCAAGCGATAGAGGCACTAAATACTGATGCCTTGCCGTCTATCGGGTATGTGCTCGGCTATGTGCGGACTTATGCGAATTTCTTGGGGCTGAAGGGCGATGACGCCGTGGCGCGATATAAAATCGATAGCCAAATCCCAGAAAACCTCGGCATGCGCGCGACCCCGCATTTTGTGCCGAAGAAAAAGATAAAACTGCCGCGCGGTTTTGTGCCGGCGCTCGGTGTCATGGGCTTTACGATTATGCTCGGCGTTTGGTATGGCGGAAACGTCAGCACCGTGGCCTCTGAACCCACAATTGCGACAGTCAATTCCATCGACGCGACGAAAACCGAAGACACCGTCTTTGACCCCAATATGATTACCCTGCGCGCCAATGCGCCGAGCTGGGTGCAGATCAAGGACGCGTCGGGCAAGACCGTCATCAGCCGTATCTTTGTCACGGGTGAGAGCTATAGCGCGCCGAAAGGCTCCAAGCTCTCTATTTCTGTGCGCGATGCGGGGGCGGTGGACATCATCGTCGGCCAAGATAACGCGGGGCCTATGGGGGATGCAGGCACGCCTATCAAAGACTTACCCTTTCCAGAATAAATTAGCCTGAATAAGCACAATAATATCGCACATTAACGTCTTTATTCTGACACGTCTTCGTGGCAGACACACCGCATGGCATCTGAGCATAAAGACATAAATTCCATCCGACCGTGGCGCACGATAGAGCGCCGCAAATGCCGCAAAATCCGCGTCGGCAAAGTCGAGGTCGGCGGCGATGCACCCATTGCCGTGCAGTCCATGACCAATACGCTGACCCATGACGTCGAGGCGACAGTGGGCCAAACCCTCGCCCTCCAAGACGCAGGGGCCGATATCGTGCGCGTCTCTGTGCCTGACCCCGATAGCGCGGCGGCCCTAAAAGCGATTGTCGATCAAGTCGATGTCCCCCTCGTGGCGGATATTCATTTCCATTATAAACGCGGGATAGAGGCGGCGGAAAACGGCGCAGCGTGTTTGCGGATTAATCCGGGCAATATTGGCGGCCAAGCGCGGGTGAAAGAAGTCGTCGCCGCCGCACGCGCCAATGGCTGCTCTATTCGGATTGGCGTAAACGGCGGGAGCCTAGAGCGTGAACTCCTCGAAAAATACGGCGAGCCGTGCCCCGATGCGATGGTCGAGAGCGCGCTGATGCACGCCCGCATGTTGGATGACGAAGGCTTCCACGATTATAAAATTTCGGTGAAAGCCTCTGACGTGTTCCTGACCGTCGCGGCCTATCACGCGCTGGCCGAGGCGACAGACGCGCCCCTGCACCTCGGCATTACCGAAGCGGGCGGCACGCGCATCGGTACGGTCAAATCCTCTATCGGTATGGGGAACCTCTTATGGGCGGGGATAGGGGACACGATACGTGTGTCATTATCCGCTGATCCCGTCGAAGAGATTAAAGTCGGCTTTGATATGCTCAAATCCTTGGGGCTACGGACGCGTGGGGTGAATATTATTTCCTGCCCGTCTTGCGCGCGGCAAGGGTTCGACGTGATTAAAACCGTGCAAAAGCTCGAAGACAGATTAGCCCATATCAGCGAGCCCATTTCGCTGTCGATAATAGGCTGCGTCGTCAACGGCCCCGGCGAAGCCATGTTCACCGACATAGGCTTCACAGGCGGCAGCGCAGGATACGGCATGATGTATCACGCGGGGAAAAAGACGGGAAAGACCGACAATGACGATATGATTGAGGATATTGTGCGGAGTGTTGAAGCGCGGGCTGAGGTGCTGCGTGGTGAGCGGGATGGGGTGGAGTAATGCCAAAGAAACGCCTAACGCCCCAAGAAAAGAAAGTTCTGAGTTATCAGAAAGATTGCCGATCGACTTACGGTAATAATGATAAAGCGGCGCGCAAAGCCATTCCGTTTAATAAAAAACTTAAGAATAGTCGCCAGCGTCAGTCGCTGAAAAACAATCTTCGCCAAGGTGTCGAAGACGAAGACATTACTGTCTCAGAGCGTTTACCTAACAGCGGGTGGCGAAAAGAGGATGATGAGCCACTTGGGTCATACTTGAATTGGCGTCCCGACATTCCTGTTATTGGGCGTAACAGAGAAATGAAAAGTGACCTGCAAAAAGAAGCTCGCAAACGTTTGCGAAGGGCTGATAAGCCCGTTCGGCGTGTTTTGGATTAGTAAAAACAGCCCAGCAAAACTGGGCTGCAATTATTGTTAAGCCGCTTTTCTACGTTGTAGGGCTAGCTCATAAGCTTGCGGAAATCGCTTTCCTGTCTTAATTTCGCTAATTCTGCCACTGTTCACATCGAAATGTGCCGCGATGCGTGACTGTAACCACCCATCCCAAAGCATCATCCAGACTTGAACAGCATCCTCCAGAGTTAGCCGGCGCGAAGGTCGCCCAAAATTATCATTTATCATGGTAAAATCCTTAAAATTAATTTGAATTTAGGAGCTAACCATGGCACTAATCACATATTCACAAGGGTATAGTGATGGTTAGCTCCGTTCCTATTGCCATCCCGAAAACCCTGCCAATTGGTAGGGTTTTCTTGTTTTTAGGCTCTCATCGTCGAAGGCGTGTTACGAGAGAGCGTCGCTAATAATTCCATTAGAATCTCCTAAATGCCACTAGATACCATGTTGGGGTTTAGCTGTCAATGCTAACGCCATTTTAGTATCTAACTGCAAATTAATCTGGATTATAAATAATTATAACGCCAATATCGTGTTTTAGGCTTCATTATATGTATAATTTTTGACAATTATAACTTAATATTGTACATAGTCGTTAAAATAGGAGTTATAAATGAATGAAATTAAGCCAAAAAGACAAAGAAGTCCTGGGTTTCCATATCTTACGCTTTCTGACTGCATTGAGTTAGCATCAAAATTACACTCTGCGGCCAATACTGGTTATGCGCGTATTGCTGATATTGCGGAGCATTGGTCCGTAACAGCGTTTAGTGGCTCACATTTGAGGTATGTCTCCTCTATGTCTGAGTATCAGCTAGTGGAAACTAAAGGGTCGGGCAAGGATCGTCAGATAAAGCTTACCGATGAAGCGGTGAGGATATTAGAAGATGAAAGAGAAGGTATTAGAGAGTCATTATTGGCAGTCGCCGCCTTAAAGCCCAGAATGGTCAACAAAATTTTTAACGGCTCAGATAAAGCAGACTTTTCGGGCTGGGGATTTCTTCGGCCTTCTGACTCAATTGCTATTAGTACCCTAAAGTTTGATTTTAAATTTACGTCTGATGGAGCAAAAAAGTTTCTTAGTATCTATGATGATTGTCTAAAGTATTTGAGTAGCGAAAACGAACTAACCAAGGAAATAGATAATGCTATTGAGGCTGATCAGCCTAATAAGTTACTTAAAGCTATGACCGACGCCATAGGGTTCAACCCGCCTGGCGAAGCATCTGTTGAGCCAGAGACTAAGACGAATACTGTAAAGCCAATAAAAGAACCTCAAGCTAGTCTCATTTCTTTCGATATGAAAACAATTTCTATTTCTGGTACTTTAGTAAATGCTGAAGAGGTCAAAAAATTGATAAGTGATTTAGAGAAATTAGTGGCTTTAATGCCCGATTGATTAGTTTTTTCTTTATTGGAAAGGGAAGCTTTCAAATCATGTTGATACAAAAGGGGTAATTCGTTTGTATCAATTTGCTTGTCTGAAAATTACTATTTTAAATGCAGTTTGAAAGTGATTTGGCCTTTGTTCATAGGTGGTTCTGCAAGCGTCATTTTCATAGTTGTGGCTAAGTTGTCGTATGGATTACCTTCCGCGTTACGTAGAAACGCTCTAGGCAATGACGACAGGGGAAGGATTAGTTTAATCCGCGTTTATTGCGTTCAAGGGTTAAGTCTTTTCAGGGCCTTATAAGATAAATCGCGAAACTAATTCACGCCTTCCAAACCTCCTCTATATTTCAAACTGTTCTTTCATATGAGGACAGGTAGGCGTCACCTACTGATATGAGAGACAGCGGGACTGAGCATCTGTGAGTGACTTTACAGACTGAGCCGGGTCTTTTGGACCAAGGCCTTACCGGCTTTGTCTAAAATAGCGATGCTATTTCAGACGGAGTACTCTGGGGTCTTCAATCATGGCCGGTCCATTAACAACCGCTGCCGTGGGGTGAAAACCTTACGAAACAAAACATCATACGGTCTCCGGTAAGGTGGCCACCCCACGGGCTGTCCATTTGTTCCGTTTTTGCCTGACACTAGATTGCGGGTTGGAGCTTTTGTGCGCCTGGTTATCAATCGCTAACCCTTGTCATACCGACGCGACCTCTGGTCGCCTGGTACCCATGCCTGAAAGGTTCAACACAAAGCGAACCTATCAATCAAGAGGCGCGTTCAAGGCATAGGCACCGGGCGTTTTCTGCGAAACCGCGTCGGTGTGACAAAGTAAAGTGAAATGACAGGAGGACTTACTTATAAGCTTATAAACCGCTAAACACTCATCATGGAAAAACTCCTCTCCATACCGATGTTGGCTTTGCTCTTGTTTTACAAACGCCTTATTTCCCCTGTGCTTTATGCCTTTGGGGTGCGGTGTCGGCATTACCCGTCTTGCTCTAGCTATTCCAAAGAGGCAATAGAGCGGCATGGGCCTTGGCCGGGGGGGTGGATGACGCTCGCGCGGCTGCTCAGATGTCATCCATTTGGCACAAGCGGGGTTGATAATGTGCCCAAAACGCTTAGGAAAGCGCCATTATGGGCGCCTTGGCGATATGGTCTCTGGCGCGGCACAAATGACGAGTAATGAGCATGGTCACTTTGACATTTCCCGATGGCGCAACCCGCGATTATGAGAGCGGCACCACGGCTATGGCTGTGGCCAAAGGTATCTCTAAGGGCTTGGCGAAAAAAGTCTTGGCGGCGAAGCTGGATGGCGAGTTGGTGGATGCGTCTTTGCCGATCGAAGCGGATGCGAAAATCGAGCTTGTCACAGCGGATGACGCCGAGGGGCTAGAGCTTATTCGTCACGATGCGGCGCATGTTTTGGCCGAAGCGGTGCAAGAGCTTTTCCCCGGTACGCAAGTCACCATTGGCCCCGTCATTGAAAACGGGTTCTATTATGACTTCCACCGCGATGAGCCGTTCTCCGAAGATGACTTTGCCGCGATTGAGAAAAAGATGGCGTTCATCATCAATCGTAATGACAAGTTCGAGCGCGACGTCATGGAGCGCAATGAGGCGATAAAGCTCTTCCGCGGTATGGGCGAAGAGTTCAAAGCCGAGCTGATTGAGGACTTGCCAGAGAGCGAGACCATCACGGTTTATAAGCAAGGCAAGTGGTTTGACCTCTGCCG
>CAYGSV010000004.1:0-41307 GCA_964352635.1 uncultured Algimonas sp.
CCAAGAAGCGTGCACGCTTGATGGCACGGGCCAATTCGCGTTGTTTCTTACCAGAGACCGCCGTGATGCGTGACGGCGCGATTTTGCCTTTTTCAGACATATAACGCTGCAACATCTTTGGATCTTTGTAATCGATTGTGAGGCCGTTTTCACCAGAGAACGGACAAACCTTACGACGACGACGGAAACTTGTCCGGCTCGGTAGGTTTTCAATTTTAATTGCGTCTTTCGCCATGATCCTAATCCTCCCGTGAGCGACGCTTGCGCTCTTCACGTTTTTTCAAGATAGGTGAAGGGTCATCAGAGAATTCCTCCACACGAATAGACATATAACGCAACACATCTTCGTTGATGCGGTGCTGACGTTCAATCTCGTGGATTGTGTCAGAATGTGCGTTGATCTTTAAAAGTGAATAATGCGCCTTACGGTTCTTATTCATACGGTACGCCAAATTGCGAAGACCCCAATATTCAGCACCTTCAACAGTGCCGCCGGCGTTTTCAACTTTTCTGGCGAGATTTTGGACGAATTCTTCGACTTGACCCGAAGAGATGTCCGGACGTGAAATAACCACGTGCTCGTAGAGAGACATAACAGTCCTTCATTTTTAGGGACGCGGCGCCAGGCATTTCGTGAAGGCGAAATCTCAGGCGATGGCTCTATGCGTGAGTTTGACCCCATGCCAAACGGTAAACACACAGACCGCATCCAGTGAAGCGCGCCTTATAGAAGGGATGGCGCAATGCGCAAGGGAGAATATCATTTAAAAGCCTCAGTCTTTCAAACAGGATCCGTTGCCCCCTTATGTCATTATAAGAGACTAAAGTCTAAGGTCTCGCAAGTTGACTGTTGGCACAGTTTGAATAATGTTTGGTATGTGAAGTCTCATATTTTTATATCATCTGGTCTTTTGATCGCGGCCATCTTTTTGATGCGTGGTCTTGAAGCGTTGAATGAGCCGGGGCTTGGACTGCGTGAAGTCTATATCTTAGGCGGATTTGTGGTTGCAGGCCTTTTGGTCCATGCTGGATGGAAAGAGCGCAAAGCGCGCTAGGCGCGTCCCCTTTTTAGATCTAAGACTAAAGTCTCCCTACCTTTTGTGAATTATTTGGTCGAGATTTACGCTCGGGTAATCCCGATTCAATTCGCCAATATAGGATAAAAACAGGGGAGGTAGATTTGACAACAACAAATAAACAAGACGCAGCAGGATATTGGAAGGCTACGATACGGCTAACCATATCACTCCTCGTTATTTGGTTTCTCGTTTCTTATGGAGCGGGAATCCTTTTCAGAGAAGCCCTCGATAATGTCTCGATTGGCGGTGCGCCGCTAGGCTTCTGGTTTGCACAAAATGGTGCGATTTACGTCTTTCTCGCGCTCATCGTGGTCTATTGCCGCAAGATGACTCAATACGAGAAAAAATACGGAATTAAGGGGTAAGGCCATGGATCAAACAGCTTGGACCTATTTTTTCGTCATCCTGACATTCGGGATTTATATTGGTATTGCCATTTGGGCCCGTGCGGGTTCGACAGACGACTTCTACGTCGCTGGGCATGATATTCACCCTGCTTTAAACGGGATGGCCACTGCTGCCGACTGGATGAGTGCGGCGAGTTTCCTGTCTATGGCAGGCTTGATTGCTTTCCTTGGCTATGGCGGCTCAGTCTATCTTATGGGGTGGACGGGCGGCTATGTGCTACTCGCGCTTTTGCTTGCGCCCTTCCTTAGGGAATTTGGAAAGTTTACCGTTCCGGACTTTGTCGGCGACCGTTATTATTCGAGAGTCGCGCGTGTTATTGCCGTGATTTGTGCACTGATGGTGTCTTTTACCTATATTGCTGGACAGATGAAAGGTGTCGGCGTGGCGTTCTCATCCTTCTTAGGTGTCCCCTTTAATTGGGGAATTTTCATCGGTTCCGCAATTGTGTTTGTCTATGCAGTTTTGGGCGGCATGAAGGGCGTAACCTATACGCAAGTGGCGCAATATGTTGTGCTGATTTTTGCATATACAGTGCCCGCGATTTTCATCTCACTAGCCATTACAGGCAATCCAATTCCGCAACTAGGATTTATTGGTAATGCCGCAGGCACAGATGTGAGTATGCTTGAGAAACTCAATACCATGGTTACAGATCTGGGCTTTGCGGAATATACATCGACAACAAAATCCAAAGCGGATGTCTTTTGTATTACGGCGGCTTTGATGTTTGGTACAGCGGGGCTGCCGCATGTAATCATTCGTTTCTTTACCGTGAGTTCAGCGCAAGCGGCGCGTAAATCCGCAGGCTGGGCCCTCATGTTTATTGCTTGCTTGTATACTGTGGCACCTGCTGTTGGCGCATTCGCGCGAATGAACTTCATCGATACCGTCAATGAAGCTGTCTATATTCAAGACGGTGAAAACTACGAAGAACGCGCAGCCGCTATTCTCGCAGATGGAGAAAAGCCAGTGCCGACATGGTATAAAACATGGGAAACCACAGGTCTTCTGAAATATGATGATTTGAATGGCGATGGTAAAATGCAATACCGCGGACCCAATGCGCCTGATGGTGTTGCCAATGAAGTCGTGCCTAATCGTGATATCTTCGTCCTGGCTAATCCGCAAATTGCGAACTTGCCAGGATGGGTTATTGGCCTTGTTGTTGCGGGGGGACTCGCAGCCGCGCTGTCAACGGCAGCAGGGTTGCTCATGGTAATTAGTTCAGCGGTCAGCCATGATTTGCTCAAGCGAACCTTTACGCCCAATATGAGCGAGAAATCCGAGATGCGGGCTGCGAGGTTAGCTGCGGCAGCCGCCGTGATTGCCTCGGCTTTGCTCGGGGCCTATGCCTCGGCGCTGCCCTTTGTGGCGCAAGTGGTCGCTTTTGCCTTCGGTATTGCCGCCGCGTCCCTCTTCCCTATTATCTTTTTAGGTATCTTCTGGAAGCGCATGAATAAGGAGGGCGCTATAGCGTCTATGTTGATCGGTCTGATCAGCACGGTGAGTTATATTAGCTACTTTAAATTCATGGGTGGTACCGCTGATGGCTGGTGGTTTGGCGTTTCGCCCGAAGGCATTGGTTTTGTCTTTATGTGGTTGTCAGCGGCTGTCGGTGTGATTGTCTCGCTTGCAACCAAAGCGCCGCCACAGGATATTCAAGATTTGGTTGAAGATATCCGTATCCCGGGCACACGCCGATCACACGGTATTGCTGATCAAGGTATGTCGCCTCTGCCTGCGGCGGAATAAACACGCCTTCATAGATGCGCTCTATTTGCGCCTAAGGCCGTATCTCGAAAGAGGTGCGGCCTTTTTCTTTGCCCTTAGACTTTTGGCGACATTGCCAAATTAGGTCTTATTGACATAGTAAGAAGTGAAGGACGTTCTATGCCCGTTTGGCTTATCATTGCTGTGACGACGCTCTATGTTTTAGGGCTGTTTTATATTGCCTGGAAGGGCGACAAAACGGCTGATGCGGATAGAGGCATCGGGGCTTTGAGCGGAATTGGATATGCGCTAGCACTTGCCGTTTATTGTACTTCTTGGACTTATTTTGGTGCAGTAGGCACGGCTGTTTCAGATGGCTGGGATTATCTCATGATTACCGCTGGGCCAGCCTTAGTCTTTTTGTTCTTTCCCTATGTTATTCGGCGTATCGGGGACATTGCTCAGCGGGAAAGCATCACATCCTTATCTGATTTCCTATCGGCCCGATATGGGAAGAGCCGTGGTGTGGCGATATTGGCAACCCTCGCGGCTGTGATGGGAAGCCTTCCTTATATCGCGCTGCAGCTAAAATCTGTGGGTCTTAGTCTCAGCGCTATGACCGAACAAATAGAACCCTCAAATGAGAGCGTTTTATTGACAGCTATTGCGATGGCCGCTTTCGCAATTTTCTTTGGCGCGCGGCAATCAGATGTCACGCAGCATAATCGCGGCCTGATGCATGTACTGGGGTTTGAGGCCATTATAAAACTCCTCGCACTCATCATGGTCTGCGCGCTATCGGTCACAATTGTTGATGGAGGCCTGTCCACAATCATGCGGGATGCGAGCGCCCACTTTGGTGGCTATGAAATATCGGGGCGCGCGGTTACGATGTTGCTCCTTTCTATGGCTGCCATTATTTGCCTGCCTCGACAATTTCATGTAGCGATTATAGAGCGGCGAGATGCGTCAGAGGTCAATTGGGCACGCTGGATTTTCCCTCTTTACCTACTCATGACAAGTCTTGTTATAGTACCCATAGCAATGGCTGGCATGGCAGAATACCCGTCAGGGGTTTCGCCAGATCTATTTGTGCTTCAACTTCCGCTTGGACAAGGTGATGACTTTCTCGCGATGTTCGTGTTCTTGGGCGGTTTTTCTGCAGCAACGGGAATGGTTATTGTTTCTACGATTGCGCTATCCACTATGGTTACCAATGATATAATTGTGCCTAATTTCATTGAACGCGGAAAGTTGACCAACGGATCCGGCGACGGTGGGGCGAAACTTATACTTATTCGTCGTTTGGTTATCGTGGCCTTGTTACTATTGGCTTATGCTTATTATCGTCTTGCAGAAGACAGTGCGGCTTTAGCCCAGATTGGGCTTCTTTCCTTTGCTGCGGCAGCACAATTTGCACCCGCTCTGATTGGTTCTATTTACTGGCGGCATGGTAAGAAAAATGGTGTAATTGCGGGACTGACTTCAGGTATTTTGATTTGGGGTTATACCTTATTCTTACCCGCCGTATTGGGTTTGGACGTCATGGCCTCGGTATTTCCGTCGGCGTTTAATCCACACAGCCTGTTCGGGCTAAATTTCGGAGACAGTTTAACACATGGCGTTTTCTGGAGCCTAAGCGTTAACATAATTAGCTTTATTGTTATCTCACTTTTGTCAACGGAGCGCCTTAGAGACCGCGTCCAAGCGGTTGCTTTCACCGCGCCAGGGCGAGAAAAAATTGTAAGCGGTGTCAATCCAAACACGGAGATTACATCTATATCTCCTAATGGCCTGTCCGTTCTGGCTTCCCGCTTTTTAGACGCAGAGGCCGTCGCGCATTCTTTTGAAAAATTTGGGGCTGATAGTGGGGCTAAGGTTTCCGGGGCTGGGTCCGCAGATTGGCAATTGGTGCAGCATACGGAAAAGCTGCTCGCCCGCGCGATTGGTGCATCTTCTGCGCGCGTTATTATGTCCTCGGTGCTCGCGGGGGTAAATGTAGAACTTGATGACCTTTTAACAATCTTTGACCAGAAAAGTTATACGGACCGTTTTGATCAGCATATGCTTCAATCAACACTAGAGAACGTATCACAAGGCATTAGTGTTGTTGATAATGACCAGAAGCTCATTGCCTGGAACGGGGCTTATATTGATCTTTTTGATTACCCGCCGGGACTGGTTCATGTTGGTGTACCCATACAAAGCTTAATCGAGCACAATATTTCGGCAGGTTGGATAGAGGGGCAGAATCTATCCAATCAAGCTCAGCGTCGCGTTAGCCATATGCGGGCTGGTAAGCCGCATATCTATGAGCGCCAAAATCCCGACGGGCGCTTCATTCGCATTTCTGGCAATCCAATGCCAGGCGGCGGTTACGTGACCACCTTTACGGATATAACTGAGGATAAAAAGCGGGAACAGGCTCTTATCGACGCGAATGAAACTCTGGAAGCCCGTGTGGCTGAAAGGACTGAAACCTTGCAGGCGTTAACAACCGACCTCGATAAAGCAAGAAAAGAGGCTGTCGGGGCCAATGCGTCTAAGACACGATTCCTCGCCGCTGCCAGCCATGATTTGCTTCAACCCCTCAATGCTGCGAGGCTTTTTTTGGGGGCGGTAGAAAGTGATAAAGAAACAAGTGGGCTTCTGACCAAGGCTGATCGTGCCATTCAATCTGCAGATCAGTTACTCAAGGGCTTGTTAGATATTTCGCGTCTTGATCATTCAAATGTCACGGCACAGATGAGAGAAATACCCTTAGCGCCATTATTTGAAGACCTTATTGATGAGGCTGCGCCTATGGCCTCGAAAGCGGGTTTAGATTTACGATTTGTTCCTACGCGCCTCAGTGTGAAAGCTGATCCTGACTTCCTTCAAAGTATCTTGCGAAACTTTTTATCTAATGCGCGGCGCTATACGACTAAGGGCGGGATTGTCATGGGCGCAAGACGCCGAGGGCCTCGTGTTGCAATAGAGATTTGGGATAGTGGCCCTGGTATATCGCCTGATAAACAAGAGTTGATTTTTGAAGAGTTTCAGAGATTTGAAGATGTTGATAACTTGGGCATTCGCGGTGCTGGTCTAGGACTCTCAGTCGCGCAACGCATGTCGGAACTTATGGAAGCCAAATTAGAATTAAAATCTGTCCTCGGCAAAGGCAGCATGTTTTCGGTCACATTAGACAGGGCTAAAACCCAACCCAAGCGATTTGTATCCGCCGCCAAACCAAGGAAAAAGCAAGCCAATAGGCTAACGGGGCTTACCGTTCTTTGTATTGATGATGAAGTAACAATTTTGGAGGGCATGCAGGCGTTATTATCACGCTGGAACTGCGATGTTCTAACTTGTACGAACGGAGAGGACGCGATTAAGTTGGCGTGCGATAATGATGTGAAAGCCATCATTGCTGATTATCAGTTGGGAGAAAATGAAACTGGCTTGCAACTGATTGCCCGTCTAAGACCACATCTTCTCTGTCCTGAAAATGTGTGCCTCTTAACGGCAAGAAAAACAAAAAATATCGAACGACATGCTGCGAATGAAAATATTCGCATTTTGAGTAAGCCCGCAAACCCTGAAGATATAAGGCAATTCTTGTTAAGCTGCGTATCACAAGATGTCGCAGAATAAATACCTAAGCCTGAAGCCGTGTCGCATCTCTGAATATGAGTAACGCCTGTGTACGGTTATTGGCGCCGAGTTTTCTAAAAATAGCGGTCATATGAGCTTTAACAGTCGCCTCAGAAATACCCATTTCATAGGCGATTTGTTTATTTAAAAGTCCATCAGATAGACACGTCATAACGCGGTGCTGAGCTGGGGTTAGGCTACCTAGTTTCTCAGCCGCCAGACTTATAGAGTCTTGATCGTCTGAAACATCTTCAGGAAATGACTCTCCGCCCGAAAGAACTATGCCAATAGATTGAGTAATATTGTCCAGCGGGCTGCTTTTTGGGATATACCCTGATGCGCCTAAAGACTTTGCTGTCTGATAAGCTTGATGAGACTCGGTGGCTGAAACAATAATAATCGGAATAGAGGAATTAACGGCCCGTATTTTAGACAAGCCTTCGAAATCTTGTGAGTCAGAAAGGTTCAAATCCAGAAGAATAAGAGAAAAAGAACTCTCATTCATCAGTGTTATGCCAGTTGCTATATTACTGGCGGATTGAATGTTTTGAGGGTCTATCTGAGCTTTGGTTAACGCAAGTTCTAATGCGTCTCTAAAGAGCGGATGGTCATCTATAACCAGCACTTTTGCCGCTTCATCCAAAGTTTTTCCCCTGTGTCGGACGTGTGCCGACCTTTTTTCTTATACTACATCACATCTAAGACGTTCGTTTATAAGACCTTAGTCTTAGCACCAATGGCTAATGGCGTGAAGAGACTCTTTAAGAGAAAACCCCCTTAAACAAAGGGGAAAGTCTCATGAAAAATTGTCTCAAAATTTTACTGCTCACATCTGTCGCGACCGCCATGGCGCCAATGGCTTCAGCACAAAGTTCTTCAATCGAGGCCCGTTTGCAAGCAATGGAAAATCAAATTGCCCAGCTTAAAGCTGAGCTTGCTGCAGAGAAAGCCAAGGGAGAGAGTGATGTTATTTTACTGGAGCAAAAAATTCAGCAGCCACTGCCTGTTGGTGCACCCAAGGGACAAATTCAGAAAGCGGGTTTTCAAGTCGGTGATACAACGTTTAAATTGGGCGGATATGTCGATCTGGATGCTCATGTGACCCATTTGTCGGATGGGGCTATTGGTTCATCATCTATTGCCCGTGATTTTTACATACCGAGCGTTACGCCCATTGGCGGTGAGAGCACAACAATCACTGACTTAACGGCGCAGGCCTCGCGTTTGTCCATTAGCGCTCAGCGTGATGTGGGGAGCGATAAAGCGACCGCGCATTTGGAAATGGATTTCTTGGGATCACTTCAAGGTGATGAGCGTGTATCGAACTCATATTCGCCGCGTCTACGGCGCGCCTATTTAGATTATAGAGGCCTTAGAGTTGGTCAGGAGTGGTCTACGTTCCAAAATACATCGGCTATTCCTGAAAGCGCGAGCTTCCTCGCCTTATCAGATGGCATGGTCTTTATGCGTCAACCCATGATAAGATACACAAATGGCAATTTTCAGCTTGCTTTAGAAACTGGCAACGCAACGATTACGCCAGTATCAGGCGGCGGCCGCATTGAGGCCGACGGAAACTCTATTCCTGATATTATTGCGCGTTATAATTTAAACGGAGAATACGGAAACATCTCCTTCGCCGCCATCGGTCGGCAGCTTCGTCTGGAGACGGGCACGGCTATAGACGATAGCACATTTGGCTTTGGCGTAAATGTCGCTGGACGCGTTAAAGTCGGAGAAAAAAGCGACATTCGATTTCAAGCGGCGGCGGGTGAAGGTATGGGCCGCTATATTGGCCTGAATGCGTTAAATGGTGCGGCTCTTAACCCAATGACCGGAGAGCTAGAAGCAATCCCATCCTATGGTGGATATTTGGCTTTTCGCCAGCCCTTTAATGAGACGGCGCGGTTAAATATTGGATACTCTGCACTTTTCGCGGATAATCCTGATTTTCTTACCGCTCTTAATCCAGCTTCGACGAAATCCGTACAATCTGGATATGCAGCGCTTCTGTGGGATATAGCGCCGAAAGTGACTATGGGCGCAGAACTTATGTATGGCGTCAAAGAACGCGAAAACGGTGATGATGGTTCCATTACTCGCGCGACTTTCTCAACAAAATATGGTTTCTAGGGAATCAAAACTAGATCCATGCAAAGCGGAGCAATAATTGTGACTGATCAAGAGCCAATCTACCCTGTCCCTAAGGCCTTTGCGGATAAGGCTAATCTGACGCCTGAACTCTACAAAGAAATGTATGCTCATTCCGTGTCAGACCCAGAAGGCTTTTGGAGTGAACAGGGGAAACGTGTTGATTGGATGACGCCCTATACGCGCGCTAAAAATGTGTCTTGGGAAGATGGTGATTTCAATATTGAATGGTATGCAGACGGCGTCTTGAACGTGAGCGCTAACTGCTTGGACCGTCACTTAGAGACGCGCGGAGACAAGCCTGCCATCATTTGGGAAGGCGATAGTCCGGGGGTGAGCCAAACGCTGACATATCGCGAAGTCCACCGCGAGGTTTGCCGCTTTGCCAATGTGATGAAAAAGCTCGGCGTTAAGAAAGGCGACCGCGTCACAATCTATATGCCGATGATTTTAGAAGCGAGCTACGCGATGTTGGCCTGTGCGCGCATCGGCGCTGTGCATTCGGTGGTCTTTGGCGGTTTTTCACCCGATGCATTGGCGGGGCGCATAACGGATTGTGATAGCACATTTGTGATTACAGCAGATGAGGGCCTTCGGGGAACAAAGAAAGTTCCGCTCAAAGATAATTGTGACGCGGCGTGTGACATTGCGGGAATCGTCAAAAATGTTCTTACCGTAAAGCATACGGGCGGTGACGTGAACATGACGTCTGGCCGTGATGTTTGGTTGCATGACGCATTGGAAGGTGTGAGCGATGACTGTCCGCCGGAACCAATGAAGGCGGAAGACCCGCTCTTTATACTTTATACCAGTGGGTCGACGGGTAAACCCAAAGGTGTGTTGCATACAACGGGCGGCTATCTCGTCTGGGCTTCAATAACCCATGAATATGTTTTTGATCTCAAAGAGGACGATGTCTATTGGTGTAGCGCCGATATCGGGTGGGTCACGGGCCATACCTATATCGTCTACGGCCCTCTGGCGAACGGCGCGACGACTGTTATGTTTGAAGGCGTACCAACCTATCCTGATGCGTCACGTTTTTGGCAGGTCTGCGACAAGCATAAAGTCTCATTATTTTACACGGCTCCAACTGCAATTCGGGCTTTGATGCGCGAAGGTGACGGCCCGGTTAAAGCAACCTCACGCAAATCATTACGACTACTGGGTACTGTCGGAGAACCGATTAATCCCGAAGCATGGGAATGGTATTTCCATGTTGTCGGAGAGGGGCGTTGCCCAATCGTCGATACGTGGTGGCAGACGGAAACAGGCGGCGCGATGATTGTCCCGCTTCCTGGGGCAACTGATATGAAACCCGGTGCGGGTAGCCATCCCTTCTTTGGCATTGTGCCTAATTTAGTGGATGCAGATGGTAAAACGCTCGAGGGTGCGACCGAAGGCAATTTGCTCATTACAGAGAGTTGGCCGGGGCAAATGCGAACGGTTTATGGAGACCATCAGCGATTTAAAGACACATATTTTGCGGCCTACCCTGGGAATTACTTTACGGGTGATGGATGTCGACGGGACACCGATGGGTTTTATTGGATTACAGGCCGTGTTGATGACGTCATCAATGTTTCGGGTCACCGCATGGGGACGGCCGAAGTCGAGAGTGCCTTAGTGAGCCATGACGCCGTCGCCGAGGCGGCGGTTGTCGGCTATCCCCACGATATTAAAGGGCAAGGTATCTATGCTTATGTCACGGTGCGCGCAGATGTTGTGGCTGATGATGCCTTATACAAAGATCTGGTCAAGCATGTCCGCGCTGAAATCGGCCCTATTGCAACGCCTGACCTCATACAATTTGCGCCGGGTCTTCCCAAGACGCGCTCGGGTAAAATCATGCGGCGTATCTTGCGAAAGATTGCTGAAAATGAATTTGGTAATTTAGGGGATATCTCGACATTGGCGGAACCCGAAGTCGTCGATGACTTGATTCAAAATAGACAAAATAGAGTTTAGAGGAACGCTAAGACTCCATCTTAAGCTTCCCTAAATAAAGGGGCGCCGCTTTTGACCGCAGCGGCAAGGGAGCTCTCGCGCGGTCTTAATGGGCTCGTTGGGATGGACGATAGCGCCACAGGCCTGAACCCGTGTATTTTATGTAATATATTTTCAAAATCAAAAACATAAATTACACAGTGCAGGCGAGGTATTATGATCCTGTAATGGGACGGTTCTTGAGCATAGACCCTATGACTTTCATGAGCACAGGAAGTCCTGACTATTTTAATCGCTATAGCTATACCGCGAATGATCCCATTAACAGAATTGATCCTGATGGAGAGTTCTGGGGGGTCGCGAGTAAAGTCGTTAAAGTCGCGATTAAAGGCGGTGACGTTGCTTCTGTTTTAGCTGGAGCCAAACAAGACATTGGGACGCTAACATCTAGCAATGCTAGTGGTTGGCAAAAACTTGGAGCTGCTGCCTCTTTAGCTACTGAGGTGTTCTCCCCAGTCAGTGCAAGAGATGCCAAAGCGGGAGCTAAATTTGCTCAAAAGAAACTGAGCGGCAAATGCTGCTTTGTTGCAGGGACACTTGTTGAAACAGAATATGGGTTACGTCCAATCGAAGAGATTGAATTAGGCGACCGCGTTCTAGCTCGAAATCCTGAAACAGGTGAGACAGCCTTCAAAGCTGTTACCGACCTCATCCGTTTAAATGAACGAATGATTTGGGAAGTCTCTCTTTCAGGCGAGAACAACACGTCCGAATTTTTTGAAACAACGGACGACCACCCTTGGTGGATTGTTGATGCGGATGGAAACGGAAGTTGGAAAACAACCGCTGAATTATCTGCTGGCATGATTGTTACGACGGCAGATAATCAAATTATGATCATCAACAAGATTGTCCAAACCGACCGAATTGATGCCACATATAACCTGACGGTAGCTGATTTTGAGACTTACTTTGTTGGTGAAAACAAAGTTCTGGTGCACAATTGTCCTACTGGAGCTTATAGAAATGATCACACACAAGGGCCCTACATTGGAAAAGGTGACGAGAAGCGTGCGGCGGAATCCGCAAGACGAATTGAAAAAGAAACTGGTGATCCGTTGGTGAGTACTACTACGCACGATGCTCCCACTGACAGAGACTCTTTCAAGTTAGAGTCTCAAATGCTAGATGATGCTGGTGGCCCAAAAAGCAGTTCAAATTATAATAAAATTGAGTCACCGGGTAAAAAGTACAGACAGGAAGATGGTGATTTGTAATGAGAACTAATTGTGCATGACCTTAATTCGAGAAAATTTCCCAAATGACCCCGACGGAGAGGTTTTGTTCAGATTGTCTGAAACAGGTATTGACATGTCAGCTCCTAGAAAGCTTGAGTTTTATTGTTACGTAAGTGATTTAGCGCAAGCGAATGAAGTGGCAATGAAGACAAAAGCCTTGGGCTTTATACCTGATGTTTATGAGGATGAAATAACTTCCAAAATATCAGTTTACATGGCTAAAATAATGGTTCCCACATATCAGGAGGTTATGAAAACTCAAAAAATATTGAACTCTCTGTTGAAGGCTTATGGAACAGTGTGTGATGGTTGGGGGACTTTAAGTGAAGGAACTGAATCGCAGCAAAAGGGTCAGATTAGTTGTTTAACAAGATAAAGCGAAGCGGCCTTTGTGGCCCACTTCGACACTATCCCCGCCTTCGCGGGGATGAACGGAGCTCTGTAACTACTCGTTTCGATTGTTCCGCGTTTAGACATTTCAATTCAGTCTATTTTTCAATCCCTTATCAAATAATCACAGAGTTTAATCCACGCCCCTAGTTCTTGAGCTATTCTAACCCCGTTCTCCTCATGGGGCAGGTCAAGCGTACGTTGGCTGACTGGTGAGGAGATGATGTTGTCGCTTAGACTTGCAAGGGTAACGCCTTTCAAAGAGAGCGGCCTGAAGCGCGCCATGTCTTAGGAATAAGGCTTGGCCATCAGTGGAGACGCGAAATGGCCGTAATTGATGCGGAGCATCAATTACAATGCAGCGCCGAAGGCGTAAGACTTCGGGGTGTTGCAAAATACAGAAAGCTGGCCGCATCCTCACTAACTCTGCTTCGCAGAGCCGCGTTCGAATGAACAACATCACCGTGTGGTCGAGAGATTGCAAAAACAGATTTTAACCACCCTTCACGGGTTTCCGCACCCGTAATTTCAAAACCACACGGACAGCCCAAATTCTCCAAACAAGTGAAACGTAAACTTAAAGAGAAACAGATGACACAATAAACATCCACCGCGAACACCTTACATATGTCCGCCGCAATTGCCATTGATGCTGCCTTCGTTCCGCCCCTCGCGGCGAATGACAACGCGGCTCTATCCGCTCGGCCGAAGGTAAACCTACGCCTCGCGGCGCAACGGCGATTTGATTCACAGGATCAAATCCCACGTCGCGTCTATGACAGCACAGGCGCGCTTATCCAGGTGCGCAAGTTGGCCCATGGGCAAGAGGGCGAAGAACGCTCGGATTATGTTCGGGCCGCAGGCAAGTCTATCGCAAGCTTAGTCGCAACGGGGCCTCTGGCGCGCATACGGCTTACTTTACCTTTATCTCAAGGTTTTGAGACGGTAGTAAAAGAGTCAGTAGCGGTTTAATATTGCATCGCGAAAAATAACTGATGCAGAAGTGAGCATTAAAGTTTAAAGATTTTCTGATGCTGAATCGTATAACAAAACGCACAGTGCAACTTTGCGCACGACTGTTCATCTGCTTGCTGCTTATGTTGCAAAGCACACTTACCTATGCGTCACCAAACAACTCTGACCTTTCTCAGTTATTGTGTTCTCCTTCGGATCAGCCCATCAGTCCAGATACGCAAGCTGCCCTTAAAGTACTTGCGGATCTAATCGGTGATACAGAAGATCCCGAGGCGTCTAAGAGTCACTGCGAAATGTGTACGCTGTCCGGAATTGCGCTGGTGTCACCTGAGCAAGTTCTCTGCGAACAAACGCTTGGGACGCTGCTTCCGGTTTATGCCTCTTTCAACATTGGACTTGTACACAAAGCCCAAGGCCCGCCGACAGGCTCACGAGCACCGCCACTTTCAAACTAAAGCCGAAAACCGAGTTGCGCTTTACGCGCATCAACAGGGCTCTATGCCCGCTTTAGATTTGAAGAGACTATACAATGAAATCCCAATCCCTTTGCGGCTTGCTTCTTGGCGCCGCACTTTCCGCCTATGCCTGTCCTGCTTTGGCGCAATCATCCGCGAGTGCGCTCGAAGATGTTATCATCGTCACGGCTGTGCAATCAGACCTCTCAACCGAAGCCAAATTATTGCCTGAAATGGCCCCGTTGCAAGGCGGTGACATTACCTATCTAACCGCCCGCACGCCTGGCGGGGCACGTATCGCCAATGGAGAGCTATCGGGTCAGATGCAATATCGTGGCTTGTTTGGTGAGCGGCTCAATTTGCGAGTAGACGGGCAAAGCTTTGCTTCTGGCGGGCCGAACCTGATGGACCCTGTCTATCACTATGCTCCCGCGCCGCTCGTCAGCAGTGTTATCATCGACCGCGGCGTTAGCCCCGTGTCCAAAGGGCCAGGTCTTGGTGGCGGCGCTGATGCGATATTCAAGCGCGTCGATTACACGAACGGTTCAATCGCCGAACTCGGCTATGACGTGATGTTTGGCGCTCGCAGCGTGAATGACAGCGTCTCGACAGGCGGGGTCGTTGGGGCGGCGACAGATAGATGGCGCTTTAATTTGCTCGGCGCTTTCGAGACGGGTGGCGACACCACATTTGGCGATGGCGTTATTGGCGGCACAGCCTTTGAACGCGCGGTTTATGGCCTCTCCGCGGGCGTGAAGACGCAGGCGGGCGAGTTTACCTTAGACCTTCGCCGTCAAAATACAGACCCGTCTGGCAACCCACCATTTCCGATGGACATCCAATATTTCAACACGGATTTTGCGCGTGTTGGATACGAAAATGATTTTGGCAATGTCCGCCTAAGTGTCAACATAAACTATAGCGATGTCGCGCATTTAATGGATAACTTTTCCCTGCGGCCTGCGCCGACTGCTATGCGCCAACGCGCGACATTTGCGGATGCGACAACGCTTGGCGGGGATATCTCTATGTCTTTTGATAGCTTTGGTGGGCGTTTGTCATTGGGGCTAGACGGCCAAGAGTCAGAGCATGACGTGGTCATCACAAATCCCAACAACGTCAATTTCTCCGTCACGCCCTTTCCCGAAATTACGATGAGTCGTTTTGGCGGGTTTGGGCAATGGGACGGGGCGGCTTACGGCCTGAACATGCAACTTGGCGCTCGTATAGACCGTCATGAATACAGCGCGGGCGAGGCCGAATTAGGATCTGCTCTGCCCATGGGCCCGCGTGGATTGGCGGGCGCCTTTAATGCGGCTGAGCGTTCGGGTGATGACACGACGCTGGATGGCGTCATGCGGTTGTGGACGCCAGCAAAAGCAGGCCTGTCTTGGCGGGCTAGCTTTGCGCATAAGCAACAGCTCCCTGGCTACATTCAGCGCTATGGCTGGTTACCCATCAACGCCAGCGGCGGCCTTGCCGATGGGAATATTTATGTTGGCGACCTAAATCTCAAAAAAGAAACAGCGTTGATTGCGGAAGCGGGTTTTGATTACGCAAGCAGGCGGGCCTATATCCGGCCTACGGCTTATATCCGAGAGATTGATAATTTCATTCAAGGTGTCGCCTTTGACGACACGATTGGCGTTATCAACAGCCCTGTTGAAATGATTGCGTCTATGAATGGCGATGCCACGCCTTTGCGCTGGGATAATGTAGACGCGCGCCTAATTGGGGGGGATTTGGATGCGGGTTATGACTTTGAGGGGCCGTTACGGATAGATGGCGTAGCCAATTACGTGCGCGGCACACGCCGTGATATTGACGATAATCTTTATCGTATCGCGCCGCCCAATGTGACTGTCGGGCTTACCTATGAAGCAGATAATTGGTCCGCCACAGTGGAGGGCCGCGCGGTTTCTAAACAGACAAAGCTGTCCGTCACCAATAGCGAGGAAGAAACGTCGGGCTATAGCCTGTTGAGCGTTTATGGTGATTGGAAAATCAAAGACAACGCAACGATTTCCGCTGGAGTCGAGAACTTATTTGATGAGGTCTATCAAGACCACCTTTCGGGATATAACCGCAATGGGTTCGGCGACGTGCCTGTCGGAGAGCGTATTCCTGGTGCAGGACGCGGCGTGTTCATAAGGCTGAGCTTCGTCAAGTAGGGCGAAATTCGAAAAGGTGCGGAAATTTCCGCACCTTTTCGAATTTCAAAAGCCTATCCGCCCGATTGACCTCTCCAAACAAGCCATAGTGGTATCCATATTAGCGTCAATGTCGTCATGCCTTTGATGCATTGATATGTAATCCAGACCCAGAAGAGCTCTTTCTTGTAGTCTTTAATATAGCGGACCGCTTTCATAGGATTGAAGCGACCGACGTGAAGTCTCTCGCTCATTTTACGTCCTTAGAAAGAGCTTGATAATGGTTCCAACAATTGTGATTGTCAGAAACCCCAATCCCCAAAGCGCGACAAACCAGAGGATTTCCTTGGGGCCTGTTTTCTCAATGTGGGTGTCTTTTTCTTCCAAGAATTTGAACTTAAACATTAGTGATACCCCGCTTCCGGATCGACTTTTCCGCGAAAGACCCAATAAGAATAAGCCGTGTATGCTAAGATCATAGGCAGTAAGATAAGTGCGCCAACGAGCATAAATATGAGGCTCTTATCTGGCGCTGCCGCCTCTGCGATCGTTATAGCGCGAGGAACAATATATGGCGTAATGCCGATGCCCAAACCGATAAAGCAGAGCAGAAATATACCTATCGTTGCGAGAAATGGGATGTTGTCATGACGCTTGATGATGCCCCAGCCAAGTACTGCGGCTAGAATAAACACAAGTGTTGGTACCGGAAGCACGAATAGAAGCTGCGGGAACGTAAACCAACGCTCGGCAATCTCAGGCGACAGAAATGGTGTCCACAGGCTGACAATGCCCATAAAGGCTAATGTCGTAAACGCCATAGGTTTAGCAATCGCATAGGCTTTGTCTCTCAGGATGCCCTCCGTTTTCATTACAAGCCATGTGGTTCCAAGAAGGGCATATCCTGCTGTTAAAGCAATGCCGCACATAAGAGTGAATGGGGTTAACCAATCCCACCAACCTCCAGCATAGGCACGACCTTCAACTTCGATACCTTGCACAAAGGCTCCCAGCACGATGCCTTGGCTGAATGTCGCGAGTAGAGAACCGAAAAAGAAAGAGCGATCCCAAATATTCTCATGGGCTTTATCTCTCCATCGATATTCAAATGCCACGCCTCTAAAGACCAAAGCCAATATCATCACAATAAATGGGGCGTAGAGTGCAGACAGAACTACGGCATACGCCAGCGGGAATGCTGCCAGTAAGCCACCGCCACCCAAAACAAGCCATGTTTCATTGCCGTCCCACACAGGGGCAACAGAGTTCATCGCTACGTCGCGGCATTTGTCTGTTTCGAGAAAAGGAAACACGAGTCCAATGCCCAGATCAAAGCCATCAAGGATAACATAAATGAAAATGGCGACGGCTAGCAAGCCCGCCCAAATTGTTGGTAAGTCAAACATATTACTGTTCCTCCCAATCGCGCATTCGTTCCGCTGCAAGAGACGCCGCAGGGGTTGTGCCAGCTGTGCGCGTGACGGTGCCCGGCAGTTTTCCAAGTTGTCCCGGCGTCTTACTCATCATTTTTATGATGTAATATGTGCCAGCGCCAAATAAGGCGAAATAGACGACAATGAATGCCAATAGAGAGGCGGCAACCGCAGGAGCTTCGACAGGGGCTATAGACTGGTTAGTTCTCAGCAGTCCGTAGACGGTAAAAGGTTGACGGCCAACTTCGGTGGTAATCCAGCCGGCTAGAACGGCTACAAATCCACTAGGGCCCATAACGAGTGCGAAACGATGGAATAATTTGGCGTCATAGAGCCGCTTTCTCCAACGAAGGAAGAGGCTCGTCACGCCGACTAAGAGCATCAACATGCCAATGCCAACCATAATCCTAAAGCTCCAGAAGACGGTGGCTACAGGCGGTTGGTCCTCAATGGGGATAGTGTCGAGGCCTGCGAGCGGTGCGTTCAGGTCATGCTTGAGAATGAGTGATGAAGCCTTCGGAATACCAATAGCGTATTTCAGTTCTTGGTTCTCTTGGTCAGGAATACCGAAAAGATAAAGCGGTGCCCCGTGGTCATGACTTTCGAAATGACCTTCCATCGCCATGACTTTAGCGGGTTGATGCTCTAGCGTATTGATGCCGTGAAAATCACCCGCAATGATTTGAATCGGCGCAACAATCGCGGCCATCCACATCGCCATTGAGAACATCTTACGGGCGTCTTTATTCGTTTTATCTTTTAGCAGATGCCACGCACCAACGGCCCCGACCACAAAGGCTGTTGTGAGATAGGCGGCGAGCACCATGTGGACGAGGCGGTAAGGGAAGCTCGGGTTGAAGATAATCTCCATCCAGCTTTCAGGAATGAACTGGCCCGCTTCATTAATCGAGAACCCGGCTGGGGTTTGCATCCAGCTATTGACCGACAAAATCCACGTTGCAGATAACAGTGTGCCAAATGCGACCATAACTGTTGCTGTGAAGTGAAGCCGTTTCGATACGCGGCCCATACCGAACAGCATGATCCCCAAAAATCCGGCCTCCAAGAAAAATGCTGTGAGCACTTCATAGGCCATTAATGGGCCGATGACGGGACCTGCTTTATCAGAGAAGACACTCCAATTTGTGCCAAATTGGTAAGCCATAACGATGCCCGACACGACGCCCATACCAAAGGCCACAGCGAAAATTTTCCGCCAATATTTAAAAAGCCGCAAGTAGGTATTATTGCCTGTTTTTAGCCAAAGGCCTTCAAGAACCATAAGGTAGCTCGCGAGCCCAATAGAGAAGGCAGGAAAGATGATATGAAAGGAAACTGTGAAGGCAAATTGTGCCCTCGCCAAGTTTATTGCGAGTTCGCTGACGATGGGATCCATGTCAAATCTCCGCGTTAAAAATTAAAATTGAGGGTAAAGTTTAGGGGAACGGACATCACAAATGATACTCAATTTCGGTGTCATATGCGTTGCCGCAGATTTTGGTTATGGCTTCGTGTTGGCTGAGATAAATGTCTCCTGTGAGCTCATGCAGCAGGTGAGATTTTTTCAATTTATCCATCACGGGGCCTTTCACCTCTGAGAGATGAAAAGTAATTTTGGCAGATTTTAAACGCTCATTAATCGCCTCTAGGCTTTCCAACGCAGATAGATCAATATCGTTTACTGCCGAGCACATAAGTATGACGTGCTCTACGGATTTGTTTTCGAGAGCGCGTTCGTAAATGGAATCTTCTAAAAAACGCGCATTGGCAAAGTAAAGAGACTCGTCCACCCGCATCGTAATTACGCGCGGACTTGTAATGACGTCATGCCGTTCAACGTTACGAAAATGCTCAGTGTCGCGCACCTGCCCGACAATAGCATAATGAGGTTTCGAAGAGCGGTAGAGGAACATTGCGATAGAAATCACGACGCCCGCCATCACGCCCGCTTCTACCCCAATAGTCAGCGTCAAAACTATAGTCGCCATCATGGCTATAAAATCGCTTTTTGAATAATTCCAAGCCTCTTTGATGTCTGGAATATTGACCAGCGATAAGACAGCCACAATAATGGTCGCTGCCAGTGTTGCGATTGGGAGGTTGTAGAGTAGCGGCGTTAGAAATAATGTGGCGAGTGCTATGCCAATTGCTGTAAAACCGCCAGCGGCGGGGGTTTCGGCACCAGCGTCAAAATTAACGGCTGACCGGGCAAAACCTCCCGTCACTGAGTAGCCGCCAGAAAAAGCGGAAGCGATATTTGAGGCGCCAAGCGCAATGAGTTCTTGATCTGGTTCGATGCGTTGGCGTTTTTTCGCGGCAAGCGTTTGAGCCACTGAAACAGATTCTACAAAGCCGATAATTGCAATAATCAAAGAAGAACCGAGAAGGCTAATCCAAAGCGTCATGTCAAATTCCGGCGCGGCTATCGGTGGTAAGCCCTTCGGTATGTCGCCAACAATTTTGACGCCTTTATCTTCAAGGCCTAAGAAAAGAACGGCGAGTATTGAAACGACAACGGCAATGACGGGGCCGACGCGCGCGCCAATGCCTGCCAGTTTTTCACTGAGCCCCATTTTTTTGAGCAAGGGTTTCAGGTTTCCACGAACCCAAAATAGGAATGCTGTCGACAGAATGCCAATTATCAAAGTCGGTATGTTGGTCTCAGGGATTTTTGAGATGAGGGATTGGCTAATTTCTAAAAGATTGTGACCTGTGACTTTAACCCCTAAAATGTGTTTGAGCTGGCTAACAGCAATCAAGATACCCGATGCGGTGATGAAGCCTGAAATAACAGGATGGCTTAGGAAATTAGCGATAAACCCAAGTTTGAATAGGCCCATGACAAGCAGCATTACGCCTGAAATGAGCGCCAGAAGAATGGCAACAGCCAGATATTCCGGCGATCCTTGTGCTGCCATTTTACCTGCCGCTGCGGCCGTCATTAGTGAAATAACAGCCACAGGCCCGACTGCGAGAGCCTTACTGGTGCCAAATATAGCGTAAGCCACAAGAGGCAAAATACTTGCATAAAGACCCACCTGCGGCGGCAGCCCTGCCAGCAGAGCATAAGCCAAAGATTGCGGGATGAGCATGATTGTCACAATGATGGCAGCGATGCCGTCATTGACAAATGTTTCGCCTTTATAAGCGCGACCCCAATCCAGAATTGGGAAATATCTTTTCACATTAAACCCCATCTGACACGCGTCTAAGCGCTCGCATTGATATCGGGTGCATGATCTTTTGGCGTCGGTCTTACGAGCCACTCCTTACCTTTGAGCATAGCTTTCCAATAAACGGGCGGTAGAATTTTTTCTTTCAGTAGCCAAGACAGGCGTGAGGGTTTTGTTCCGTCAATAATCCATTTTGGAAAAGAAGGAATAAGAACCCCACCATATCCAAATTCGGCAAGGACGATTTTCCCGCGCTCGACAGTAAGCGGGCAGGAGCCATAACCGTCATAAACGGCACGTTTGTTTTTACCCTCCAATTTACAAATAACATTTGCGGCAACAATAGGGGCTTGTTTCCGAGCTGCCGCCATAGTTTTTGCATTGGGTGCAGAGCAAGCATCCCCCAAAGCATAAATATTTGTGTAACGCGCATGGCGGAGCGTCTCTGGATCAACGTCGATCCAACCTGCCTCATTCGCTAGAGGGCTAGTTTTGACAAAATCCGGCGCAGATTGCGGGGGACTGACATGTAGCATATCAAATTTGCGTTCAATACGCGTAACCTTCCCCTCAGCGTCAGTTTTCTCAAACCATGCTGTTTTATTCGGGCCATCAACCTTGATGAGGTTTTCTCCGAAGTTGAGATTGGCGCGATATTTTTTTACATATTCCATGAGGGCTGGAACATATTCTTTGATGCCAAAAATAACACCTCCTGCAGTACAAAACTCAATATTGATTTTGCTGAGGACGTTCTTGCGCAGCCAATGGTCGGCCGAGAGATACATCGCTTTTTGGGGGGCGCCTGCGCATTTGATTGGCATAGGGGGTTGACTAAAAATGGCGGTGCCATGCTTTAGGCCTTGTACCAATTCCCATGTATAAGGGGCTAAATCATAGCGATAATTTGAGGTCACACCATTCTTGCCTAACGTCTCCTCACAGCCTTCAATTTTTTGGAAATCAAGACGTAGCCCGGGAGCTGCTACAAGAACGTCATAGCCAACAAGACTTCCGTCTTCTAACTCGACTGTATTGTTTTCGGGATGAAACCGTGCGACGGCACCTTTTATCCATTTGGTTTGACGCGGCATCAAATCGCGCATTTTACGTTCAGTAGACTTGGCATCAAAAATGCCCCCTCCGACCATAGTCCAACCAGGTTGATAATAGTGTACCCAATTAGGCTCAATAATAGCGACGTCTAAAGTTGGACGGCGTTTGAGAAGGCTGGACGCCGTTGCAATACCCGCTGACCCACCGCCAATAATGACAACCGTATATTTGATGTCAGCCTTCGGGTGATCTTCTTTCCACTTTCCAAGTTTTTGTAATTTTGATTCAATTTTTGACAAATCATAGCCAGCCTTAGCGGCTATGCTTATGATTTCCGTAGTTGGCACTTCGCCTGCGACAACATGGGCCCAAAGCGTTGTTGAGCGTGTGCCTGTTCGACAGAAGGCTAGAACTGGTCCGGGTAGCGTCGCTAGAGCTTTTTTAAAATCAGTCTGGTTCTTATCAGTCAAGCCGCTGGGCGAGACAGGAATGTAACGGTAGTCCAATCCCAACTCAGCGGCACGTTTCGCCAAGGTGTCGCTATGC
Organism: uncultured Algimonas sp.; assembly: GCA_964352635.1. GTDB lineage: Bacteria > Pseudomonadota > Alphaproteobacteria > Caulobacterales > Maricaulaceae > Litorimonas. The sequence goes on from CAYGSV010000004.1 coordinate 22,405, forward strand.
GGTTGACGAACGGTCTCGCCATCAGGACGATTGTTGATGACCGTTTTAAATCCTGCTTTTGCTAATGCTTTCAAATCAGAGAGCTTTATTTGCTCAGCAACGCTTAGGTCTTCGGTGAGGGCCTTCGTTTCCATAGTGACCCCTAAACAGCGTTCAAAGGAATTTTTAGATAGCGTTGCCCGTTATCTTCAGGTTTAGGAAATTCTCCAGCGCGCATATTGACCTGAATTGAGGGCAATATCAGGCGCGGCATGTCGAGTGTCTTATCTCGCGCGGTGCGCATCTTGATAAACTCATCTCGGTTCACTGAGGTGTTAAGATGGATGTTCTTGGCCTTCTGCTCACCGATGGTTGACTCCCACGCAAAGTGATCGCGGCCAGGCGCTTTGTAATCATGACACAGGAACATGCGTGTATCATCGGGTAGGGCATAGAGCTTTTGCACGGAGTCATAGAGCGTGCCTGCGTCACCACCTGGGAAGTCGCATCGTGCGGAACCATAGTCAGGCATAAACAACGTGTCCCCAACAAATATTGTATCCCCAATGTGATAAGCTATGCAGGCGGGCGTATGCCCGGGAACGTAGAGGACATCGGCTTTAAGACTGCCGATCTGAAAAGTTTCACCATCTTTGAAGAGGTGATGGAATTGACTTCCGTCACGCTTAAAATCGTCATCTTCATTGAACAAGCCACCAAAGACTTTTTGGACATCAGGAATATGCGCGCCAATTGCAATTTTTCCGCCGAGTTGCTTCTGTAGATAGGGGGCGGCAGAGAAGTGATCGGCATGGGCGTGGGTCTCTAAAATCCATTCCACTTTTAGATTGCCTTGGTTAATATACGCGATGACCTCATCTGCTGAGGCTGTTCTCGTCCGTCCTGAATTAGGCTCAAAATCCAAAACAGAGTCGATAATCGCGCATTTCTTAGTGGCGGGATCAGCGACGATATAGGTCACGGTAAAGGTAAATTCATCGAAAAATGAAACGACTTCGGGTTTATTAGCCATGATCATGCTCCTTTTTTATGCGTAGAGGCAAAAACACTGTAACCGCGCTCATCTGCTGAGGACGGCCCAGAGTTGGTGAACTTAGGTCGGGGGTTAAATGCGATTGTTTTTGAGGGGCTTGTCGCCGAGTCAGGGCGCGGTTTATGAAACTTGCGTCCTGCACTCGTTTCGCAAATAGCCTTGATGAGTTGACGCATCGGATCATTCGTGAGTGAATAGAAGACGACTTTGGATTGTCGACGCGGCGATATGATTTCTGCATCGCGAAGATGGCCAAGCTCACGAGAGAGAGTCGGCTGGCGAATGTCTAATTCCGTCTCAATATCTCCGACTGACATTTCACCGTCAAAAAGGCGACAGACAATGAGTAAGCGGTTCGGATTTGAGAGAAGTTTCAGCCTAGCCGCCACATCTGGTGCTTTGGCAATCATGTCTTTGGTAAAGCTCATGAGGATGCCTCGCCAGTATCGTTGGCGACAGTCTTATAATACCAAGCCTTATTACCCTTATTGTCAAGCTCGTCATTAAAAAGGCAAGGCGCGTTATAAAGTACCTCGCCGCCAGGCTGCCATTCTGCGGGTATGGCGACATTTTCCTTCTCGGAGAGTTGGAGGCCTTTCAAAAGGCGCAGAAGTTCATTGACAGAGCGCCCAACAGTTAGAGGGTAATGGGTGAGCGCTTTCAATACACCGTTGGGGTCAATGATGAAAACGGAGCGCACCGTCGCGGTGCTAGAGGAGCTCTCATGTATCATGCCGTAAGCGGTTGAGACAGCCATCGAGACATCTTCAATGACTGGAAATGTGACCTTAACATCAAACTTTGTCTCAATGCTCTCAAGCCAAGCGATATGGGAATAGACGCTATCAACCGACAGTCCGACTAGTGCGCAATTTAAAGCTTCGAAATCAGGTAAGGATTTTTGGAAGGCAATAAACTCTGACGTGCAGACAGGGGTAAAATCGGCCGGGTGAGAGAACAGAATCACCCATTGCCCACGTAAATCTTCGAGGGCAAGCGTGCCTAGCGTTGTCCGCGCGGTAAATAATGGGGCAGGCTCATCAAGCTTAGGTCCCATATTCGCCCGCGTGGCATAATCCTCAAAAGGGGCGCTATTTTCGGATGATGTCACACTGTTCTCCAGCAACTAGATTCGATAAAACCGTTCTTAAATTCATCAATATACAAAATCAACAATAAATTTAAGTAAAATGTATATTGACGAAACAAGGACTCAGGCTTACTTATAAGTCGAAGACTGATTTTGTTCACAAAGTAAGGATTTTAAAATGAATTTACGTATCGGAGACATTGCCCCAAACTTCACGGTTGCGACAACCGCCGGTGAAATTGACTTCCATGATTGGATTGGAGAGAGCTGGTGCTTTTTCTTTTCGCATCCCGCTGATTTCACGCCCGTCTGCACGACAGAAATGGGCCGTACCGCCCAGCTCGTTAGCGAATTTGAAAAACGCAATACAAAGCCGCTCGGGCTTTCAACAGATGGAGTTGAGGAGCATCTAGCTTGGATCAATGATGTCAATGAAACGCAGCATACCACACTGACATTTCCAATCGTTGCAGATGCTGACAAAAAGATTGCCGAGCTTTTTGATATGATTCACCCGAATGAAAGCGACACAGCAGCTGTGCGGTCTGTTTTCATTATAGGGCCTGACAAAAAAATTCGCCTGACAATGACTTATCCAATGAGCGTAGGGAGAAATTTCGATGAAATCTTGCGCGTCATCGATGCGCTGCAAGCAGGCGACGCGTACGGAGTCGCGACTCCCGCCGATTGGAAGGTTGGCGATAAGGTTATAATTCCGCCCTCCGTATCCAATGAGGACGCCGCCAAAAAATTCCCTCAAGGCTTTGACGAAATCAAGCCTTATCTTCGCTACACAACCATTGGCTAATCTCCCCTTTTAGCCAGATTCCCCTGACAGCTCTCTCTCTTTCAGGGGATTTTTTAGGATATAGATATGGAAAATTTTACGCCTATCTCTGCTGCCATTGGCGGCGCAATGATTGGATTGTCCGCTGTCTGGTTGATGGCGAGCGCTGGACGTATTGCGGGGATTAGCGGTATTTTAGGCGGCACTGTCAAGGCCAATAAGGGTGATAAATTGTGGCGTTGGACCTTTCTTGGAGGGCTCTTAATTGCTCCTTTATTTGTCGGGGTTTTTAAACCCTCTCTTTTAGACGTGAGTTTCCCAGCGACAGGACCGCTCTTAATAATAGCGGCGATCCTGGTCGGCATTGGCACGCAACTCGGGAATGGCTGCACAAGCGGACACGGCGTCTGCGGTAATGCACGGCTATCTATGCGCTCTCTTCTTGCAACGCTGACCTTCATGGCAACAGGCATTTTGACTGTCTTCATTCTGCGTCAACTTGGAGGGCTTTAACATGCGTCTTCCTGTTTCTACCTTCATAGCGGGACTCTTATTTGGGGGCGGATTGACTGTGTCCCAAATGGTCAATCCGCAAAAGGTTATCTCTTTTCTCGATATGACCGGAAATTGGGATCCAAGCCTTGCTTTTGTCATGGGCGGGGCATTGCTTGTTACGCTCATTGGATACCGCCTCGTTCTTAGACGAAACGGTCCTCTCTTTGAAGATCGGTTCAGATTGCCAACGCGCACAGACATTGACCCCCCGCTTCTCATTGGTGCTGGATTGTTTGGTGCAGGATGGGGTTTGGCAGGCCTCTGCCCTGGGCCGGCTTTAGCAAGCGCCAGCTTTGCAGGGGTTAACGCCTATATTTTTGTGGGAACAATGATTGCAGCGATTTTCTTATACCGCCTCATTAAAGCGAGAGCATGATGTTTGCTTGGCGGTGTTCCCGGCTCGGTTTCATACTAATTCTCTTGGCTGGATGTTCATCACCAGATCCTAGCTCAACAGAACTTCAGGCAAGTCATAGTCAGCCTGACCCTGATCAGCGTATTGTTGTATCGCTCACAGCAGAGCAGCGCCTCCATGTGCTGGAAGAAATGAACCAATTCCTGCTTTCTACACAAGAGATTGTGGAAGGCCTAGCCTCTGATGATGCCGAATTAATTCAAAGCGCAGTTTCTGATGGTTTGGGCCGCGGTCAAGGTCAAGGTCAAGGTCAAGGATTAGTGAAAGGCGCGTTGCCGACGGAATTTAGACAAATGGGCTCCGCGATGAAGGTCGAGCTTAGAAAAATTGATACCTTGTCCAAAGCCGGGGCCGAGAATGCCGAAATCCTAGACCAATTAAGTTCGACATTGATGTACTGTTCCTCTTGTCACGGAAGCTACCAAATTCGACTTAATGAAACCCCCTTAATCACACGGAGTGCAAAATGGACATTGATATTGGAATAGATACAGCCGCGCGAAAAGCCTCTGCTCTCGCATTGTCAAAACTGCTCGCTAGCACATATACACTTTATCTAAAAACACATGGCTATCACTGGAATGTCGAAGGCCCGCATTTTCAACAACTGCATATTCAGTTTATGGAACAATATACAGAAATGTGGACGGCCGTTGATGAACTGGCTGAGCGTATTCGCGCACTTGGTCATTACGCCCCGGTCTCTTATGCGGCCATGGCAAAACTTTCTGCTGTATCGGAGGAAACAGGAACGCCTGATTGGCGGCAGATGGTCACCACGCTCGCTTCCGGACATGAGCAAGTCGCGAAAATTGCGCGTGATGTTCTTCGCACGGCGGAAGAAGTAAATGATGATGCAACGGCAGATGTTGTTACGCCGCGTATCACGCTTCACGAAAAAACAGCTTGGATGCTTCGTGCAACTGCTGCTTAAGTTAGGGGTGATCATGCGTATTATAAAATATATATCTGGAGTTGTTGCCGCCTGCCTAATCTCAACCTCTTCCTATGCAGATGAAACGGCCTTCCACTCCGGTACCGTTATTAGCGAGTTTGGGAAAGTTGCGACGATAGAGTCCGATATGCCGCTTCCGAAAAGAGTAAAGCTAAAAGTCAGTTTTGATGCCGCGAGCGTTGGCAAGCCAGGAAGCGTGAACCGAAAGCTTGATAGTCTTGCGCGGTTTATCAATATGCATGTGGAAGCAGGTGTGCCTTTGAAGAATATCGACGTTGCGCTTGTTGTTCATGGCGGTGCCTCAAAGGACCTCACGAGAAATGCGTATTACAGCGGTCAATATGAGGGTGCGGAAAATGCCAACGCGCCTCTGATTAAGGCCTTGGTAGAGAATGGCGTTGAGATTTATCTCTGTGGCCAATCTGCCGTGTATCATGACATCCAAAAGTCGGATTTGTTGCCGGGGGTTAAGATGGCTCTCTCAGCTATGACTGCGCACGCCTTGCTTCAGCAAGAGAATTATACGCTTAACCCATTTTAGGAAGCCAAGAATGTCCCGATTAAATTCCTTTCTGCCAGCCTTTGGCCTCTCTCTGATGCTGATGGCTTGCACACCAAGTTCCGCACCAGAACAGTCGGCCAATAAGACGCCGAATGTCAGTCAACCTGTTTTGACCGTCATTACACGCGAAGATCCTCAAACGCAGCTCATGGCTTTGATCTTGTCAAAAGCCGCATCTGATCAGGGTACGCCCGTTCGGATTTTATTGTGCGACCAAGGAGGTAATCTCGCCCTCAATACGCCGGCGGCCATTTCACTGAAACCTTTGGCGCCAAAGAATATTAGTCCAGTTGGGTTACTAGCTAAGCTCATCAATAGCGGCGTCAAAGTCGATGTATGTGCGATATATCTACCGAACAAGGCGTTTGGAGAAGATGCCCTTATCGATGGCGTAGGCGTGGCAACGCCACCTGATATTGCGTCCTACTTTACGCAAGATGGAGCGAAGGTCTTATCCTTTTAGCGATTGAATAATGTTGACCTTCCCTCTTAAAAGTGATCCATTTTAAAAGTTAGAGATTTGGCGATTTTGAGCTTGAAGGAGCACATTATGGCTAGAAAATGCTACACTCCAGAACAAATCATTGCGATGCTACGCGAAGCGGAAGTTCGGTTATCTCAAGGCGAGAAGACAGGACTGATATGTCAATCTCTTGGCGTGTCTGAACAAAGTTACTATTGATGGCGGCGTGAGTATGGAGGACTTAATGCCTCCCAGGCGCGCCGCCTGAAGGATCTTGAGAAAGAGAACCAACGGCTTCGCAAGGCGGTCTCGAATCTCACTTTAGATGCTTTGATCTTGAAAGAAGCTGTTGAGGGAAAGTTTAAAGTCCTGCAAAAGCAGCCAAAGCGCGGCAGGTTTTGGTTTAATTATGGCTCCTGTGTGAGGTTCAGGCCACGGCACAAAGGCCATGTGTGGTCGTATATACCTCAATTGAGAAATCTTCTACACACCCAAGGAGGCACAAATCCTAGTCAAACGTTGCAGGCAGTATAACACCACCACCAGACCACACAGCTCGCTTGGCTATAAAGAAGCGGTTCCAGATCCATCTTGCCACGCCGCATTAGCCTGTCCTACACTAGGTTCTGGTCAGCCCAACAGGGCGGCCATAACCGCCAGACTCTAACGTCAGGCATTCTGTTAAAATCGCAATAATCTTGGCAACTGAGAAAATCATTTCGGAGGTATTTGCGTGCTAAATGATTCTGTCATTTAGTCGCGTTGAGATAGATAACCCTTTAGCGACTCCGGGAAGTTCATCTGGAGTTACGAAGTAGGGGCCAAATCCGCCTGTTGAATCGAAGTTTTTGCCGATGGCCCATTGACTTGTTCGCTTTTGATAGTCTCTGGGTGTTCCATCATTAAACACAGAACATCTCTTCTTTAGTCTGTAAGGATATTATTTGTGTTGTGTCTTTTGAACTCGGGCAATCTTCATTCCAAATGTTCCTCATACTATATGTATTGCAATATAATACATTAGATTTGCATTGTAGCAATATGTTCTGGACTACATTGAGACACATCCTTAGTGTTTTGTGCAATGCCCATGATACCGTCTGACAATAGCAAACTGAAATCCTTATGGGGAATACATTTATGGCACTCGGATATGTCGAGTTGTTCTCAACGCGTTCGCATTGCACTTGCCGAAAAGGGGCTAGAGTATACTAGTCACATAATAAATTTGCATAAGGGCGAGAATGCAAGCGAAGCCTATCAGTCTATACATCCGCAAGGCCTCGTTCCTGCAATGGTTATTGACGGAGTTCTATACATTGAGTCGATAGACTTGATTGATGAAATAGACTGTCGTGGTGGAAAACCACTCCTTCGTCCTTCCGACACGAAAGCCCTTAGCGAGATGGACGTACTCATGAGACGTGCTGATCAAGCACAGCTGGCGTTAAAGCTTCTTACCTTTGAATTTCTTTTCAGCGCGGCCCCTCCGCCGTCTAAAGAGGCTTTCGACGCTTTCCAGAAAAATCATAAAAACGAATACTTGAAGAAATTTTTTCGTGATTTTACGAAAGGCTTCTCGCGTGACCGGTTAAAAAAAGCTGTTTGCGAAAGTGATGATGACTTTATAGTTTTAGAAAAATATCTATCAGACGGTCGCCAATTTTTGGTGGGTGATAGCTTCTCATTAGCAGACATAGCTTGGATGCCTAATTTTCACCGCTTCGCACTTTTGGGTTGGCCTTTTAAAAACTATCCTCGGCTTAATGAATGGTTTGATAGAGTTAAAATGCGCCGCAGTTTCCAGACGGGCTTGCTAGATTGGGAACCCAAAGCTTTTATTGATCTTGTCGGGCCAACCATCATAGCTCGCCAGAAAGCTGGTGATGGCGTTGCGTCTTATATTAAAGATGCAAAATAGTGGTTCAAAGAACACCAGAAATGCTCTTGAACGAAGTCGTCGCGGCTTATGGTTCAATAAAAAATGAACGACAAAAAGAGATAATTATATCTGCAGTTCGCCATCTTTTTGCCTTTGCAAATGATGTATCACTTACTCGAGAAGAATGGCGCGCCGGAATTGCCTATATGCGAGCGGTAGGCGAAGCATGCACGGAGACGCGAGATGAATTTATTCTGCTGTCAGATGTTTTGGGTCTAAGTGCGCTTGTGGAGACCGTAAGTGGCGATCCAGATAGCATAGCGACACCAGGCAGTTTGACAGGCCCCTTTCACGTAAGCGGTTCGCCTTATGTTGAAATAGGAGGCATGATTAATCTGGACACAATACCCGGAGAGCAAACTGTCTATGTGGCTGGCCATGTCTTGGATACGACTGGAAAGTCGATACCTGATGCGGTGCTTGATATTTGGCAGACGGCTCCCAACAGGCTTTATGCCGTGCAAGATCAAAGTCAGTCTGAATTTAATCTGCGGGGAAAGCAGCGCGTTGATCAGCACGGTCGCTATGGGTTCAAAACCGTAAGGCCAGTTCCTTACCCAATTCCGCGCGACGGCCCGGTTGGTAAGATACTTGAAGCCTCTAAGCGTCATGGCATGCGGGCAGCACATATACATATTGGGGTAGAGGCATTTGGCTACGAGTCACTAGTGACTGAAATATTTGACGCCGATGATAATTACAAAACGTCGGATACCGTGTTTGGAACCTGTGAAAGCTTACTGGCGAACTACAAACCCAATCCTGATGCCGCGGTTGATACGGATCTCAGGGTCGATTTCGACATTATTTTAAGGCCGAAAGCCCGTTAATCGGAACGCTTTAACGTCAGAAATGTGTCTTGGCGTCGACATAAGAATAGACAAATGCAAGCGGCAAGCATTGGCAGGGACCCAAAATATAGCAATTGGTGGATTTCATAGGGAGGAAATAATCGCGGAGAGGATGCGAGTGTTGTTACCGTATGAAATAACAAGACGCCGCCATAAGTAAGCGACTTAAATAGACCTGAAACGAATAGAGCAAGGAACGCCAATTCAGCGATGCCAAGACCCAGTAGAAGAGTATGGCTGACGTCTATATGGTAATAATGCCCTATCATGCCGCTATTGTGAGCCGGATTGAAAATCTTATCGAGGGTCCAGACTAAAAAAACCGAGAAAATACCGAGACGCAAGACAAACAACCCGATTTCCAGACGCTTTGAGTCGGTCATTCTGTGTCTCCATGCACCTCTTTGACCCAAGGCGCACGTGTTTCCGGAAGGCGTAGTTCATAGTTATAAGTCCCGTCAGGGTTTTTGAACAAATTTTCTGGACGAGGGCCTTTCTCCGCAACAGATTCAATACCTTCATATTGAGTGAGGTGATTGACTAAGGTCGCAACGATTTCGGGATGATCTGCTTTGATGTCTTTTGTTTCGTTGGGGTCATCTTTGATATTAAATAAATAGGTTGACGTGTCAGTTGTAAAACGCGGCGTATGTCTCACATATTTATAAGGCCATGACATCACAGCGCGAGATTGTGGCATGCCCATCGCCACGACTTCTGATGCGGCTGTATCTATTGCCCCCGTAATGAGCGGCCAATGACTGGCCCCGTCAAATTCGGCTTTTGAATAGTCAACTCCTGCTGCGTCAAGAAGGGTGGGGGCCCAATTCTGAATGAAGACTGGTGCGTTTAATGTTTGATTGCTTTCTAGCTCTCCTTGCCAAGATACAAGGGCAGGTGTGCGGAGTCCGCCTTCAAAGCCTCTTCCTTTACCGCCGCGTAAGGGAGTGTTGTCAGACCCTAGCCCAGCCCTATCACCGCCATTGTCACTCATAAATATAATAAGCGTGTTGTTAAGCATGTCTTGAGACTCAAGCTCACCAACGAGTTGACCAATATGCATGTCCAAATCTGTCATCATTTCCGCATATACTCTGCGGTCCAAATCCTCGATTTCTGGATAGGTTTTTGCGACGCCGTAAATCAATTGCAAAGGTGTATGTGGGGCGTTGTACGCCATGTATAGGAAAAACGGATTGTCATCATCATGGCCTTTCAACAATCTGATTGCGTCTTTTGTCAAAAGAGCCGTGGCATGGCCTTCCTCACGCACCGTTGTACCATTACGTTGCCAGTCAAGACCGCCGTTGAAGACATGCGTGTAGTGATCAATCCAGCCATTCAGAAGGCCATATGAATAATCGAAACCTCGTGCGTTAGGACGCGACGCCTCAGCTTTATGCCCAAGGTGCCACTTACCTAATAACCAAGTGTCATATCCGGCCTTTTTGAGATGTTCCGGTAATAGGGTCAAATTCAGAGGGAGTGTTCCATCTAGGGCCATTGGGCTGTCGACACCATACTTAAGCGGATTTTGCCCTGTCATTAAAGCTGCGCGTGTGGGGCTGCATATTGGAAACACATAGGAACGTTCTAGTTTGACACCACTGGCCGCTAAGGCGTCTATATTAGGTGTGGAAATTTCCGAACCATTATATCCCACATCATTCCAGCCAACATCATCAACAAGAATAAAGACAATATTGGGTTTCTGTATAGAATCTGAAACAGGAACGACTGAACTTGTGCTACTACCAGAGCACGCAGATAAGGAGGTGGCCGCACCGCTTATGAAACCCGTGAGTATTATTCGATTCAAATAATTCATAATCTTATCCAAAAGAAAGTTGTTCAAATAGAATTTGCTTTTCTGGTATTCCAATGGAGCGTAGGTGATCTGTTACAGCGTCGACCATGACTGGTGGGCCGCACACATAAAATATCCAAGAGCTGCGTTGCTCTAGTGTGAACTGGCTCTCTAAATACTCTTTTGTAATATAACCAATTTGGGCATCAACACCGTCTTGCGATTTTTCGAGAACTAGAGACTGTTTAAAGTCATCAAGGTCACCTTCTATCGCCGTGATTTCGTCTTGGAAGACCATTTGATCCATCGTGCGATTACCATAAATCAAACGTACAGGGCGGTTCTCGCCAAGATCACGAAGCTGGCGCAATATGCCAAGGTTAGGTCCAATACCTGCGCCGCCAGCGATCAACGCAATTCCTTGCGCTTCCCGGCCATTTAGTGTGAACACGCCATGAGGACCGTCTACATATACGCGTTGTCCAGGTTTTAGCTTTCCAAGATTAGAGGTGAAATCTCCGAGTTCACGAATAATGAAGGATATCCGGGGAAGGGCAGTCGGGCTGGACGCTATGGAAAATGGATGTTCCGATCTATTGTAAGGATTGCCTGTTGTGTTGATCCATAGAAATTGTCCTGCATTAAAGTTGAATGGGAAATTACCATCCTTTTCTATAGTAACACTCCAATCACTTGCCCCAAGTTTAGTCGCTTCGACTAATTTAAAGGGCTGCTTTTTCTGGTTTAGAGGGCGAATAATGTATGTGTAAAGCACAGTGCCGACTGCAAGGGCGCAGAGAACAATCCACATAAGGTCAAATAAGGGATCGTAACGTCCATGTCGACCAACTGAGATAGCGTGGTGTGTGCTGAGCAGCGCAACAGCAATAAAGCCTAGGCCATGACTGATACGCCACGCCTCGTAGCTGATCTTCATTTTATCCTTGTACATAGCCATGAGAACCCAAACGCCCATGACAGCCCAAGCATAAACACCCGTTGAGGCTTCACCTGCAATGAAGGTGTCCCAAACATCACCTTTTGCTCGCTGCGGTGATAGGAAAAACCGTGGTAAGATAATTAGAAATGGGTGTAAGAAGAAATATAGAGCGATATATTCGCCGGCCTTTCGGTGAAGCTGCATACCGTTGTCGATTCCTGTCACACGCGTGACGGCTTCTATTCGACCGGCAAGAAAATATTGTGCCAGCAAGGCAGAGAACAAAGAGATATTGAGAACCGTGAGGGTCATCTCGTAAATGCCTCGGTTCTCCAAGCCTTGGGTCGTCGACCAAATAAATGGAAGCAAAGCGATACCCATATAGAGCAACATCATACGACCAAAGGTAAGTGGAGGTTGGCCTGTAGGCGGCAGCAAAATTGTATTTTTACTCATCGATTAATTCCAAGACACCGTGGGCTTTGTGTTTTTGTCCGGCGTCAAAGTAATGGCGTCCACAGGGCAGCTCAGACGACATAAATGACAAATCTGACAGGCGTCTTGGTAAGCAATATAGGCTTGTCCTGACTCGGGATTAATTCGGATTACATCTGTCGGGCAGGCATTGACGCAATTTTTACATCCGATACAGCCATGAATTTTCTCGATAGGCATACTTATCTCCTCAAATGGTCTTTGCGCGGTATTCATCTTCGCCCGGATAGGGGCGAGGGTATCTTTCTCTATATGAAAGCTTAGGGTCAGCTTTCCATTCTTCTGGCAACATATGTTTAGAAAGCTCCATCTCTCCATTTTCACCTTTTTTGAGCAAGACCCAGCAAAGCCACTCATCATCATTTCGAACTGGAATATCTTCACGGAAATGCGTGCCACGGCTTTCCTCGCGGAAAATCCCTGCACGTAATTTCATTTCTGCATTCAACAGCATATTGGCGGTTTCGTGAGCCAGACGCAGTTCGTGTCCGTCTCTGGCAATTAACTTTGGCACCATTGATTCACGCATATATTCTATGGATGCAAGCGCACCCTCGAGACGACGAGGATGTTTCACATAAAGAATGTGAAAAGGCGTCATGGTGTTTTGCAACACACTTGTCACCCAGTCAGGGGTAAAGCCTTCCTCGTTTTCTCTCGGGGCCCACATTTCTTTTGTCTTCTGAGCAAGATAGGCTTCATCCAAAACTGGCTTTGGCAAATCAGCGACATAGGCAGAGGCATATTTTGCAGCCCTTCGCCCTTGGATAGCAGAGCCATATGAGGAGAACCCTCGCGCAGGATAGCTAGAGCCACAAAGCATAGAGCCGAGTGCATCACCGGCAGCAAATAGACCTTCAACACCGTCGGCTCGGCATGTGTAATCGGAATTGAAAACGCCTTCGCCTTTATGAACACCCATCCCAGCGGTAGCCCCGCCAACACGATGGCCCATTTTGAGGTTGGCCGCGCCTTCGGGCGGCCCTCCCCAATCAATTGTTAAATCTGGTTCTGTTAGAAACCCTTTACCACTATATAATTTTCTATTGAGGGCTTTAATGGGTTCTGCGGCATCTGCGGCTCCGGGTGGTTCTCCCCCTGGGCCTCCGCCGGGTTTGCGGTATATTTTTCCATCCGAAGCGCGAAGGGCCGCATCAACTGTTAATCCGCCGACGACCTTATCGGGTGGCCCGACCATAATATAGGCGCCTGTAACTGTTTGGGCCCAAATCCAGCCATCATAAGAGGCTGCGGGATAGTTGGCGAAAGTCGTATGTGTGTCATGATACTCTTTACCTGTAATCGACGCGCCGACATCATAAGCCATAGCGTCGCCATCAAAGGTTAGCCCCCAATTAGGGAAGCCAGGACTTTTATATGCCCCTGCGCCAGTACACATTATAACGGCTTTGGCCGAAACCACGACGGCTTTGCTAGGCTCAGCAGAATCGTCGAAAGTGAATCCAAGTGCGCCCGATATTTTGCCTGACGTATCTTTCAGAAAGCTTGTGACCATAGTGCGTTCAACGAGAGTGACGTTTTCGTCCTCAAGTAATTGTCGAAAAATATGTGAGCGCTCAAACGGCTTGCAATCATGTGTGCCCATACCCCGTAATGTATAAAATATGTCCAGAGACTCATCTATAAAGATATCAAGCCATTTAGGATCATTGACCCATTCTGTATTGGTGGCAGTATTCAGGTGCCACTCATCCCGATCATAAAGTTCAGGGTCAAAGGGACGGCTGTCAGATGCCCATGGCGACAGACCAGACCACCCAACTGCACCCTTATCCATCATGACGACGGATTGACCATTCTTACGCGCCTCAAGCGCCGCGAAAACCCCAGCAAACCCTGTACCAATAATCAGGATGTCAGCTTCATAACGGTCTTTGGGTGAAGCTGCCATCGACCGCGCGCCGACATTGTGTAGGATAGCAGGTACCGCCAAGGTTGCCGCCGCAACAGCGCCCACCTTAAAGACATCACGGCGGTTCATGCCATGACCGATACTATCATTAGTATCGTCGGTGTTTTCTGACGCGTCTTGCCCTTTTTTATCACTATCTGACATTATTCCAGGCCTTTCTGGGGAGTCTGCCTATCTTGAGGTTTGGGGGGTTCCCCATCTGATTGCGCTTTTTTCTTTTCGGGCTCTTCTGAATGCGGAGGGTGAGCTGGCGGCGGGTCAGGTAAAATCGTCCCAACTTCCTCATTGCTACTTTCACCCGTATCCCCTGCAAGCACAGGCGATCTAGGTGTAATGTCACAGCCTGCAAGTAAGGTGGCCGAGACGAAGGTCGCGGCGAAAACAGCAATTTTGCTTTTAAACCTCATTCTAATTCCTATCAGCATTTAGCTTGCATTGTTACAGTAAGCCCACTGTATTGCAATAAGATACACTCGTTGCATGTAGCGATATTTTGATATTAGCGGATTGAGATGTCAATAGTTTCCGAAAATTTCTCATCTTGGAAATATCTCTTGACGATAAACACTGTTATGCAATATGTGTGTATCACAATGCGGTAATAATACGCAAACACATGGGGAAAATTATGACCAATCGGTTACTGTCAGTTTTATTGGCAAGTGGAAGCATAATGTCGTTTAGTGCGGTTGCAGCTTACGCGCAGATAGACGAAATTGTTACAACTGCGACAAAAAGAACTGAGAGCGTGCAGGATGTTCCACTGTCTGTCACAGCATTTTCACAAGAAGACCTGGATATTAGAGGCGCAACAAATTTGGAAGGGATTCAAGAGTCCACACCGAACTTGAATTTTTCCGCACAGTCTGCCGATTCTAATGTCGCGCGTGTGACGCTCCGCGGTGTTGGCACAGAGACATTGGTCGGCGGAGGTGATCCGGGTGTCGCTTTACATATTGATGGCGTTTATGTCGGGCGTAACTCAGCAGCGATCTCAGATATATTTGATGTTCAGCGCGTTGAGGTTCTACGTGGGCCGCAGGGTACGTTATATGGACGAAATGCCACAGGTGGTTCGGTCAATATAATTACAAACCGACCAACCGATGTGTCGGAAGGATACGCTGATATCACTTATGGTAACTATAACGAATTTCGCGTTCGGGGTGTTGCAAATGTTCCGCTAACTGAAAACCTATCTTCTAGGGTATCAATTTTTTCAGAAAGTCATGATGGTTTTGTTGAAAACTTATATGAGCCAGGGCGAGACAATTCTGATAAAAATGTTCAGGGGGGGCGGCTTCAATTACTTTGGGAGACTGATTCCGGCAATGAAATTTTACTGAAGGGCTATTTTTCAAGAGCTGGTGGTGCTGGTGGCGGTGCCAGATATCTCGGAGATGATATTACGACAGCAAATGGTTACCCAGCTCGGTATTTAATAGGCGTGTCTGATGGTTCTGGGCCACCCATTGGCGCCCCTATTCAGGGTGATGCCTATAATTTGGGAACGGCAGCTGATGGGTCGGGAATATTACCGCGACCTACTGGGTTTCATCAAGTTAGAAAGGACGCGCCCGAGTTTGTTGATACCGTTATCAAGGGTGTGGATTTGGAAGCCAGTTTTAATGTAAGCGATAATATCTTACTAAAATCAATTAGCTCTTATCAAACGAATGATAACGAAATTCTTGTGGATTCAGACGGGTCTGAGTTGGACATACAAACTAGAGCGCGTCGAACTGATGCAAAACAGTTTAGCCAAGAGTTTAACCTGATTTCACAGACAGATGACCCTCTGCAGTGGATTTTAGGAGCTTATTATTACCACGAAGAATTAAACGAACGTTTTCAAACAGCGACGCCTGCGGGTGTTATTCCTGGGAGTACGGGGATAGGGCAGCTACGGATTACGGACCACGAAGTCGATTCTGTCGCGTTATTTGCTCAACTTTCCTACGATCTAACCGACAAATTGTCTGTTACAGGTGGTATTCGTCATACTTGGGATGAGAAAAATCAGTCTCGTGACACGGGTGGTAATGTTGATGCTACAAATGGTTTGAGGCTTAGAGGGGGAGGGGCTCTTGGCCCTCTTGCTCCAGATTCTGGAGAGGCGTCTTTTTCAGAACTAAGTTATCGAGTTAGTGCAGATTATAAGGTTGGCGATGATAGTCTCTTGTTTGCCAGCTATGCTCGCGGATATAAATCTGGTGGTTTTGATTTTAATGGTGGTAGGATTGATGGAGCGGGTGAGCAACTTCCTTACAATCCTGAATTTGTTGATGCGATAGAGGTTGGGTTAAAGAATAAGTTCTTTGACAATCGAGCTCTCTTAAATCTAACGGCCTTCCATTATGATTATAAAGATTTGCAGGTCTTTAGATTGACGGCGGACGGCCCTCTTACTGATAACGCGGCCCAGTCAACGATTAAAGGTGTCGAAGCAGAAGCCAAGTTTGAGTTATCTGAAAACTTCCAAATCGATGGCTCCGTTGGTTATCTTGATGCGACCTACGATGAATACACAATTGATATTCCTCCGACTGACTTCTCCGGCAATCGATTAAACTACGCTCCAGAATGGACAACCGCATTAGGAGCTACCTACACTGCGAACCTTGAGAATGCAGACCTTATTTTCCGCGCCGACTGGTCTTACCGGTCCGATATATTCTTCGATCGTGCAAATACAGAGCTCGATACACAAGAGGCATATAGTTTGTTGAATGGTAGAATTCGCTATGACGCAGAGGCTTATTACTTTGACCTATGGGGCCGAAACTTAGGTGATGAGGAATACGTAACGGGACAACTCATTAATCCACCTGCCGCTTGCGGATGTCGAACCGTCAATCTTGGTGCCCCTAGGACATACGGTGTTACCTTAGGCACACGTTGGTAAGTTCCTAAGGTCTTATTCTATAAAAGAAGATGCCTCCGTTTCTGATGTTTGTAAAAACGGAGTTTTATTAATTATTTTTATGCATTCGGGTATCTTTCCCGAGCCAGAGTGCAAAACTTAAAGGGTGATTTCGTACTCACGGAACACCCTTTTTTATATTTTGCAATCAATTTGGAAGGCCTTCAAATGACCTTTCTAAGGTAGGTTTTGTTTATTCTTAGTGAGCTGAAAAATCACCGAGCGAATTAATGATTTGATCTCTGCATTTAAGCAAAGCAGCCTCAATCAAATCTTTATTCCGCGAAAACCTTGGTGTCGGAACAGGCATAGAGATCGCAAAGGCACGATTTAAGGGATCCATAAAAGATACCGCCACTGCACAAATGCCTTCAGTGTGCTCTTCAATATCGTAAGCTAAATCACCGTTTCGAATTCCCAAAATTTCTTTGTGTAACGATATGGGGTCAGTTTTTGTTTTTGGCGTAAATTTTGTAAGCTCACCATTCAATCGGCGTTCCAGTTTGTCATCTGGTAATGTTGCAAGAAGGGCTTTTCCACAAGCTGTGCAATGAAGAGGAAACCGTTCACCAATTCCTGATACCGCTCTCAGCCTGTGATTTCCTAAAACTTGATCGACAAAGACAGCAGTTTTTCCCTGAATAACTGACAAATCAATTGTTTCATTAAGCTCGCGACTAAGGGTATCCATAAAGGGTCGCGCAATTTTATCGATTTCATCATTTGTCGCTTTTGCAAGACGTATCAATGCGGGCCCAAGTTTAACGCGAGATTTGGGAGTCGCAGCAATTAATAATTGTTCTTCAGCTAAGGCTGTAACAATTCGTTGTACTGTAGAGCGCGGAAGGTCAACTCTTGCAGCAATCTCACCAAGACTTAGTCCCTGCGCTTCATCTTCAAGCGACCGAAGGACTTTAGCCGCCCTTGCAATGACCTGAATCCCTGCCGAGCGCGCAGGTTTTTTGTCAGTTTTTATAGGAGGCATTAGTGATCGCAATCTTAGTATGTTTAGCCATAATGTGATATTACCTACATACCACAATGCGATACACTAAGTTTAAACTGTATCAAACTCAAGCAACAAACCAGCAATTTCATTTTAGAGTTCAAAACCCATAATTCCTTGTGAGCATCACTGATTTGCGTTTGACTCTTTTACGCGCTCAACATAGTAATAAACCATAGTGCAAACCAAATGCATCACATTGTGGTTATGTTAATATAGGAGGAATTATGCCCGGTTGGGAAGAAGGTGATTGGCGTGACGAAAGTCTTTGTCAGTTCAAAGAGTCAAATCTTTTAAATGCAATGGGGTTGGAGTTTTATGACCTCAGCCACCCTTGGGGTAAAGATCAGCCTTGTTGGCCATATTTTAAGGACGTTAAAATTGAACGCCTTCATGGCATGTCGCGTTCAGGCGTATTAACTCAAGAAATTACGACAGTTATGCATTCTGGAACCCATATTGATGCTCCGGCGCATGTTGTTCCGGGGACGCCTTTCATGGATGAAGTCCCATTGCCATATTTCTTTGGGACGGGCGTTGTCGTGTCTATTCCAAAGAAAAAATGGGAAGTTATTACGGCGGCTGATCTTGAAGCGGCTCGTCCGAAGATTAGGCCTGGCGATATCGTTGTCGTGAATACGGGGTGGCATAAATATTACGGTGATAATAAGCACTATTACGGCTATTCCCCAGGTTTTTACAAAGAGGCTGGTGAATGGTTTGTTGAACGTGGTGTGAAAATGGCTGGGAATGACACCCAAGCTTTGGATCACCCCCTTGGTACAGCGATTGGCCCACATGGACCTGGTGCGCCGAATGGTTTACAGCCTGATATTTGCGAGGAGTATTTTCAGGAAACTGGCCGTCGTGTAATTGAGGACTTCCCGGAGTGGGAGCCTTGTCATAACGCCCTTCTGTCAAATGGCATTTGCGGCATTGAAAATATCGGTGGTGATATTGATAAAGTGACCGGAAAGCGTGTGACATTTGCGGCGTTCCCGTGGCGTTGGAAAAAAGGTGACGGGTGTATCATTCGGCTCGTCGCTATCGTCGATCCAAAAGGGACTTTCCGAATTGAAACGGGTAACTCCGATGAACCCGCATCGTTGTAATGAGCTATGAAAATTACACGATTTAACGAAGCTA
>CAYGSV010000004.1:41317-43173 GCA_964352635.1 uncultured Algimonas sp.
CACTAAAACCCTGCAGTCGAAGCCCCAAAGCATTTCGATATGCGGGGGCTTCGACTGCAGGGTTTTAGTGAGGACGGTCCAAGTTTTGCCTGGACCGGCATGTCCCATTTCCTTCCGGGTGGTGGGGCCAAGATGGACACAAGTCCTCTTGAAAAAATTTATATTGTCATTGCGGGTGAAGTTACGATTGAGCTTGGAGACGGCTCGACGGAAATTTTGAGAACACATGATAGCTGCTTTATTCCTGGAGATGAGGCCAGAGCTATTCGTAATGATACAAATGCGGTGGCGAGTATGCTCGTCATTATGCCTTACCCACCTGAAACTTAAGAGAGCCAGTCAATGAGCGTACCTCACATTGATACAAATAACCTTTTTGATGTGAAGGGTAAATCGGCTGTGATTATCGGCGCCACGGGCGCTTTCGGACAGGTCGCTTGTTCCGTGCTTGGTAATGCGGGGGCAAAATTGACTATTACGGCAGGTAACGAAAAGAAGCTATCTGCCTTACAAGGGGAACTTGCGGGATTAGGCATGACGGTTACGGCTGTTGCGCGGCGTCCTAATACCGAAGTTGATTGTAATGCAATCATTTCAGCGGCCGTTGCGGCGCACGGAAGTGTCGACATTCTCGTAATTGCTGCTGGTGTCAACGATGTCGCACCGATTTTAGATATGTCTTTGGAACGATTCCAGGCTGTTATGCTTGCTAATACGGAAGGCGCTTGGCTAATTGCTCGAGCCGCTGGAGCTCAAATGATCAAACAAGGCTGTGGTGGCAAAGTCGTTTTTACGTCTTCCGCACGCGGCAAGCTGGGTCATCCAGCAGGCTATACGGCTTATTGCACATCGAAGTCTGCTATTGATGGTATGACCAAGGCCTTGGGGTGTGAGTGGGGTAAAGAGGGCATCACGGTGAACGCAATTGCTCCCACCGTATTCAGATCTCCCCTGACCGCATGGATGTTCGCGGATGATGAAAAGGCTGTTGCGGTACGTAATGGGTTTCTTGCACGCGTTCCAATTGGGCGTTTGGGAGAGCCTGAAGACCTGGCTGGCCCTTTGCTCTTTTTGTGTTCTAAAGCGTCTAACTTCCATACAGGGCATATTATTTATCCAGATGGCGGATATACGGCAGGTTAGGGGTGGTGATACGCAACATATCCGTAATCGGCGGTGGTCTGATGGGGGCTGGCATTGCACAGATATTTGCCCTTGCCGGATATGATGTCAAAGTCTTCGAGCCTAATGCAGATGTTCGCGCTTCACTGCATGAGCGTACACGCAAAAACCTAGAAGCGTTAGGCGACGATGTAAGTGCCGTTAATCGAATTAAGTGTTTTGATGATTTGAAAGACGCTGTTGAAAATGCTGATTATGTCACTGAGGCTGCGCCAGAGAAACTGGAACTTAAACAATCCATTTTTGCTGACTTGGTGAAGTTAGCGCCGTCTCACTGTATTTTGGCGAGTAATTCATCCGTTATCCCAACAACGCATATTGCGACAGGATTACCGACGGCTCACCGTATTGTAGGAACGCATTGGTGGAACCCGCCTTTTCTTATTCCGTTGGTTGAAGTTATACAGGCGGCAGAGACATCGCTTGAAACGATTGAAGCGACAATGGCTCTTTTAGAAGCTATCGGCAAAGCGCCCGCTCATGTTAAAAAAGATACGCCAGGCTTTGTCGCTAATCGACTGCAGCATGCACTTTGGCGCGAAGCGATTGCTATGATCGCCGAAGGCGTATGTGATGCAAAGACATTAGACGATTGCGTTAAAAATAGCTTTGGTTTGCGATTGCCGGTTCTGGGGCCGCTTGAAAATGCAGACTTAGTCGGACTCGATTTGACA
>CAYGSV010000005.1:0-29367 GCA_964352635.1 uncultured Algimonas sp.
ATACTTGTTAATGCAGCAGACCAAAAAGATGCTTGCGCCTTTATTACACCGGCTTTGGTCGACCGCGCACCTGTTCTAATCTCAATCGGAACAGAAGGAACAAGCCCGGGGTTGGCGCGGGCCTTGAAAGCGGACCTTGAAAAACGACTGCCAAGCACATTGGGCAGTTTAGCTGAATTGACGCGTGACCTACGGGCAAAAGTCAAAGAGGTTATGCCGTCCTTATCTGATCGCCAGACCTTTTGGGCGAAGATATTCAACGGCAAAGATTTAAACGCACACCTCAGAAAAGATTCTAAGTCTTTTACACAAGTTGTTGAAACAGCTTTGGAAAACCAAGATGCCATAAAAACGGGGCTGGTCGCCCTCGTAGGGGCTGGACCGGGTGATCCTGATTTACTCACTTTTGCAGCACAGCAAGCTCTGCATAGCGCAGATGTTATTGTCTATGACCGCTTAGTGAGCCAAGGCGTTTTAGAGCTTGGTCGCCGTGAAGCGGAATACATCTATGTCGGTAAGACACCCAACGGCCCTTCGGTCTCACAAGACGATATCAATGCTTTGATTGTCGAAAAAGCGCGAGAAGGACATCATGTTGTGCGTCTAAAAAGTGGTGACCCCTTGATATTTGGCCGCGCAGATGAAGAGATTGATGTCCTAAAAGACACCAACATACCATTCCGAATTGTCCCAGGTATTACAGCCGCAGCAGGCGCAGCCGCCGAAATTGGGGCTTCACTGACAACGCGCGGAAAAAACTCATCCGTGAGTTTAATCACGGGGCATGATGCTAAGGGCTATGCCGAACAAGACTGGCGTGCTCTGGCACAGAATGGGTCGCGCGCAGTTGTCTATATGGGCGTAGGGGCTTCGCGGTTTATTCAAGGCCGCCTCCTGCTTCATGGCGCCAGCCCAAATACGCCCGTGACTGTCGTTGAAAATGCGACCCGCCCAAATCAAATCGTTGTTTCAACAACATTAGGCAAGATGGTTGATGACATGGTTGCGGGGACTATCAAAGGACCTGCTGTTCTTATGTTGGGGTACAGCGTCAATCGGGCAGATATTGAAACAGTTTTAAAGGCCGTCTCATGAGCACCTTAAAGCACAAAGGTAAAGGCCCTCAAGGGCTTACGGCCAATACTTTGCGTGATGGTTTGAATGTTTGGATGACGCCAGACTATGAGTGGTCAATGGATTATAAAGAGGCTCTCATCACCGAAGATACTGCCAAAATAGAAAAAATGGGTGAGGTCGGTGATAGAGACGAACTCGCCAATCTTGTTGTCGGTGTTTATTTTATCGACATTGAGCCAGACACGGGCAAACCCGCGCGTTACCGTGAAAAATTCCGTGTAAATGGACCAAGTTATGACACAGCGACCCTTGTGCCGCTTGATATACAGAAAGTCTAATCATGTATCGTTATGATGAATTTGACGCCGAAATGGTGGAATCGCGCACGGCTCAATTCCGGTCGCAAGTACAACGGCGTTTAAGTGGTGAGCTGTCGGAAGCGGAATTTAGACCTTTGCGTTTGATGAATGGTCTGTATCTACAGCTTCACGCCTATATGCTGCGCGTTGCCGTGCCTTATGGAACACTTAATTCCAAACAAATGCACAAGCTAGCGGATCTCGCGGATAAATATGACCGCGGTTATGGGCACATTACAACACGTCAGAACATTCAGTATAACTGGCCAGAGCTTACCGATGTGCCTGATATGCTGGACGAACTTGCCAGTGTTGAAATGCACGCCATTCAGACATCGGGGAATTGTATTCGCAATGTAACATCCGATCCGTTCGCAGGGGCAATTGCTGATGAAATTGAAGATCCGCGCCCAACTTGCGAAATTATTCGACAATGGTCCACATTCCATCCAGAGTTTTCTTTCTTACCGCGGAAGTTTAAAATTGCCGTGACGGCATCTGAGAAAGACCGCGCGCTTATTCGTGCTCATGATATTGGTATTGAGATCATCAAAAACGCTGAAGATGAGGTTGGTTACCGCATTATTGTTGGTGGTGGTTTGGGGCGCACCCCGATTATAGGTCAGGTATTGCGTGATTTCCTACCGCGTATTGAGCTTTTGCCTTATCTCGAAGCAACTTTGCGTGTCTATAACCGCTATGGCCGCCGTGATAATAAATATAAAGCGCGCATCAAAATTTTGGTTCAGGAAACAGGTATTGAAACCTTCCGCGAGCAAGTCGAGGCGGAATATGCCGAGCTTATCCCGCTTGATATCGCTGTCTCGCCCGAAGAAACGGCGCGTATTACGGACTATTTCAGTCCGCCAGCTTATAAAACGCTTCCTGCACATCCCCTTGAAAGTGATGATCCTGTTTTCGCGCGGTGGTTAAAACATAATGTCCTGCCGCATAAAGTGGACGGATATGCCATCGTCAATATCTCACTCAAGCCACTAGAACGTGCGCCTGGGGATGTGACATCTGAACAAATGCGAATTGTTGCTGATCTATCGGATAAATATAGCTTCTCTGAAATTCGCACGACGCATCAACAGAACCTTGTCCTGCCGCATGTCGAAATTACTGAATTAGAAAGTCTGTTTAAGGCTCTGACTGCCGCGAAAATGGGCGAAGCGAATATTGGTTTGATTACAGATATTATCTGTTGCCCTGGCATGGATTTTTGCGCCCTTGCGACGGCGCGCTCCATCCCAATTTCGCAAGCCATCGCTGAACGTTTCTGGGATGCCGAACGCCAAGCGATGATTGGCGAAATGCAGATCAAAATCTCAGGGTGTATTAATGCCTGTGGGCATCACCATGTCGGGCATATTGGTATTTTGGGCTTAGAAAAAGCGGGTGTCGAATTTTACCAAGTTAAAATTGGCGGCGACCCGTCAGAAAACGCAGCGATTGGCCAAGTCACAGGGCCGGGTTTTTCTTTTGAAGAGTTAATTGACGGTATCGAGCGCATGGTCGATCACTACATTTCCATTCGCGAAAAAGCGGATGAACGCTTCATTGATGTTGTTCGCCGCGTTGGAGTCACGGCCTTTAAGGAGGTGCTCTATGTCTCTTAATGAGCAAGATATAGACCAAGATATTATCGAAGATGTCTTGGTTGAGGGCGGTCAGCCCTTGGAACCACCTAGGCCAGATTTAATTTTATCAATGGATGATTTTGCAGGTCATAATAGTGCAGATATTTTGCGCGTTGATGGTCATGAAGATATTGACGTTATCCGTCCGCACTTAGAACGCGCGAAGAAAATCATCATCTCATTTCCAGCTTTTACTGATGGAAGAGGGTTCTCATTAGGGCGCTTATTGCGTCACCGTGAAGGTTTTAAAGGGGAATTGATCGCCGAAGGGCCGCTTATTCCTGATCAATATGCTTTTGCAATCCAGTGCGGATTTAATGCGGTGAAACTTCATAAATCACTTTATGAGCGTCATAGCGAAAGCAGTTGGTTCAAAGCTTTGTCTGAATTTGGTCTAACCTATCAACGCGGCTATGCCGTTCCCTCTGGCCCCGCGACCAGTGTGTTAGATGCACGCTCAACGGGGTTTCGAGAGGTCGAAAATGATGACGCCTTCCACGGATTATCAGCGGAGATGGCGTTAAAAAAAGCCTGTGAGACCTATGAAGGTCAGATTGTTTTAGCGTCGTCTCTCGGCGTTGATTCAGTCGTGCTTCTTCATATGGTCTCGAAAATAAATCCAGACTTACCGATCGTTTTCTTGGACACAGGAAAGCATTTTCGTGAAACGCTTGCTTATCGTGATATGTTGATTGAGGATTTAGGTCTTACTAATTTCCAGAATATTACCCCTGACTTGGCTGAGTTAAAAGCTGAAGACTCCAATGGTGATTTAAATAAAACAGAACCCGATGCCTGTTGTAATCTTCGGAAAGTTCGCCCCCTTGATGGTGTCATTCGAAATTACGACGCGCGCATAACAGGCCGCAAACGCTATCAAACGCCACAACGCGCTAATATGCCGATTTTAGAAACAGGCGGCGAGCAAGTGAAAGTGAATCCTTTGGCTTATTGGTCGGCAAAAGATGTCACGGCTTATATTCGTCGCCATGACCTACCACCCCATCCTATGTTGGCGCTTGGCTATTTATCGATTGGGTGTCAGCCTTGCACGACGCGTGTGGCCGCAGGTGAAGATCCTCGTGCAGGACGTTGGCGTCATTCAGATAAAACGGAATGCGGTATTCATTACATCAATGGAAAATGGGAACCTGTCCCATCAAAAAAGAGCTTTGAGGTTTTTTAATCTCTTACTTGTGCCGTGATTGCAAAACTCCAATCGCATCATTCAGCGATAGCCCCTTGGCTCTCAACAATACAATCAGATGATAAAGCAGATCAGCAGACTCGCCGAGTAGAGCGTCATCGGTTTCAGCAACAGCAGCGAGGGCGGTTTCTACACCTTCCTCTCCGACCTTTTGTGCGGCGCGATGTAGCGGCCCTGAAAGAAGTTTGGCGGTATAAGACTCATATGGAGATGTGCCGACACGGCCCTTCACGACGTTATCGAGATAACCAAGAAACCCTACACCAGATGCGCCTTCATTACCAAAACAGGAGACTGTGCCTTCATGACAGGTTGGGCCGATAGGGCGTGCCATGACTAAGAGTGTGTCTTGATCACAATCCAACTCAATAGATACGAGATTAAGCGTGTTGCCGCTTGTTTCGCCCTTTGTCCAAAGGGTGCGGCGCGACCGACTATAGAAGGTGACTCTCTCTGTTTCCAAAGTTTTAGAAAAGCTCTCTGGTGACATATAGCCAAGCATCAAGACTTGTAGCGTATCTGCGTCTTGGACAATCGCTGGGATGAGACCGTCGCCCTTATTGAAATCTATTGTGTCTAAAAGCTCAGTCATAATCGTATCTCAATTCCAGCCTTAGCCAGATCAGATTTTAAGTCAGGTATCGGAATAATGTTTTTGTGAAACACACTTGCGGCGAGGGCACCGTCAACATTCGCTTGTTCAAAGACATCTTTGAAATGTACGATTTCGCCCGCGCCACCAGAGGCAATCAAAGGCACGGGGCAGATGTCCCTCACGGCGGCGAGTTGTTTAATGTCATAACCTTTGCGAACGCCGTCTTGGTTCATGCAGTTAAGAACAATTTCTCCTGCGCCGCGATCACAGGCTTCTTTAATCCACGATAAAGTTCCCCGACCTGTCTCGCGTTGTTTGTCGGGGTCACCCGTATGAGAGCGTACGCGATAGGTGCCCTGATCTTCGAAACTATCAACGCCAACCACGATACATTGCTGTCCGAAGGCTTCACTCATTTCAGTGATAAGCTCTGGATTCATCAGGGCAGGAGAGTTAATGCTGATTTTATCGGCGCCAGCGGCCAATCGAGCGCCTGCCGCTTCAACTGTTTTTATGCCACCCGCCACGCAAAATGGAATATCTAAAACACGTGAAACAGACTTAACCCAATCAGGACTTACAGATCTGTCATCGACAGACGCTGTAATATCGTAAAAAACGAGTTCATCTGCCCCTTCATCACGGTATCTGAGTGCGAGGTCTAATATGCCGCCCACATCTTCGTGATTGCGGAATTGGACGCCTTTCACCACGCGCCCATCTCTCACATCAAGGCAGGGTATGATGCGTCTGGCTAGCACGCAACGGCTTCCGAAACTGTGAAACGGTTCTCATAGAGCGCTTTGCCAATGATGATGCCGTGAGGGTTAAGGGCTTTAAGTGATTTCACATTATCGAGTGTACCAACACCGCCAGAGGTAATAAGGTCGAGTGTCGGATATTTACTTTGCACATCCTTATACAAATCAACATTTGAGCCGCCTAAGACACCGTCACGGCCAATATCTGTAATGAGAACCGTTTTTAAGCCAGAGCCTGCATAGTCATCCAGAACATGCCAAAGCGATTTCTCGCCTGCTTCCGTCCAACCGCGTGTGGCAGGGATAGGCGTGCCACTTTCATCTAGGTTTACATCCAAGGCGATAACAATTTTATCTGCGCCAACTTCATTGATCCAGAACTTCACCATTTGCGGATTTGTGACGGACAGAGATCCAACGACAACACGCTCCACACCACCATCAAGCAAACGTTGAATTTGGGAGATTTCACGAATGCCACCACCCATCTGCACGGCCAAGCCGCTTTCTTTGGCGAGTTGAATGATAAGGTCTATTTGTTCCGAATTGCCATGTTTTGCCCCGTCCAAATCAACAACATGCATTCGGGTTGCGCCCTGCGCGGCAAAGCTCTTCGCTACATCAATGGGCGCATCGGCGTAATCAGTGCGTTGATTAAAGTCACCTTTGTAAAGGCGAACACAACGGCCACCGATAAGGTCTATAGCGGGAATAATCATGCGGGCAGGTCCAAGAAATTCTTCAGTATTTTAGCACCCGTGACACTACTGCGTTCAGGGTGAAATTGACAGCCCTGAAAATTATTATGTTTCACAATGGCTGAAAATTCTTCGCCATAGGTACAGCTTACTAAAGTGTTTTCACTCAGGGGTGCTGCAAAAGAATGGACGAAATACGCATAATCCGATTGATCGATTCCTCTGACGAGTGGGTCGTCTTTTATAACGGACAGAGTGTTCCATCCCATATGCGGACTAGGGAGGTAATTCGTCTCTAACGCACCGATATGTCCTTTTAAGACGCCGAACCCTTCAACGCTTTGCTGACCTTCTTCTAAGGTTTCGAACATTAATTGCATGCCCAAGCAGATCCCTAAAACCGGTTGTTTCAAGTCCCGAACAATCGGCACAAGATTACGAGAGTTGATTTGCGCCATGGCGAAAGGCGCACTGCCAACACCAGGGAGAACAACCCGTGAGGCCGACTGAATATCTTCCGCCTGTGAGGTTATTTGCGCTGTGACGCCAAGCCTCTCAAAGGCAAAAGCAACTGAGGAGAGATTAGCGCAACCCGTATCAATGATGACGAGGCTCAAGACAGCATACCTTTGGTGGAAGGCACCTCTGTTCCGCCTGTCTTCGCAAAAGCCGGGCGTAAAGCGCGACCAACACCTTTGAAGCAGGCTTCAATAATATGGTGAGAGTTTTCGCCCTTCACATCAATATGGATAGCGCATTTGAGCGTCTGTGCGAGGCTTTCAAAGAAGTGCGGGCACATCTCGACTGGAAACTCGCCGACGTGATCTGTTGGGAATTTTCCATTGAAGACAGCGGCAGGGCGACCTGATAGGTCAATTGCTACACGCGCTTGCGTTTCATCCATTGGCATAACAAAGCCATAACGCCCTATGCCGGCTTTATCGCCAAGGGCTTGGTGAAGTGCTTCACCAAAGGCGAGGGCGGTGTCTTCAATTGTGTGGTGGCCGTCAATTTCAAGATCACCCTTACAGGTCAAACGTAATCCCATGCCCCCATGTTTGGCAATTTGCTCTAACATGTGATCGAAAAACCCAATACCCGTTTCAATCTCGACTTTGGAGGTGTCGTCCAGATTCACGCGAACGGCAATGTCAGTTTCTTTTGTCTTTCTAAAGACTTCGCCGATGCGCTCGGCCTTATCGTCAGCTTCAACGCTAAAGGCTTTTAATGCCAGTGTATTCTCCGCGGGGGAGCCAATGGAAATCCGCATGCGCCCCGTAGTCGAGCGATAATCGCGAATTTTTATCGCGCGTTTATTGAGTTCCTGCATCAACCCTACATCATCAAGTACATCTAATAAGAGGAAATTAGCGGCCGACGGGAAAACAGTTTTCACGAAGGGGGATTTTAACAGTTCTTTGAACATGCGCTCACGTTCGGAAAGCGTTTCTTCTAATCGTTCGGCGTGAACGCCCATTGCCGCAGGGGCTAGTGCATTCATAATGGCGTTCTCCACAGGCCGCGCGATTGGGTAAGGCGGTAAGACTTTAAGCATTAAATCAATGACGCGCGCATCTGCTATCGCCACACCGCCTCTAACACCTGCGAGGGCATAAGCTTTGGAAAGTGTGCGTAAAATGACGAGGTTTGGGTAAGTGTCGATATCATCTACAAAGCTCTGCGCCTCAGAAAATTCGACATAGGCTTCATCAACAACGATAAAGGTGTTGGGAAAGGCTTTAGCAAGACCCAAAACGGCTTCTCTAGCAATCTCTGACCCTGTTGGGTTGTTAGGCGTGCAAATGAAAATTGCTTTGAGGTTTTCAGTTTCTGTTGCTGTTTTGTGAATGCCTTGGACATCCCATTGGTAATTGTCATCTAAGGGGACTTCGATTGTGTTTGCGCCCTGAATATCTGCACAGGTTTTGTAATATCCAAATGTTGGTGGGCAGATAAGAATTGAGTCTTGTCCGTCTTCACAAAAGGTCCTGAGTAGAACTTCGATGCCTTCGTCCGCGCCACGACCAACCATGACGCGATCTGCTGATGTTCCGTAAATATCCGCAAGCCTTTGGCGTAACGCCGCAGGTTGTTGCTCAGGATATCTATTATAATCTTTAGCACCCGTAACAGGTGGGGGCGCATAGGGGTTTTCATTTGCATCTAAGTGAAGGGCGTTTGTGCTTCCGCCACGGGCAGAATAGCTATCAAAAGCCAGTATGGCTTTTCGCGCGATTGAATACGGCCAATCTAATTTATTTTGGCTCATGATAAAGCCTCCAAGCGAAGAGAGACGGCACGTTTATGCGCCTCTAGTTCTTCTAATGTAGCAAGTCGTTCAACGGTTGGGCCCAAGTTTTTAAGCCCTTTTTTCGTTAAACGCTGAACGCTGATATATTTTATGAAGCTCTCTAACGTCACGCCAGAATAAGCGCGAGCCGCACCGTAAGTGGGCAGCGTGTGATTGGTGCCACTCGCATAATCGCCAACGGATTCTGGCGTCCACGGCCCGAGGAAAATGGAGCCTGCGTGACGAATGGCGGGGACTAATGTTTCAGGCTTTTTCATTTGAATAATAAGATGCTCAGGCGCGTAGCGATTGACAATATCGACAACATCCGTTCGGTTATTGGCAATAATCATGCGAGCTAGCTTTAAGGCTTCGCGAGCGATATCCTTACGCGGTAAAGTCGCGACTTGTTCTTCAACACAGGCCTCTATTTTATCAGCCATATCCGAGGACGTTGTAACGCAAATAACTTGGGCCATAGTGTCGTGTTCAGCTTGGCTCAAAAGGTCTGAGGCGACAAAGGCTGGGTTTGCATTACCATCTGCCAATACCATGGCTTCAGATGGGCCCGCAGGGAGATCAATGGCGGGGCCACCTGGTTCTTGCGCCGCCAAAGATTTGGCCATTGCGACCCATGCATTGCCGGGTCCGAAAATTTTATCGCACCGTGGAATTGTTTCCGTGCCATAGGCGAGGGCGGCAATCGCTTGTGCGCCGCCACAGGCGTAAACGGCTGTGACTTTACAGCGGTATGCCGCCGCCAATATGGCTTGGTTTATTTTGCCATCTTTACCCGGAGGCGTAACAATAATGCGGTGTCTGACAACGGCAACTTTTGCAGGTACAGCTAACATCAAAAGCGTCGAGACAAGTGGCGCTGTTCCGCCTGGCACATAAAGTCCAGCCGTATCAATGGCGCGGACCTCGCGAGAACACACAACACCTTTCATAGTCTCAACAGATATATCTTGAGGTTTTTGGGCTTGATGAAACATTTTGATGTTTTGACGCGCTGTTTCAATGGCTCGCTTGTCTTTTTCATCCAAGCTTTTCCAAGCGGCTTCTAAGTCTTCAAAAGGCACTTGGAGCGTCTCGAGCTCAACACCATCAAACTTTGCTGTATAATCTAGAACAGCTTTGTCACCGTCTGACTTTACAGTGTCCATGATGCTTCGAACTGACTCTGCAATATCTGTATTCGATATGGCTGTGGGCCTATTAAGCGCCTTGCTTTGCTCCTCAGGCGTCAAATCTGTCCAATCAAAACGCAGCATGAATTAGCTCATCATCTTTTCTATCGGCAGAACAAGGATCGCCCGAGCTCCGAGCGCCTTGAGGTCTTCCAATGTTTCCCAAAAGATGTTTTCCGTACACACAGCTTGGAGGGCGACGAGGTCACCACTTCCCGCTAAGGGGATTATCGTGGGCGAGTCAGACCCCGGTAAAAGTGCCGTGATATCCGCAACCTTATCTTTTGGCGCATTGAGCATGATATACTTCGTCTCAGAAGATTTGATGACGCCATCAATACGTCTCATGAGCTTCGAAAGTAAGGCTTGTTTATCCGCTGATAAGGCTCGACCTGATTGGATAAGCACGGCTTCGCTTTCTAAAATTGTCTCGAAGGCCATTAGTCCGTTTGCCTCTAAGGTCGCACCTGATGAAACAAGGTCACAAATACTCTCCGCAATCCCGATTGAGGGTGCGAGTTCAACAGCGCCTTTCATTTCGACAGACTTTGCCTTGATATTATTGTCGTTCAAAAAGCGTCCCAAAACCCCTGGATAGGTCGTGGCAATTCTTGTGTTACCGAGGTCAGCAGAGCTTTTGATAGAGCCATTGTCAGGTGAGGCGAGAGAGAGTTTACATCTCGAAAACCCAAGGCGCATTGTAATTTCCGCATCAAGTTTTTCTTTGGCGACGAGTTGCTCTTCGACCAAAACATTTTCGCCAACAATACCAATATCAGCCGCATCATTTGCCACAAAACTCGGAATGTCATCATCACGCACAAGAAGTAGATCAATCGGCATATTTTTTACACGGGCAAGCAAGCCACCGCCGCGAACGGCGAAGCGCAAGCCACATTTTTTCAAAAGCGCAAAGCTATCATCCGCAAGGCGTCCTTTTTTTTGTAAAGCTATTCTCAGACGATCCGTCATGATTTTTCTTTCATTTTATCCAGCACATGGCGATATCCACCGTGTGGTTCATCTTTGAGGAAACGCGCGACGCGACCAATCGTCGTTGTGCTAACACCAGTTTTGGCATTTATCTCTCTGTAAGACAGCTCGCCTTGATCGAGTAGCTGAGCGACGAGCCATCTTTCGGCGAGAGCGTGTCGTTCAGCAGGTGTGCAGAGGTCAATGAGAAAGGCTTTCACCATTTCATCATCTCGTAACTCTGCCAGGGCTTTTTCAACTGTTTGCATAGCGTCTCACTGTGTTAGCGTGCTAATACAAAATTATAAAGAGCATGCAACCCCTAATAACACATCAAAACTTGGTTTATATGTAGACTGTGATGTTTGGGTTTAGTGTGTGCGTCATCAAAGACAGTGACTGATTCATAAGAGAAATAGTTTTTAGAATTTGTTCTTGCGACAGTACAATCCCTTAAGTTTTATGTGATTATACAGTAGTAAGTAACCCCGCGCTCGAAACTTTGGGCAACTTTAGCAAAACCGTCGTTCCGCGCGATACTAACAGATGCATATATGTGTCTTCGGGCCATCTTTTATAGCGGTTACTCGTAAAGGAGCGTTGCTAATCTGCAACAGATTTTGAAAATGGCAATTGGACTTACCAATTATTACCAATCGGTAGGTTAAAGAGGTTGACATTGACGATTTTATTGGTTCTTTTGATTCCAACGAAATTAAAAGACTTTTCCAAGGGGAATATACATATGTCTAAAGCAAATCACGTAAACGGTGTTGACCAAGGTCAGGCACGCTCAATGTTGAAAAAAGCTCTATTATTAGGTGTCGGTTTTTCAACACTTATGGGTGCGACAGCAACTTATGCCCAAGACTCAGGTGCTGACAACGTTACGGATGAGGTCGTGGCAACGGGCACACGTCAAGTTATTCAGGACTCAATTGCTCTAAAACGTAATAATACTCAAATCGTAGATGGTTTATCGGCGGACGAGATTGGTGATATTCCTGCGCTTTCAATCGGTGAAGCTTTGGAAAACATCACAGGTGTTGCCTCTCACAGAGAGAATGGTGGTGCAACAGAAGTGTCGATTCGGGGGCTGGGGCCTTATTTGTCATCGACTGTTGTTAACGGTCGTGCAGCCACAAACGGATCAGGCGATCGATCCGTGAACTTCTCGCAATTTCCATCTGAACTCGTGAATAAGCTAGCTGTTTTTAAAACACAGGACGCAAGTCAAATCGAAGGCGGTGTTGCTGGACAAATTCAAATCGATACATTGAAGCCACTGGAATATGGCAAGCGCCGTATTCAGGCAGACTTAAAAGGAAACATAAACCCAGACCAGCTTAAGCAAGATGATACTGAAGCTGGTGATATTGGTTATCGTGGTACTCTGTCATTTGTTGATCAATATGAAGTTAATGGTCTCGGTGACATTGGTATCTCTGTCGGCGTTCAACGCAGTGATATTTCTCAGCCAGAGGCTGAAAGCCGTCAAACTAGTTCGTCAAGTGCTTCACGTCCGGCTTGTTTAATTGGTAACAATAGATTTGCTTCTTTGCTTGATGGTGCTGGAGAAGATGTTACTGGTTTTTCAAATAACCCTGAACGTGATGATGATTGCGATGATGTAAATGGTGATCGGGCTTTGGGCGATGTTCCTGCGGGCTTTGATATTGATGTCGAAGGCGCAGACACTCAAATTTTGAATGGTTTTGGGGTTGATGCTGGTATTCCATTCGCATTCGCACCGTCTCAACGGCACTATCGTCAAAATGATACGCGCGACGAACGCAATGCTATTTTTGGTGCGGTGCAATGGCAACCTAGTGATAGGTTAGATGTTAATTTTGACGCGCAATGGTCGGAACGAACACAGTCTGAGCGTCGTAATGACCTAACATTTAATGGTGGGCGCCGAAATGATACCTCCTTGAATATTGGGCCAGGAGGAACAACGACGACTTTAGACTCACTCGTCCTTACGCCTGAAGGCGGAATTCTTCGTGCAATCACGGACAATACCATCGAAGTCCAAGGTGGTGATTTCGAGAGAGTGGAAACATACACGGGCGCAGGCATTAACGTTGAGTATGATCTCTCTGAGCGCTTAACTGTTTCTGCCGACTATGGTTATTCGAATACAAAGCGAACTGAATCAGCGATTGAATTCCGTATCCAATCAGATATTTCACCTGTTATTGAGTTTGACCAGAGAGATCGAGATGTCCCTGTTTATACGCTTTATGATGAAACATTTGACGTAAATAATTACGACAACTACGTCGATCGGTTACGTGTTCGCATAGACAATGATGTCTTGCGTGACAACACAGTCAACACATTGCGTTTTGATGCAGATTATGAGCTTGGCGGTAATTTCTTCACAAACGTTGAGGCGGGCGTAAGATGGGCACAGCAAGATTACTTGGAGCTCCCAGGAGGCGTGGATTCAGGTAACCC
This sequence comes from uncultured Algimonas sp., assembly GCA_964352635.1. GTDB lineage: Bacteria > Pseudomonadota > Alphaproteobacteria > Caulobacterales > Maricaulaceae > Litorimonas. The sequence goes on from CAYGSV010000005.1 coordinate 13,256, forward strand.
ATTGAACTTTTCGACAGGTAGATTCTCTTTTGAGATCGAAAATGATGGCGAACTAACAGTTAATAACAGAGAAGTGATTGATGATGCAAATGATCCGCTTTTCGATGAAACCGATCTTGTAAGTATCATTGGAACAACGAATCAAGCGTGTCGAACGGCATTTCCAGAGGGGGACTCTTTCTTAAGTTCTCTTCGTAATGGCGAATCCCTCATTACTAATGTTCAGGATGATGGTACAACAACAACGACTAACTCTTGGGCCACATTTGATGCAACATGCGTCGCGAACACAGCTGTTGATTCATTGAATGCTCTTCTGGACCGTATTAACGCATTTCAGCTAGACCCAAATGCTAATGAGAACAGTTTTGGGGCTGCCTTAGCTGCATTTACTTCGACGGCACCTGCTTTGATTGAGGCCAACACAAGAACGGTTGACGTTCAAGAAACTTCAACGGCTTTCTATGCGATGGCTGGGTATGAAACGAGCTTTGATGGCTTACCCATCACCGGCAACCTCGGTGTTCGTGTTGTTCAAACTGATGTTACTGCAACAGGATATCGCCCCGAGTTGATTATCAACGGAACAGAAGGTTCATTCTCATTGGAAATTGGCGATAATCTTGAGCAATTCACGGTCGAACATGATTACACAAGAGTTCTTCCAAGTGCGATTGCTATTGTTGAGTTGGCTGATGATAAACTTCTGCGTCTAGGTGCTTTTAGAGCTATGTCGCGTGCTGATCCTGCTGATATGGGGGCTGGCCGTATATTCCAGTCAGGGGTCGGCGATGACGAGGAAGTAGGGAGCGTTGGCGAACTAATCGCAGGCGTTGTTGGTAACGGTAACCCTGCCATTGACCCGCTAATGTCATGGAACTTTGATATAGGGTTTGAATGGTATCCGAATGAGGACTCAATTTTCGCAATCGGGCCTTATTACAAGGTTTTCCAAGGTGGTTTCACCAATGTCGTAGAAAGTGAAACTTATCTTTTGAATGGCCAAGAGGCATCATTCAACGTAAGTGGATTACAACAAGTCAATGATGATACAAGTAACTTGTTTGGTGTTGAATTTACTGGAACGCATCGCTTTAGTTACCTCCCCGGACTACTGAGCGGGCTTGGTGCCAAGATTAGCTATAACTATGCAGAGTCTGATTTTGAATTTGAAGATAGTCGTTATGGCGATATTTTCGAAGGACAAGCTGACGGTTCAGTTGTACAAACAAATGAAGGTATTATTGCACCAGCTGGATTAGCAGGGTTGTCTAAGCACACATTGTCAGCACAGGCCTATTATCAAATCGGTGATTTCGATATGCAGGTGAATTACAAGTATCGCAGTGACTACTTCCAGCCATTTATCTCTGATGGAACTGTGTTGCGCTATATTGGTGACGTCGGTGTATGGGAAGCAAGAGCCTCTTATGACGTGAATAAAAACTTCCGTCTTTCTGTGGAAGCGATCAATTTATTCAGTGAACCAAAAGAGCAGTTTGCCTTTGTTCGCGATGATAGATATGAGATTAACGACTACGGCCCTCGTATCTTCTTTGGTGTAAGAGGACGTTTCTAGTCTGAATTCATTCATTTAATTCCTAAAAAGGCGTGATTCTTCTTAAGAATTGCGCCTTTTTCGTTTGTATAATTGGTATATGAGTTTATGATGAATTTACATTATTGGTATGACACTTAAGGCGCGGCATGGCAGATCAACGACTCTATCACAAAGTCGCGAATAAAATTCTTGAATTGATTGATTCAGGCGTTTTCCCTCCAGGGAGTCGGTTGCCTGGAGAGCGTGACCTCGCAGAGAAGTTTGGCGTTAGTCGGGTTTCCATTCGAGAGGCCGCAATCGCATTACAGGCACAAGGCCGAATTCAGATTAAAGTTGGGTCTGGAGCCTATGTTCTGGATGGTTCGGGACAACTAGGGCGAGGACTGCCCAAAGTCGGGCCGTTTGAACTAACTGAAGCACGCGCTTTATTTGAAGCTGAAACAGCCGCTCTTGCTGCCCCCATTATTACGGATGAAACGCTTGAGGAATTAGAGAGTTACATCAATATGATGACGGGAAAGGAAAGCAATCCCAACATAGATATTGAAGAGGCCGACAGATTATTTCACCTAACAATTGCCAAAGCGACGAATAATGCTGCGATTATCTACACAATAGAAAAGATGTGGAAGATGCGATCTGAGGCAATGGAAGTTCAAACCGTTTATGAATCCGTGTGCCATACTGACAACGAATTGTTAGAAAAGGAACATCGGGCAATTTTGAATGCTCTTAAAGAAAGAGACTCGTCTAAAGCACGCAAAACAATGCGAGCACATTTCACGCGTATGATTGAAGTTTTGTTAGTGGCCTCAGAAGAGGCGGCTTATCGCGAACTCAAACGAAAATCATCAGAAAGCCGTTCTCGTTTTCTTTTGAGTGCACAAATGGATTAATTCAAATGAATGTTTATATCACAATCCCTTGCTGCGTTTGATGCTGGAATAGCAGAGGACAATACCCAGAGGCAATTTAATTGCTGTTGATGCTTAATAATAAACACAAACTCAATAACCCACTTAATTACTTAAACATAATCAAGCACAAACTCAGGATAATTTAATGAAAATTGCTCTTATAATGGAAAATAGTCAGGCCGCTAAAAGCTCTGTTGTCCATACAGCCTTAAAATCAGTTGCGGAACCCGCTGGTCATACCGTTTCACATTATGGGATGTACGCCGCAGATGATGATGCACAACTGACTTATGTGATGAATGGCCTCTTGGCTGGCTTGCTGATTAACTCAGGCGCGGCGGATTTTGTTGTGTCTGGTTGTGGTACAGGCATGGGCGCCATGCTTGCGCTAAATACGATGCCTAATGTTGTGTGTGGTCTGGTTATTGATCCGACGGATGCATTCTTATTTGGTCAAATCAACGATGGTAACGCTATTTCAATGCCATATGCCAAAGGCTTTGGTTGGGCGGCTGAGCTAAATCTTCAGGATTGCTATCGTAAGCTTTTTGAAGTGGAGCGCGGTGTTGGATATCCAAAAGAACGTGCAGCAATCATGGCGAAGAACCGGAATATTTTCAGTGACATGAAGGCCGCCGCAACAAAAGACATGTTGAGCGTCCTTAAGTCGGTTGATCAAGACCTGCTTAAATCCGCAATTGCGGGCGAGAAATTCGAAGAGCTTTTCTTTGCTAACGCGACAGATGAAGCCCTGATTTCTCATGTAAAAGGCCTATTAGCTTAGACCCAAAAGGCTGTCTTGGGAGGGAGTTTCTCCCTCAAAATCCATTATAGGAGTGTCTCATGTCTATGAGTCCATTTGATCTTTCAGGCAAAGTTGCGCTTGTTACAGGGGCTAATACTGGTCTTGGCCAAGGTATGGCGCTTGCGCTTGCTCAAGCAGGGGCGGATATCGCTCTTATTGGGCGCTCAGAACCAAAAGATACGTTAGAGAAGCTTGCACAACTTGATGTTAAAACCCACTCTATTCTGACGGATTTGGGCAATGCGGATAATGTTTCTGAGATCGTCGCAGACGCTGTCTCTACACTCGGACGCGCCGATATCCTTGTTAACAATGCGGGCATAATTAAACGTAATGAAGCAATCGACTTTACGCCTGAGGAGTGGGACTCAGTGATGAATGTTAATCTTCGGACTTTGTTCTTTTTATCTCAAGCCTTTGCACGGCACCTTGTTGCCGAAGATAAAGGCGGAAAGATTATCAATATAGCCTCTATGTTGACCTTCCAAGGGGGTATTCGCGTTCCGTCTTATACAGCGTCTAAGAGCGGTGTTGGAGGGCTGACCAAAGCTCTCGCGAATGAGTGGGCCGCACATGACATCAATGTGAATGCTATTGCACCGGGCTATTTTGCAACGAATAATACGGCGGCTTTACAGGCTGATGAGAAACGTAATTCTGAAATCCTAGGACGTATTCCATGTGGTCGTTGGGGCAAGCCGTCGGATATGGGTGGGGCTATTGTATTCCTTGCATCTGAAGCGTCTAACTATGTTCAAGGTATTACACTCCCCGTTGATGGTGGTTGGTTGTCTCGATAACCGATTAAAACAATCAATTATTACTAATAAAAAAGGCCCCATTTTTGGGGCCTTTTTTATTTCTATCCTACTAAGAGTAGGGATATTTGCGGTATATAAGTCACTAATAATAAACAGAAAATGAGCGCCATATAGAAGGGCCACATCGTCTTAACGGTATCTTCCATCCTTATTTTCCCGACGGCTGAACCTACGAAGAGTACCGTTCCTACAGGAGGAGTGATTGTACCGATCCCCAAGGCGAGCATCATGATGATACCGAAGTGAACAGGGTCTACACCGATCGTCTGAACAACGGGTAGGAAGATAGGGGTCACGATGATAATCAACGGAGCCATATCCATAAATGTGCCAAGGACAAGCAAGCAGAAAAGTACCATCAATAATATAAGTACAGGAGACTCTGTGGCGCCCAAAATGAGTTGTGACATCATCAAAGGCGCTTCTAACAAGGCAAGCAACCAACCAAAGGCAGCGGCTGAGCCAATGATGAGCATAATCATAGCTGTAGTTTTAGCGGAATTAATGACGGCCGCTTTAAACTCGCTTAGCCCAAGTGTTCGGTAGAAAAAGATACCAATTAAGAGCGTATAGACAATCGCTACGGCCGAACTCTCGGTTGGTGTAAACACACCGCCCAATATACCCACAACGATTATGATGGCCGTCATAAGCCCAGGGAGAGCCGTTATAGCGGATAGGATAACAGACTTAAATCCAGGGAAGACGCCCTTAGCGTAGCCCTTACGGCGTGCAATGATAGACACAGCCGCCATGAGGGCAAGGCCACATAAAATCCCGGGTAAGATACCCGCAACGAACAAATCCCCAATGGAAATAGAGACACCCGCCGCGGCGGCGTAAATAATCATATTATGACTAGGCGGAATGATGAGGCCTAAAACAGCGGCGGAACAAGTCACATTGACTGAGAAGTCGCGGTCATAGCCTTTCTCTTCCATAATCGGGATCATAGTTGAACCAATCGCAGAGACACTGGCAACGGCTGAGCCTGAGACAGCGCCGAACATCATAGAGGCGCCGACATTAACGTGACCGAGGCCCCCTCGGACTCGTCCAAACATGCCTTCTGCAACTTTAATCAATCGCGCCGCAATACCCGTCTGGGTCATGAGGTCTCCTGCGAAAATGAAGAAGGGGATAGCCATTAAGGTGAAAACGTCGATGCCCGCTGATAGGCGTTGTACGGCGACGAGAGGATTTAATCCTAAGACCGCAAAAGTGAGCATAGAAGAAATAAGCAGAGCAAAAGCGACAGGCACACGAATGGCCAATAGGCCAATGAGGCTCAAAAGAAGAAGAATGAGTTCCATTTTATACGGCCTTTTCCGCTTTTGCGGTCCATGATTCAAAAAGCTGAGCGCCAGAGAAAAGTGTAATAAGAGCCCCTGAAATAGGGAGGGGCAGGAGGGCGACGCCTCTCGGTAAACCTAAAGAAGGAATGTTGAAGGCCCATAATGTCGTTGTGAGCTTTAAACCCGCGATTATCATCACAACACCTGCGGCTGCAACCGCAAAGTTGGCAAGCACATCAAAGCTTTTCGCAATCTTTGGCGGTACAGCATTTCGTAAGGCATCAATACGGATATGAAGTTTTTCATGTACGCCGACTGCTGCCCCAAAAAACACGAGATAAGCCAGTAAAACCAAGGAGAGGCGTTCTGACCAAGCGGGACTGGAGTTAAAGAAATAACGGGCAATCACCTGATACGTAATAATCGCTGTCATGAGCACGATAGAGGAGGCGCTAATAAAGAGCGAAGTCCTACTCAGAAGATTCAGAAATTTTTTCATGCGCCTTGTTCCCCTATGCGGTCAATTTCAGTCAGATACTGCCTCAGATCAGGCGTCACAAACTGATCATAAACGGGCCCCATGAGATCTCGGAAAGGGTCTGTGTCGATATTGGACAGGATTTGACCACCATTATCAATAAGGGTCTGTTTTGCCTCTTCGACTCGGGCATCCCAGAGACTTCTCATGACGCCAACAGAATGCCTGGCCGCTTCTTTAATCAAAGCTTGGTCTTCTGCGGAGAACTGCTCCCAAGTCCTGAGGCTCATAATTAACATATCAGGCGTTCTGAAATGACCTGTTTCAGAGAAATTAGGCGCAACTTCATAATGGCGCGTGGTTTTATAGGCAGGCCAGTTATTTTCAGCGCCATCAATTACGTTCTGTACGAGGCCCTGATAGACCTCACTGAAATTCATAGGCGTAGGGTTTGCCCCCAAGGCCTTCATAGTGGATAGAAAAATGTCTGAATTTGGTACTCTGATTTTTAAGCCTTCAAGTGCTGAAGGGTGCGGAATGAGTTTCTCTGTTGTATAAAATCCACGCCCGCCTGTATCATAAATCGCGATACCTCTGAGGTTGAAGTCCTCGAGCGATTCCATAATGACTTCGCCAATTTCGCCGTCAACAACGGTGCGTTGATGTTCTGTTGAGCGGAATAAGAAAGGGAGGCTGAACAGTTTCGTAAGAGGGGCGATGTTATTCAAAGCGGCGCTGAACGTGCGTGTGATATCTAAACCACCAAACATGGCGATTTCTAATGTGCTGCCTTCGGAGCCTAATTGACCGCCAGGATAATTCTTAATGGTGATACGACCGTCTGTCTTCTCGCTTAGATAATCGCCCATGGCGCGCACCGCTTCAACGGTTGGGTATCCATTTGTTTGTGAGTCTGTTGCGAATAAAACACGTTTGTTTCCAGACGTCTTATTGGAACAACCAGATAGAGCCACCGAGCCACCGAGCATGAGTTTCCCAAAATTTCTTCGGTCAATCTTATCGAGTGAGGGTAGGGTGTTTGGAAAGAGTTTTTGGGTCATATTTAATCAGCTACCGTTGGTGTCAGACGTTTTGCGAGTTGGTATTCATACAATGAAGGCACATCATCCATCGGCTGATTTATACGTTCCATATAGGGTTCAGGATAATAAATAATGTCAAAATCGCGATTGCCAGAAACACCGATAATCCGCCCTGCGGGGCCTTCGGCATCTCCACGGAGCTTGACGGTTTCATTGCGCTCTGCACCGCTTCGTACATTGACGTTCAAATTCCAAGTCGTGTTGTAGCGCCCATGCCCCGGTTGCCAATACCCAGCACCACTACCGTCCCATATTTCGTAATAGGGGCCATCTTCACCTTTTAAGGCATCGATATTCACAGTCACATTATCGAATAGGTTTTGATGATTAGCACCCGCATGCTGATCTAAAACGGCGCCTTGATTGACGACAGCATTTTTGAAAACACATTTCGTTGATTGCGTGTTCAGGCTAAGCGAATGAATGGGTTTATTTTCGACAATCAAATTCTCAATCAAAACATTGTGTACGTTGCCCGCATGGACGGAATAATGCGCGTCGCGCTCACCTGTCGTTTTGATGTTTTTAATGGTAAGATTTCCACTATTATAGGTCAGAATACCCGTATCGGCGTTTTTAAATGTTACATCTCTTATCCATCCATCAAAAACACTCGTGAAATAAACGCCATTATAACCACGCTCAAGGTGGTGGCCGAAATAGGGGGATTCTGGGAAAGAGACGTGAATGTCTTCAATGCCGACATTTAGAATATGGTCCCATTTTGCAAATTGGGCGGGAATATCGGTTGAAATGTTATGGAGTAGGGGGTCGCTGATGGTGACGGTATTGCCATCAATTCCTAGAATTTTGGTTTTTTGACGCACGAGAGGGCGGTCTTCGAACGTCCAATGATGTGACCCTATTTTTAGGTCTGTATCCCCATACATTTCTTTGAGCAGTGGCCCGTCCTCGCCTTGCTTGTTCAGCCATTGTAACTCAACAACGTCACCGACTTTCAGATTGCTGGCGTTATCTACCGTAACGGATTGTGCACCCGCTTGTCCTGAGTTGGCATTAGCCAAAATGGTTATGACGGGATCTTTTTCTTCAAGATAAGCGGCGGCACGCGTGCCTTCTTTTTGAACCCAGATAAATCCACCTGTCCAAGAATATTCTGAGAAAAGAAAGTCTATATTTTTATCAGTTTCGCGTTGTCTCTTGTCGTATTTGACAAGATATTCTCTGATTTCACTCATGTAATCAGTTTTATCTATCATCTGAAGCGGGCGAGGGAAATGTAGGTCCGTTCCATCCGCGCCGGAGCCCGCGCCTCGCAGGACAATATCGCCGCGGGAAATCTTGATGATTTCAGAGATAATAATCTGACCTTTGGGGAGCTTAACCACAACAGGGCCACTGACTTTATTGGCAGCTTCTAAAGCTTGCAACAGAGCTTTGGAGTCATCGATTTCGTCATCGGCTGTGACACCATAATCTGTCACATCAATGACTTTCCCTTTAGATACGGGAATGTCCCCGACGCCGTGATTATAACCCGCAAAAGAATAATCAGGGAGGCGATGTTGCAACATTACAGTCTCATTCGTTAGAATGTCTATGTCTTTACCGTCTGAAGCCGCACATGAAGATACCGAGCTTGTCGCAACCAAAAATGAAGTCAGAAAAAGCCCGCTTTTGTTAAAGGGTGATGTCATATTTTTAATTATTCCCCGTTTTCTATTTTTATAAATAGAGTTTTTTTGGTTACCCTACATGGGTGTGGCGTCACCCACAACTAATCTAGAGAAAGTTGCCTGGACATAGTCACCATTCGCTTTGTCTGTCTCCCAAACGCCCGTTCCATCGCATCCTACATACCAAAAACCCTCTCCCCCTCTGGGGCTGCATTGGTTATAAACACCGGCTTTAAAATAAAGGTGGTCTCCGCCATAGCTATAGAGATTGTCATCTTCATCAATCTGTCCAAAGGCATCACGATTATTGGCAAGGTTGATTTTGAACTGTTTTGTTTCTTTATTGGCTGTCTCGAAAATAAGATGCATCGTATTTTTATAGACGTTTACGGTGTAACTAAAGTCCTCGCCGAGGGCGATGCCGTTTTCTTTGGGGTCTTCCGCATTATCCCAAGCATTCCCCCAAATCGGGTAATCAATATCTTTGCGTAGAGGATTATCTTTGGCAAGATTGCGTTCATAGGTCCAGAAAAGCGAGCCCGTTTCATGGTCAGGCCATTTTTTATAGAATATTTTTAGAGGCTCATTCCCGAAACCAAATCCGCTTTTTGTACTTTTGTATTTTATGGCGTGAATTTGTCCTACAACAACAGAATAGGCTGATCTCTTACTAGGGTCACCTGCATTTTTGGCAACATGATTGACTTGAAGGGTGGCTTCCATTTTTCCACCAACGGAGCCGAATTTATCAGACCCTTTTCGAGCTTCTACGGCGAAATTATTGGCGGCGGAATGAGTCTTAATCTTCGTGTTTTTTCCGCGAAGCATATAACGTAATTCGCTTCGAGCATTAGACGTGTTTGGCGTTGTTGTGGCTTTATTCGGACTGGCAAACACCAACCTACCTTGGTCATCCAAATAGAAGAAGTCTGGGTGTGAGTATTCCTGAAGCTCCTTAACCGTGACAGTGTCAGCTTTATCATTCTTATCTTCATCAAGAGGAACGTCTAGCTTCCAATGGCTGAGATCAAATTTATCCGCTGGAAGAGGGGCTTTGTTTTTTTCAGACCCCGCAAAAGCACTGCTTGTCATAGCTAATGCTAAACTCAGACTTAGTGTTACCGAAATGTTTTTTAAGTACATAAAATCCTCAAATATGGTTTCTGGTATCCAAATTCCCCGCCTGGAAAAGCAACGGAACTCTATTCTAATCATTATTTTGGTATCAGTCAGACAGTTGCTGTCAAGAATATTAGACCAATTATGATGATAATTCTTCAAAATTGGTAAGTCCAATTTTACTTTTGTTAACCTTTATTTTTGAGGCGGAATTTACGTTAGTCTTACACAAAAGGTTTTTTATTAACTGGTTAAATGGCTCTACTAAATGTTGTTCTCCTTTTGAGTAACAATAAGAAATGGGTTGGGCAGACGATGCGGTTAAGTACAGTTTTAACATTAGGGGCTTCTGCAGCATTTGGCTTAGCTGCAGTATTCTTGGCACGCGGCTGGATTAATAATGCCATCGAAGAAGAGTTTCGCCAGACCAAGGCCCCTATAGCAGATGCCATTGGGTCGCGTATCAATACTGTCCCTGTTTTGGTGGCGGACATAGAATTTGTCTTTGGTGATGTGTTATCTCGAGATGCTGTTCGGTTAGTTGATTATCCTGAAGATGCCGTTCCTGTCGGGGCTTTTACGGATCTAACGTCCCTTTTTGATGACCAAGGTGACCGTCTTGTTTTGTCGAGTTTGGCGTATAACGAGCCTATTCTTGAAAACAAAATTACCGGGCCCAACGGCAAGGCCAGCCTGTCAGCTAAAATTCGTCCAGGGTATCGGGCTGTTTCGTTGCGTGTTGATGATGTGTCTGGTGTCGCAGGCTTTGTTGTTCCAGGTGATATCGTAGACGTCATATATACACGGGAACCTGAAATAGCTGCAAACCAACGCCGTACAAATGGGGGGGCTGCATCAGCATATATATCTGATGTCATTCTACAAAACATAACAATTTTGGGGGTCGACCAAAACCAGTCTGAGACAACTTCCTCTGCTGATGTTGCCCGTACCGTGACGCTAGAAGTGACGAATGAAGAAGGGCAGATGCTTACGCTCGCAATGGAGTATGGTAGCCTCTCACTGTCTTTGCGTTCTATGGGCGAAACAGACCCATCAACTGTACGTCAGGTAAATCTCACCGACCTTGGCCCAAGAAAACCGCGAGATTATTCACGTAAAGCGAAACCAAACAATATTGCGCAAGTACAACCTGCAAGAAAGCGTCTCGCAGAAGTAACGGTTATACGTGGCGGTCTGCAAGATGAAGAAAAAATTGAGCGGTTAAGTGTTAAACGCGATGCAACCCGCAAAGATAAAACGGCTGAGGATGTAAATCTCCTTTTATCGGAATTGGCTGGAGGAGAATAACCATGAGAAACTTTCTTCTTACCGCTGCGATTAGCTTAACCGCCATAACGCCCACCCTTTCTCAAGCGAGTTCTTGGGTTGATGAGGCTGTCACAAAAAAACGGACTGAAACCTCTGTTGTTAAAAACGACATGGTGGTGATGCGGACAGAGACGCCGTTCAAAGAAGTGCGTGTGATGGATACATCCATTGCGGATGTAATCGTTCTAACCGACCGCTCTTTCCAGTTAATGGGCAAATCTGGCGGTAAAACAAATGTCATGTTGTATGACGATGAACGCCAAATCATCGACATTGTTGATGTGGCTGTGGGGCATGATCTTCGTGCCTTGAAGAAGTCGTTGTTTGAAACATTACCCCGCGAAAGAATTGAAGTTCGTCCAATGGCAAGTGGTGTGTATCTGTCTGGTGAAGTGACCACGGATGCAGTTTCTAAACGCGCTGAAAAAATTGCAGAGGCCTATGCACCTAACAGTGTAACAAATGGTTTGGTCATTAAAGATTCTCACCAAGTTATGCTCGAAGTTCGCTTTATCGAAGCGAGTCGAAAGGCCATCAAAGAATTAGGTGTCGGTCTTCTTACTAATCGAGGAAATACCTTAGCGCCTGACCCAGGCGATTTCAGCGCTGTATCGAGTGTGACAACGAATAACCCCGTTGTTTCCGGTATTCTTAGAGGCGGCATCGGCGCCGCAGCATTGGACGTGCGTATTGAAGCTTTAGAAGATAAAGGCATTATCCGTACTTTGGCGGAGCCAAATTTGGTCGCGATGTCGGGCGAAACGGCGAGCTTTTTGGCCGGCGGTGAAATTCCGATACCTGTGCCAGGACAATTAGGGCAGGTTGCCATTGAGTACCGCAAATTTGGCGTTGGCTTGGCTTTCTCGCCCACTGTTTTAGATGACGAAATCATCAATCTGAAAGTCGCCCCCGAAGTCAGTCAAATTGACCCGACTACGGCTGTTAGGATAGCTGAAATCACAGTGCCAGGTTTGAAAGTGCGTCGTGCCAATACGACTATTGAACTACGTAATGGTCAAAGTTTTGCTATAGCGGGACTTCTTCAATCTGAAAGTTCTAACAATCGGGCGCAAGTACCATGGTTAGGGGACATCCCAATATTAGGGTCTTTGTTTAGCTCAACTCGTTTTCAACAAGATGAAACTGAATTAGTCATCATAGTAACGCCGCATTTGGCGCAACCCGTCAGCGACATTAGCGAGCTAATCTCTCCAATGGATGGCATGATGCTACCGAGCGATTTCGGAGCCTTTATTGGCAACAAATTAGAAGGCGATGTTTCCCCTCTCAGCTTATCCGACCTTTCGGGTGATTTTGGAACGGCACTGGAGTAAAATATGACTATTTTAAAATCATCATCACTCATGTTCGTAAGTTGCGGCCTACTTTTAACAGCCTGCACCTCAAGCCGCATGGCGATGGAGGGACAGCATGATAACTTCGGTGCGGCTAATCACGCAAATATCGAAGCGCATTCCGTTACGCCTGACCCAGCAAAGAAAGCAGATACGTATATCCCTGGCGATCGTGAACGTGTTCGAGCGGCGCGCGAAGCTTACAGTAAAGGTAAGGTGAAAGACCTAGAACCCATTCGGTCTCAGTCGGATTAGAGAACCCAATAAATCGCAAGATATTTGGCGGAAGATATTATGACAGGATTGAACTCAATATTTAGAAACAAATTAAAGGCATATGGCTTAGAAAAGTCAGGCTCCATTGGTTTATGGGCCGCCTTAATGGCGCCTGTTCTAATTGGTGGAGGGGCCTTATCTGTTGATATTGCGCGGCTTCAAAACATGGATAATGAATTGCAATCAGCAGCCGACGCTCTGGCTCGGGTCGGTGCCGCAGAACTAGACCAGCGTTCAGATAGTATGACACGCGCAACCCGCGCCATTCAAAGCCTTATCAGCAATGATCAAAGGTTCTCGAGAGATGGGAAAGGCGCCGTTGAAATAGATACAATTCGTTATTTAAAAACCCTACCAATAAATGATCATGAAACGATTGCTGGCTCGCATATGACTGTGGTGCCTTCGGAAGCTAGATTTGTTGAAGTCAAAACGAAACCTGAAACGGTAAGTACGTTTTTCCCAGCTTCGTTTGTAAGTCAGGTCACAAATGTTGTCATGAGCGCTCAATCCGTTGCAGGTTTTGACCAAATGATTTGCGGCACGGCACCTATATTCTTTTGCAATCCTGCAGAAGGCACATCCGACTCAATTTATGAGTTAATGGAAGACCCAAATTTTTTACGCCGTCAAATTCAATTTAAAGCGCCTGGTGGAAGTTCGCAATACGGACCGGGTAATTTTGGATATTTGGACCCCTTTGATGGCAATAGTGGTGCGAGCGTTATCACCGACGCGATCGCTATTGATAAGACGAATGCGTGTTACTCAAAATCGCGCGGTGTGAAGTTGCGTCCAGGGAATATCGCCTCAGTCAGTCATGGATTCAATACAAGGTTTGATCTTTATAAAGGCTCTTTCAAAAAGAAACGAACTGACCCTCGTTATGCGCCAGCTGCAAACGTAGTGAAGGGATACGCAGGTAAAAATAGCTGTTCTGTGACGCCGAGTAGGGATGCCTATGGCATGCCAAATGACAGCTGTTTTACGGATGGCACCTGTACAGAGGCCAATGGTCGTATGGGTAACGGTAATTGGGATTTTGTTGAATATATGCGGGTAAATCATAACTATATGAGCCGTATCACCATTGAGGGCGTTACTTATAGAATAGATTATGGCGCAAATACTGTGTCACCCTCTGCACCACCTTCACGTTATGATCTTTATCGCTGGGAAATCGAAAATGATTGTGTTCCCGGCCCTAAGACATATGGGAAGTATTCGCGTACCGAAGAAGAAGGGCTGCCTACCTGTCATTCCTCTGGTCCGTCAACAACGGTCGCAGACAGACGCGTTATTGAAGCCGCATTGCTGAATTGTGCTGCTATTGAAGCAAGCGGTCAATCAATGGCGGGTCGTACGGATTATTTGCCAGTCGAAACATTTGTGAAAGTGTTCCTGACAGAACCTATGGGGAGTGGGCAGGACAATATCATTTGGGGTGAAATTATAGGCCCTGTGGTACAAGGCGAAGACTCTGTTTCAAATGATCAGATTGCTTTGGCTCGTTAATGCGCCTTTTATCCAAATATCGAAATAATGAAGACGGCATTGCTGCCGTTGAAGGGGCGTTAGTCTTCCCTGTTCTGATTGTGATAGGCTTCGGTGCAATTGATGCGTCTATGCTTCTCATGCAGAATCATAAATTTTCTACGGCGCTCAGCTCTGCGGGCAATTATATGGCTTATGCAACGGACCCTAAATCTGTTGAGGCTAAAGCAAAGAACCTTGCCGTTACAGGAAAGTTATCCTCTCCGTCTGAGCCATTAATAGCAAATCTAGACGCTGCTGATATAACCATTACCTATAAGGATGTCGCTAACCTCGAAGTGGATGGTGTTCGGAATTATAGAGGGGATGATGTTGTTCGGCTTGTCGAAATATCAGGCGCTACCCCCTATCAAGGTATAGGGTTTCTTAGAACGCTGACGGGTGGAAATATTACGGTAGCGGGTCGCTTTGAAACGCGTCTTGTGAGAGTCAAGACATGGTAAGTTTCAAGTCATTTGTTAAAAATCAAAATGGTGCGGTATCGGTTGAAACATCGCTGCTCATTACCATAACAACAATCCTTACGGCTTGTACAATTGAGGCCTGCTTAGCATTATGGCAGTGGAATTCAGCGCAGCAAGCAGCGCGTCATGGCGCTCGTTTAGCTGCTACTTCAGATATTGTTGCGACGGATCTTTTATCCATGACGGGATTAAGTAATAATGTTGCCGCGGGTGATCCCTTGCCTGATTATGTTCGGGTTTGTTCAGGTAAAACATCGAATTGTGACCAAGGCGGTTTCAATCAATCAGCCCTGAATGCAATTGTTTATGGAAAGAATGGTGATGGTGTTTGCGGCCCCACAAATATGCGCGCGAGGGGTATTTGTGATGTTTTTGAAGATGTGAGACCTGAAAACATTGAAATCAGATATGAATCATCAGGTTTTGGCATTGCAGGTTTGCCCGCGAAACCCGCTCCGCTTATTACTGTCACGGTAAAAGATTTAAATTTCGACTTTATATTTTTAAATGCTTTTTTCCCTAGTGCTTTCACAGAAATTCCACCTGTCAGTGTGAGTCTAATGAGTGAAGACCTTAGTAGTAGTGGGACTTAGGTAAGGGATTATTATCATGAAGAAATTTCTTAAACGTCAAAATGACAGCAGAGAAAATTGGTCAGATGAGACAAGGGATGAGGTAAAGTCACTTATCATTCCGCCTTGTGATCTATGGAGTGATAAAGAGCCGGAAACGCCAACCACTCTGGAAACGGGTGATAGTCATGCTGTCTCTAAAGTCCCTGATAAAACATCGGCGATTGCAACACAATGTTGGGCTTTTATGGGTTCAACGGGCGGAGTTGGTACGACGACTTTGGCTATACAAACAGCTTATGAGCTAACAAGGCAAATTTCGCAGTACGGAGGACGACAAGCCAATAAGAAGCCTCAAGTATGTTTGATCGATTTAGACTTTGAAACTGGAACCGCTGCCCATCACTTAGATGTTCAAGCGGGAGTTCTAATCGAAGATCTTTCAAAAGCTGCTGCGGAAATAGACGTTGCAATGGTTCATTCTTTAGTTGCTAACCATAAAAGCGGTATAAGTTTATTAGCGGCTAAAAATACAGTTGGCGCAAATTCAAAAGTTAACCCTCTGGCTATTGTGGCCTTACTCGAAGCGGCTTGTGAGATATTCCCTTATGTTATTTTAGATCTACCCCGACATTGGCAGGGTTGGAGTCTTCCGGCTTTAGGAGGCTCTAATTTTATAGGGCTCGTGAGTGACCTCACCATTCCGTCTTTACACGTTACTAGAGAAAAAAGGACTGAAATTGCACAATTGTTTAGTCATGAGAAAACACTTCAGGTTATTTTGAACAAATATGAACGTCGTTATTTTAAGCACTCCATACGT
>CAYGSV010000005.1:29377-30371 GCA_964352635.1 uncultured Algimonas sp.
ATACGTTTAGAAGACGCAAAGAAGGCGCTCAAGTCGGACGTATTCGCAACGATATGTGCTGATGCGACTACTGTATGCGAAGCGTTAAACCGTGGAGAGCCAGTCGGTGCTTTGAAGGCAGATAGTCGCTTTGTAAAAGATTGCGAAAAGCTGGTAGATGTTATTTCTCATGAAATTGAAAACGACTTATCTGAGCTATATGATCATTTAGCCTCAGCCTAATTAAATAGCTCCTTAACCTTCTTGCCTAACCTATGTTTCAGGTCTTTATCCTAATCTACGAAAGTAATTGAACTAACTTCATGGGCTGATAATGGGACGTTTTTCGACATTTCTTGACAATGCCAAACAGCCTGAAGACAAGCTAGACGATTTAGCTGGGCCTGAAAGCCTTGTGCAAATAGTCCCTCAAACACAAACTAACACAAGTGTAAAAATATTAGAGAGCACTGCTACAGAGTCTAATGCAGTCGACGTCGACCCTAAGGCAAAGGGACGCGATCCCTATATTGATATTAAAATCAAACTTCACGGACGCCTTATCGACGAGTTTGATCTAAGCAGCTTAGACGGTCAAGAAGACCACATCATTCGCGAGAAGGTCCTTGAAATTGTTTCGACCTTAGCCGTTGAAGAAAAGCTCAAACTTAATAAGCAAGAGCTCGCTATTTTGTCAGCCGGTGTTTTCGACGAAATGATGGGGTTAGGGCCTTTAGAGCCATTGCTGGCAGACGAAACAATTTCCGATATTTTGATTAATGGACATGAACAAGTTTATATCGAAGTCAAAGGGGAGTTAGAACGATCTGACGTAGAATTTGCTTCTGAAGACCATCTCCTGAGGATTATCAACCGAATTGTCGCAGAGGTCGGTCGACGCGTTGATGAAAGCCAGCCCCTGTGCGATGCGCGCCTTTTAGACGGTAGTCGCGTGAATGTTGCGATTGCGCCAATTGCTGTCGATGGCCCACTTGTTTCTATTCGTAAGTTTTCA
>CAYGSV010000006.1:0-30185 GCA_964352635.1 uncultured Algimonas sp.
TTTGGCTTGGGTGGCGCGGCCTAACCCGTCTGGCGCTTAGGCGACCGTGGAGTTAGTCGGGTGTTTCTTCCACGGGATATGACCACGGTTGTTATAGATATGATCCACAGGGAATGTGAGGCCATCAATGGAGAGGGTTTCTTTCTCTAACAGATCAAGCTCATTATACTCATAGGTCCAGTCCACACCGTTGCGATTAAGGGTCAGGATATTGCCGTTATCATCATAGGTGCGAAAGATGTCAGGCGTGGCGGTGTCAGCGAAGTCTGTGAGCTCTAGGCGACCGAGGTCGTCATAGGTCATGGAGACTTTGGCGGTGCCAGACGGGGTATCGCACGTTGTGCCATTGGCCGCGCCCTTTTGATAGGCCACCATCTCACCCGCGTCATTATAGTCATAAAGCGTGCTATTGCCTTCTAACTCGCGATAACGACAGAGGCGTCTTTGAGCATCATAGTAAAAGAACTGGCTTTGATTTTTACTATCGACGGCATTGCCGCCAGCCCCGCGCTGGCGCACAAGCTCTGTCTCGCCCCAGATGTTTTTAATAATCTCTGTGATGCGACCGCCTGACGCTTCATAAATGCTTTGATAATCTGCATTCCCCGGTCCGTCATAGCCATAACTGTAATAATGGGTGAACTTATAGGCAGGGTCGCGCACCGTATGTCGATGCGAGTTATGATAACTATGCACGGTTTGTGCGCCAGACGCCGTTTCTGTTTGCGTGAGAATACGCCCTAACCCGTCATAAGTCGTGGTGGTGCCTTGGGTCTCTGTAGCAGACGCCGAGGGTTGGGATTGGAATGTCACACGGCCCAACGCGTCATAGGTTGTGTTCACGTAATACTCCCACCCCGTGCTGGTGGATTGAGTTTGTTCTAAGGTTTTTCTATACATACTGTCATAAGTAACAGTCTCTACAAAGGCCCCTTTCGTAATGGTTTGCACAGCGCCGCCACCGGAGAAATCATACCCAATCGTAGTGCCGATAAAATATGATCCCGCAGGGTTGATGGACGTAAGGCGACCCATGGTGTCATGGATGTATGTTGTCGTTTGGCCTTTGGCGTCTGTGTTTGCCGTGACCCAACCATTGTCATCGATTGTTTGACCAAAGGTTATTTCGCCCGTGGTGCCAAAAGCTTTTTTAATGGTTTCAGGTTTTCCCCGCTTCCAATCGGAGAGTTTCGTTATGCGCCCGATTGCATCTTCGACTTCGTCTATGGTGCCATCCGTATTATAACGGACTTCCCCAGTAGTGACCCCATACCTGACCTGATCTTTAAACTGTCCCAAATTGGTGTAATTATTTGTCGCCAAAAGACGCCCATTTTGCGTTACTGACTTTGTAAGTCCGAGTATCCAATTCGGCCTATCATTATAAATAATGGTGTCTGTTATCCTCGGGGTTGTTGAAACGTTCGAAGACACTTTCGTTTGAATGGGCCGCTTGAACGCAAAATCGGATGTCGTTGGATCCATGTTGTAATCATACTCATAGGTAAATATATCGCCATCGCGTTCTATTGTTTTTAAAGTCGGCAGGAAGATATGAGCCGCATTCCCTATTGTCTTTTGGTAAATCGCACTCCCCCCTATGGGCGAAAACATGTCGAATGTATGATAGGTTGTTGTTTCCAGAGGTGTTGTACTTGTGGCTGTGGCGAAATACTCTTTCTTCACTACGTCACTGACCTTAATTCTGTCCCCATTTATATAACTCAAGTTGGCGTTTTCTTTGTACCAATCAACGTTCAAATGATAATCTGTTTTGTGGCCTAAGGGATCAATGACGCTTCGTATTTTTTCGTCAGGGAGGGAAGGACCTGGTGCTGTAGAACTAAGCGATTCAGTTGGCGCAAAAAAGTATTTTGTCGGTCTCATGCAGGCGCCCCCAGTTGGACCTCCAGCATATTGATAGCATGCAGTAATCCAATTGCCCGCTGGTTGATGATAGTCATATGACCACACATAGTTTTCGCCCGTTGGCAAGGTAAGGGTTTTAGATATCAGACCTCTGACTGAAAAAACTTTTGGAGACAAAGTCCCCCAAGAACAAGCTGTATGTTCTCCACCACCTGGCCCGACAGGCGATGTGTAAGGTTTATTCGGTATATTTTTTACATAATTAACAACCATGTCCGTATGGAATGACCCAACAGTGCCGCTTGGATGTTTCATAACAAGTGTTCTGTCGCCTATGCCAAGCCTTTTAAGTCGGCAGTCATCGGAATTTGTGCCGTTATACTTCATACCTTCTTCGTTAAGCCCGAAACTCCAATATCTTGTGTCAGGGAGATCAATACGCTTTAATTTTTCGTCATTATAAGAATAAGTCCATTGACGCCCATTAGCCATGACGGTTGTTATTAGTTCGCCTGAGTAACCCATAGTAATTTCACGGCCATCACTACTCCAGATGCGGGTAACACCATGAGCATTGTACTCATATTTGACCCAGTTTCCATTTACGTCTGTAATCTCTGTAGGCATAATGTAAATATTATCCAACGGGAGTTGATAAGGATCACGCTGAATGGTGAATGTCGTCGATCGAATTTTTACATGGTCAAATTTGTATGTATCGCCATTCGGAGCCTTTACGACATATCCAACCACCCCATTAGCATTTGCCGTGTCAGCACAGGTCGCAATCCACAAATCACGTGTCGCCATTTCGCGGGTACCATAAAACCCTGCTGGCGTTTGATATGTAGGAGACCCCAAATCCCGTTCCCCGCGCCCCGGAATATGAAGCTTGGTTCCAATATCTAAAGTTTCTCTGGCGATGTAATTAGCAAAACTCGATGGCTCATTACAATTTGCTGAATTTCCCTGATCTACGCGTGTAACAATATAGGGTATATCAACATCCCAATACCGCCCCACAGGACTTGTGTGACTGCCGCCGCCAGGAAGATAGTACCTCGCATTGGCGCGCCGCGCGAATTCAACTTTCAAGTGACTGTTTCCAGGCAGGGCCACATCAACTTGCCGAAAACTAATTGCACCCGTATCAATATCATGACTCTCACCCATTAGATTATCATCCAGTGGTGTTAAATAAAGTGCCCCTCGCCCATCTGCCGTATAATTTGAAATTAAGGTGTTGAGATCCCAATCAGGTCCCGGAGAGGTTGGTATTGTATAGGCATGCGATGGTGAGCTTATGCCAAGCAACAAGAAAAGGAATACAAAAAATCTGACTGCACTTTGCATTAGGCACACCTCATAATTCGATCATAGACCGATTAGTTTGCGTACCCCTTTGTAAGATAAAAAACACTATTATTAAATAGATGCAAGTTTAAATTTTTAAAAAGCTAACTATTCTTGAAGAAAAGCTGATGGAAATGTGAAGAAGTAAACGCTTCTGGATTTACGTAAGTTAAGAGCAAATAAATATACTAATCCCATTTTTCACGTGTTCGATTGTAGCTATTCCATAAAGGATATTGACTATCGCTTTCTGCACGTAGGATCAATGATATAAGTACGTGCTGAATATACTCTTGCACTTTTTCAGGTCTGACACCCTCACACCCCAATAACCCGCCCAGATTACCTATAACCTGTTTTTCATAATCAAGCGCTTTTGCTTTCCGCATGTGGTCTAAAATTTCGACGGGTTCAATTGGGTTGTTATAACGCTTAAAAGCGGTTAATGTCGTTATCTCGTATTTCTTGAGTTCGTTTTTGCCTGCTCGAATTTCAACACGATGAACAGTGAGAGTCGCGTCGTTTGGTTCAATACCCCAAGCTTTAAACCACTAAAGTTTACGCCTCTCTATTACCTCAGCGCGTTTGTCGTAAATTATGACTTGCCGCCCTGGCATTTTGCCCTGTGTTACACTCTTCACGTAGTCGGACTGCGCCATAGCTGTCTTTTGCACGTATGCTTCATGAACGTTTGACTCATAATGAAAAAGGCGTTTTACACGTGCGTGCGTGACAAAGCACGTAGGGTCTAACGTAAGGTTCGCGTTTAGAAAGTCGATACAATAATCCACTCGGTTGATACTGATCTCTACTGTATAAAACCCAAGTGATTTCAGTTGTGAAAACACGTGGTCGATTGCGGCCTCCCATCCATAAGTCAGCAGTGTGACAGATTTAATCTCTACAAAGCCATTCCAATCAGTTCGGCTTAAGCCTTTTTTGAGGGCGACGAATGCCCCTAAATGCGGCGATCCTGACCCGCACCGTGTCGACTTTCTTATCAAAAAATTAGGAGAATTCTTAACCAGCGCGCCTGTCCACAGTATAGCGATGGCCTCATGGAATGTTATGATGATGCGGACCAAATCAAGGTGTTTCATACTGTTTGCGAAGCGCTTTTAATGGAAACTTTGGATGAAATTTCCGAAGTTAAACCCTCAAATTTTTACGGATTTATGGCAAATTTCTTGCCGTCCACGCTAACTTCCCAAGGCTTTAAGCCTATTCAAAGAATGGTTTTCGAGCACAATTCGATAATCATGGCGCTTACTGACTATCTTTTTTCGCCCCTGCCAAATATTGAAAGCGTAGTTCAAACTTGCAAACTTAACTACTTGTTACGCCCTGCTTTTAAGTCGCCATTTCACCTGATCGGTGTTGAAAGCATTGGGGGCATCAAGCGCCATAAGCTCTTAGATGATGCTGCGCTAAACCTATAAATGCCTAGTCCAACGTGCCGCTAATATACATTTCACACGTATTCTATTTTATGTTTCGTACGTCATCTACTTTACATTTCACACATACCTTACTATACATTTCGCACAGAGTGTAATTTACATCTCGCACATCTAGAAAGCCCGCGACATGGCCCATGACAACCGTTTAACGCCAAGACACTTAAGCGCTGAACTTAACAGCGCTTTGGCCTCTTCTCGGATCGTCAACATTGTTGGGCCGCGTCAGGCAGGTAAAACGACTTTTGTCCGCGACCTGTTTGGTTCGGAGCAAACGGGGGCCAGATTTGTAACACTGGATGATGCCGACTTATTCACCGCGATAGAGAACGATCCCATGGGTCAGCTATCGGAGCTTATGGCTGAAATAGGCAATAACCCGCTTATTATTGACGAGGCACAGCGATCTAAAAAGATGGCTCTCGCGATTAAAAAAATCGTCGATGAAGATCGCCGCAAAGGTCAGTTTATCCTAACAGGCTCTTCTAACGTCTTCACGACGCTTGAAGTCGCGGACTCGCTTGCAGGGCGGATGCGCACAATCAAACTTTGGCCCCTGACGGTATCAGAGATCAGAAACGCAAAGCCTAATCGCCTCCTTGATTGGGGCATTTCAAAATCACCAAAATTGACGGATATTGGGAAGGCGGACAAGTTAAGCCGCGCGGACTATATTGACCTTATCCTGCGGGGCGGTTTTCCCGAAATGCGTGAATTGGAGACGAGAGACCGCAATCGTCAATATCAAAGCTATATCGACTCCGTCGTTGATCGCGATGTCGCCGATATATTGCGCATACGCAAAAGCGATACCCTGCGCCGTATGATTGACCAGCTTGCCGCTCGAACGGCTAATGAAATCAATGTGAGCACTCTCACAAAACTGTTGGGCATAAGCCGCGTGACTGCGGATAATTATTTAGACGTTCTAACGCGGCTATCCATGATCGTAAAATTGCGCGCATGGACGTCCAGTGAAAGCAAGCGCGACATCAAACAAGCTAAATATCACTTTGCCGATACGGGCATTGCAGCGGCCCTTCGGCAAATGACACCTGCAACATTTGACTTTGACGCAGACCCTACATCGCTAGGCGCAATGCTGGAAAGTTTCGTGCATGGTGAGATATTGAAATCACTCCCTTACCAACAGAATGATTTTCGTCTTTATCACTGGCGTAGCAGTCATCAAAAAGAGATTGATATTCTGGCTGAAAGCGCAACGCGCTTAGTTGGTATCGAGGTCAAGGCGTCTAGTTCCATTGACGATGCCGATCTCAAAAATCTGCGTAACTTTGCTAAAGACGGCCCCGGAAAGTCGAGACAGTTCACGGGCATAGTGTTTTACCTTGGCGAGCATAAGCTTACTTTTGGCGATAATATATTTGCGCTTCCTGTTAGTGCTCTTTGGGGCGCTCAATAAAGCTCGTTTACTCTGCCACGTCAGGCTGCGTTATAGAATCCATCTGCCGCGCCGTTTTCATAGCGGCCTCGGCAATCACATCTGAATATTGATGCGCGTAGCGTTCGGTGGACTTCGCACTTTTATGCCCAAGCAACGCACCTACGACTGGTAGGGATAGGTTCTGCGACACGGCAAGGCTGGCATAAGTATGGCGAAGGTCATGCAGACGCACATCGTCCAGCTCGGCAATCTTTCTGACAAAACGCCAAGGCTTTTGAATGTTGACCAAATGACTGCCTCGGCGCTGTCCTGTAACGACATAGGGATTGTCTGGTTTAGGAGACATCCCGCGAATGTAACTAATCGCATTATCGCCTAGCCAAACCGTTTTCTTGCCCGTCTTGGAGTCAGGCAGATTTAGCCGTGCGTTCTCAAGATCAATAAAGCTCCATTCAAGTTTGAGGATTTCACCCGTTCGGATTAACATATGCAAAGCGTATAAAATCTCGATCCGAATGCCCCTCCCCTATTTGGCATTTGGATGAAGTCTATACCAAGATAAACGGAAAAATGGTTTATCTGTGGCGAACTGTCGATAACGAAGGAACAGTCTTGGATATCGTAGTCCAGAGACGACGGAATTCCAAAGTCGCCATGCGGTTGCTGCGCAAACTCCTAATAAATCAAGGCATCAAGCCTACACAGATCGTCACAGATCGACTTGGTTCATACGGCGCAGCATTAAAACAACTTGGCATGAAACGCCTTCAAGACGTTGGAGGCCGAAAGAACAATCGCGCCGAATGCTCACATGTTCCAATACGGAGACGAGAACGAAAATCGCAGAGATTTCGATCAGTAAGAAACGCCCAAAAGTTACTCTCTGCTCAGGATCAGATCTACAATCTCTTCAACTATAGACGCCACCTTATCTCCAGAAACGCGCTCAGTAAATTCAGACAACAAGCTAAAACCGAATGGAATTTCGTGACGGCATCTCTTTGCGCTTAGAAACGCAATTTGAGGCAAATAACGGCTCATCCAATTAACGTGACAAAGCCGTTCAGCCAATGTGTAGCAGCGACCAGTTGAAACAGCACTCGAAATAGTGCGTTCGGATGATAGCAAAAATCGATAATTTTTATGACACTCAAGAAACCATCTGCGATAATGATTTAAAACTGTAAAACGTACCCTCGAGTTTAAATTCCTTTGCCTGTTTGGTCAGGAGGGCTTTCGCCATTTCAAGCTCTGTGAGTTTTTCGCTCTCTAGATCAAGGCTTTCGAGTAAAATACTTTCTATTGGCCCGTCGTTAGGTCAATCTGCAATCTGACAAAAAGATTTGCTTAAAAAGGTCGGGGTTCCGAATACTCAGTCTCTATGTGTGATGAACATGCACACAATGCCAAGACGCGAAGAGGTAAAGAGAAAATGTTTTGCCCTTTCATTTTTGAGGTCTTTTTCTTGTTAGATAACTTGCAGTTCTGATTGAATAGAAAGATCACAACCTCTTAGCCGCCGCGCCCATTAAAGTTTTTGCTTTCGGTATAAGACTTGTGAATGATTTTCCAGCTTCCCTCAATTTTCATGAGGAGAAAATAATCGGTGAACACGCGTTGATCTGGCATCAATATCTCCACTTTCGCAGTGGCAGCGTCATTCACCGCGTCTATCATCAGAATTTTACCGACCCGAGCCCTTGGCTTTCTGTCTTCAAAGACTTCGATATATTTTTGCCCATCGCGTTTCTTAAGGGCTCCATTTGGGTCAACGAGGTATAAGTTGAATTCTGGGTGGAACGCGTCTTGGAGCATACCTGGATCCGCATCAGCTGTGCCAACGATATATTTATTCAATGTATCGGTAATCGCGGCTGTATCTGAATTAAGCGTTGCGCTTAGGGTTCCAAAAGATGCGCAACCCGCTAGGAAAGCAAGACTGATGAAGAATGAAATTCGCATGGGGGTTTCCTGATATGATGCGCGCACTAGTTTCGCCGCGCTATGTTGGGTTACTCTGGATTATTTAGTGTCTCTATGGCTTTTTGACCCGTCGCGCTCTCTGGATTAATCTCAAGTGAGCGACTGTATGACAGACGGGCCTCGTCCAGCTTTCCCGCAGCAATATAGGCCTCGCCAAGACTGTCATGCGCATTCCAGCTATCGGGGAAAATATCAGTTGCTAACTTGAAAAGATCGACAGCCTCTGTTGCACGATCATTTTGCAGGAGCGTGTAGGCAAAGGCTAAAAGTGCATTTTCAGAGATGTAATCTGAGGGCACCTCACCTCTCAAATTTAGTGAAATTGCTGCATACATATCTCTAGCGAGATCGATATCGCCCATTGGGATGAGACGAAAAAACTCATCGGCTACGTCTGCAGGCTGTAGAACGTTTGGTTCATTCGCCTTCAACCAACCCTCGACATCATGATCGTTGCTCGCATCAAGATATTCTGAGAGGTGTCGAGCGGGTGATTGCGTTGGGTGATAAACTTGGCCGTCTTTGATGACCGTCATTCCCCCCATGAAGTGCTCTGAGTCATCAAACGGATTTTGATCGAAGAGCACCAAATCGGCTGGCCGTCCTATCGCAATAAGACCTGCTTTATCAGAAATGCCTAAGGCCTTTGCTCCGTTTATTGTAGCAATCTGCAGAACGTCTTCGGTTGGAAACCCATTCTCAGCTAGGAGCCGCATTTCGGCCAATGTGACTTGCCCCCCATTGCTGGCATCCGTTCCAATCCGCAATAGACCCCCCGCCTCATGTGCTCGTTTCAACTGCGCCAAGACCGAGTCGATCGCCGCATCAGCGCGATCTTGCGAAATGAAGTTCTCTCTCAAGCGCGGTTCCCTCTTAAGCGGAACGGGATCGAATTGGGAATAGACGGAGCTTTTACCTGCGGCTGCGACCATCATGTTGAGTGTTGTGCTCACTGACGCGCCGTTCTTGGCCATTCGGTTGATGAGTGCATCAAATTCGTTTCTTAGCTCAGGCGTTCGCTCGATGACATCATGATATAAAGAAAGGGATAGGGTCCACTCATCTATGTTCTGTTGACCCTGGAAACCAAACTCTGAGTTCATCATCTCAATAAGCGTATCGGGGTCTTCAATACTTCGTTGCAGCGTGAAGAAATGCTCAAAATCCCTCAAACCTTCATGCATGGCGGTTTGTATGGGGACAAAACCATTATCGATATGTCCATAATAGCGAAGCCCCAGTCTATCAGCCTCGAAGATAATGGCCTGCATCTCAGGCTGCTCTAACTTCCAGTACAATTTGAGCCGTTTGGCACCTTCTCCATGATATCTCTGAACCTGAAGCCGAGCTTCTTCGGGTGAACCGAGGAGCACATGGTGAGGAGGCGGCCTTCTATCCCAATCATGCTTTGTGCCGAGTGCGCCCGCCACGAGGACGACATTTGGTGAGTCTGCTGAGGGATTGGCCTCCCATTCAACTAGAGTCGGCACCCAAGCTTGAGGTTGCCCCATTTCGGCTACCGTGGTTACGCCATATCTGAGGTAAACTCGTGCAAGGCGCGCGCGGTCAGAAGGGTGTAACATGCGGGTATGATAATACTGGTGCTGAAAGTGGACGTGCGTGTCAATCAGACCCGGTGTCAGCAGCCGTTCCTTGCCTTCAATAATTGATCGGGCGGTATAACCCTCTTGAGTGGGCTTTATATCCGTGATGATGCCACCGTCGACAAATACTGACTGACCCGTGTGAACTTGCCCGGTTTCGGCGTCAAAGATTGACACATTTTTGATTAATAGGTCAGGCTCAGCTAATGTCGGACCGCACGCCGTGAGTAAAAGCGTCAACCCAATAAGTAGTGAATGAAAACCCTGTTGGGAACAATTTATAAGACTGATTTTCATGATCCGGATACCTTGCTTTTAGAGTTCAGATCCGTGATCTCTCACGATATTAAGTATATCAGCTGTGAAAGGCGTTATGCCCCGCCACCCGCTCACATTTGTCAAAACGGCAATTGATACGTCATAATCAGGCAAATAAAGCAGCAGAGTTGTCGTGCCCTCTTGCCTTCCACCGTGACCAATTGAGCCAGGAAAGTCGCCCATAAAGTCAACGCCATGACCGTAACCCGTATTCGCCTCTTCACCCGATGGTGTGGTCGGCTGAGAGGTCATGATAGCAATAGAGTCTTCGCTCAGAACCTCGCCCCGACTGAAAGCCGTTGTAAAGCGTATCAAATCCCCAGCCGTCGAGAGATGCCCGCCTGCAGGCAGATTGGCACTGATGTCGCGCATGCCGACTTTAGCTCTTTGCTTGTTTTCATCGATAGCGTAGAGCGAGGCGCGGGTGTCAGGAATATCGTTGCTATCTTCCGGCTCGGTTTGCGTCATACCCAGCGGCCTGAATAAGTCTCGGGCAAGCGTTTCGCGATAGGACGCATCTGAAGCCCCGCTAATGACACAGCCGAGAACGCGATAGCCAAATGAGCTGTATTGAAAATTGCTGCCAGGCTTAAATTGAAGGGGATCGTCTTTGAAAACCTCCAAAGGCGCAGTGGTATCAGTATAGCGCGTGGCATCTGCGCGTTCATTCTTAGCGATCCAGGCCTCGACCCTATCTTTTTGCTCAGGCGAGCCAGCAGCGGCACGCATAGCGCCGTAATCTGCGTAATGTCGGATACCAGAAGTGTGGGAGAGCAAATGCCGCGTTGTAATAGTATAATCTTTTTCAGGATACTCAGGGCAATACGTCTGAATGGGCGCATCAATGTCCAACCGCCCGGCGTCCACCAGCTTGAACGTAGCTGTTCCAGTCAGCCATTTCGAGATTGAAGCAATTCGATACTGGGTATTGCCTAAGGCGCGCTTTCGAGACTCAATGTCTGCAAACCCGAAAGCATTATCATAAATGATCTCCCCTCTAAGACCAATCGCAATTTGAAGGGACGGCAATCCTTCACGCGTTAATTCCGTCTTAGCGCGTTCTTCGATTTTGTCCTGCCAGCTTGGCTCTGTTGTCGAGATATCCTGTCCAGAAGCGCAAGCCGCCAAACTCATCGTGCAAATGAGGATTCCAAAACGCTGCAGCAACGTTATTGTCTTTTCTTTGCTATACCATTTTGCCAATCCCACCTCCCACGTTTCTTTGGTGTTTCTGTTTTACATAGACGCGTCAAACAGGTCTGCCCAAAATCGAGATAATCCTGCCCAAAGTTAAAAGGTGCAGCTTAGATATTTGACAGGGCCTGCTGACGAAACTCTTTAGGGGATTGACCTTCCGCCTCTTTGAACACACGGTTGAAGGTCGAGATAGAGTTAAATCCGCAATCCAGTGCGATCTCTAATATTTGATGGTCTCGTTTTGCGGGATCGGCCAAAAGCATTTTGGCATAGGCCAGACGATAGCCTCGGAGGTATTGCGAGAAATTTCGATAGCCTAAGCGAATGTTAATGAATTTGCGTAGGACGTGTTCTCCGACACCAATACGCTTTGCCAAAGTATTGATGGTCAATCTCGGTTCAGACCAAGCCTGTTTCTCCTCCAGTTCCACATCAAGCGCGTGAACGATTTTCTGTTCTTGCTCCGAAAACTCTAACGGTTGAGAGTTTGGCGTATACGATGCAAACGCAATATGATTTGGACGAATTTGTAAAAACCACACATAGCCTGATAAAGCGAGCAGCAAGGTGACACCCACTTTAAGGGCATTTAGCGTTGGCCTACCAAGACTGTCTAATGTCAGTTCGGACAAAATCAGAAAACTAACTAAGCACGTCGTAATAACAACAAATGCCAAACGCGCCTTGCGCCTTTCTTCGATGACGTCTCCTCGCCAATCTCTAATGATTAGATAGACAAGGTGAGCAAATAATAAAAGCGCATAGATGTTTACCGCGACCGCTATCCAAGGTTCACCGATTGATGTCACCTTATAGTGGTTGAACCATATTATAGCGTATCCGGCACAATAGAGCATAGCGGCAAAGATATGCTTGGCATCCAGTTTAAACCGGTCATCCATGATAGATTTCAGAAATAACCACGCTAAAACAGTGTTAGGCATGTCGATTATGCGGGCCATAAAACGAACAGGGCCTGGCACGTCAAGCGCAGCGGGCGTCCAACTAATCATGAGCGCCATGAGAGAAATACACAATCCGATAAGGAGGCACCCTGACGTGGATTGCCTTTCGTCACGAGCGACTAGAATTGCGAGCCCAAAGAGCAAGCCCAATGTTGTATAGCGCAACGCAACATCCGCGAATAACATTAGTCACCTCTTAAGGGATAAAAGCTCTTTGGCAAGTCAAGGGCAATGTTCATAGTTGGTCTCTACGAGATTTCACAAATCTACCATCTCAACAATTTAGACCGATGTAAATATAGGGCACCTAGGTTCCAACAAGTAAGCCTTCTGACTTTCTTTTTTTGCAGTTAATAGCAAGACATCATGTTACTCTGAATTTCTAACCACCTACACCCCTCCTTAGCCATGAATCCGAGTTGAAACAGAGCTTTGGAGTAGACAAATCCATATTGCGGAAATTAGACTTGAGATCAAATCATGTCTGTGCTGACATTCCGAACGAATGCCAGCACTTCCCGATTAAGGCGCGCTAAGTTCAAGCCGCGTTCGAGCATCCATTAAGGAGCAATCATCTGCTTGTGAACTACTATTGGCCAAATCTCCAAAACCGAGAGCTATCAAGGCTGCATCAATAGCCGCACTTCGCTCCGTGTCGGAATTTGCAAGTTCAAATGTCACAGCTTCTATATCAACAGGTATACCTATGGCTTCAAAATTTTGCCCTGTATGATCATAAACTATCATATTTGTGAGACTTAATTTTAGATCTTCGATTGGAAGTGGTTTCTCCAGTAAGGCGGAGAGAATCCCGTCTGATGGTTCACCTATAAAACAAACAGAGTGTTTCAGGGCACGCATCGATAATAAAAAATGCTCTGCGGCACTAAAAGTGTTAGGGCCCGAAATCGTTGCGATTGGGTTATCATAAGATACGCGTTCTGTTGGGTTTATGTCGCGATGAACTAAATCCGTGCGTTGCGGCATGGACGAGTCATCATAACTAATGGTGTCATAAGAACTTACACTTAGAGTCTCGGTCGTGAACCTATTCGCGATTGCGTCAGCAACGGATAGGTCTCCTCCGCCATTCACAGATACATTAACAATCAAAGCTTCAGTATTCGCAAAATCAGTGAGAATCTGATCCATCAATTCTTCAGTCGCCATAACATCATTTTCGTCACTGTTCGCAGTTATTCCGCCCATACTGTTAACTTCAAGATAGCCAACCCGACCATTACCAATTGTCGCCCATTGAAAAACATTTTGATCTTCACCACCAGCCATTGTTAATGTGCCATCATCGAAATAGCTATTTCGGATGCTTTCAAGGCGTTGGAATTGTGTATCTACATATTCGGTTATATCTGTAAATTCCGATTGATTTTCAAAACCCGTGACAAGAATATCTTCCAACTTTCCTTCCCCGTTACCAGGGGAAAATTCGAACGTCGAATCATCACCAATTGTGACATGAAAATCATCTAAGCCAGACAATAGCTCTATCAATTCATTCAGAAGTTCTTCGTTAGATGTTTGATCATTGACATTTAGTTCAGCATTTCTCACACGTTCACTCCAATTGGTTATTCCGCGTGCTTCGAAAAAAGGGTAATAATCATTAAAGTTACTTATCAAGTGACGAAGCGTTGCTACAGGCCCATCTTCCTCAATCAAACGATCATCCATACATGCTGGCGGCAAGGCCTCACGTTTCGAGAATACTAAACTGCCAGAATCCTCAGTCGCAATAAATTTATCGGAGCTTACAGACTCTATATTTATAAGCTCTAAAAGTTCGTTCTGAGTCGGGCTGCTATTAATTAAACAGGTTTCACGTGTATAATCATATAGTCGGAGGGATGCGCCAGTGACATCCATAGCTCTACCAAAACCTTTTTGAATCCAAACACCGTCAGGAATGGATTGAGCTGGATTTTGGGGGTTGATAGGTGTAGGGATTGGCGATGATCCGCCGCAAGCTGTGATGAAAATTGTTGTTAGCATTAGAATAGATTTTGAAAATTTACATTTGAAACAAATCAATTTTTAATCCTTGATTTAAGAAAAGAGATTGAAGAGTTCATGGTAAGAAACACGCTAATTCTTCCAATGAGTGTTTATTTAGAGAGGCACAGACGGACCTAGCCTGTTATTCTAAACCTATGTTTTGGTAATTACGGCAGGGGTTGTGGAAGATTTAAGAAGGGCTATTTGGGCCCATAATTTTAAGTAAAACCCAATACATTATGGAGTAATTACCGATGGATAAAATTAGGGAAAAAACCAATTCGAAAGAATAGACCATGGCTAGTAACTGAGCTCTAAATGAGAAATCGATGTTTTTGTCAGTGATCTAAATTCAGTACCGAACACTTTTCCCACAATATCCGTTTTTGTTTCGGCAATATAAGGAGCGTCATTCGGAGCCATCTGACATTTCATATCAATTTTAAATTTTTGGATTTTCGCCGCAATCTTAATTTTAGTCGGCTTCAATAGTTCCATCCGGATATTTCGAATATTTAAATCTGGTTTAGACAAAGTCAGTTGTGCATTTATTCTTTTGCGGAGTTTACTGGGTAGGTCATTTTCATCTTCACTGAAAATAGTTTTCAACATAGTTTTTGTACCTACTTTGAGAACAACAAACTTATCAGTCTCCTGTAGGATTTGAGTGTCATTGGCTGTAAGAATTTCATTGAATGCCTGATCTTTCTCGCCTGGACACCAAAAATTATCAGCAATGTCTGATAGTGTATAATCTTCGTTCAATACTTTTATGTCTTCCAGAATGCTTTCAGAAAAACTATTATTGTCATTAACAAAAGTAATCCGCCCACCTGCATTCGCCAATGGATTTAGCTTATAGCTTCCATTGTACTCTATGACGTCATCGCCCTCTTCATTAACCTCATGGACGGTCACAATGTGCTGGTAAGGAACGTCTGTGGGCATAACATCAGCAATACCAGTTTCGGCATTCCTAGATTCAAGAAGTGTTTTAAAGTCTTCTGCCACACTTGATTGGTGGGTCATGAACATAAGTATTGTGCTCGCAGTTATCGAGATAGTTCTGACTATCATGGTTTGCCCTTATAGAGTTTAGATTTAGAAATATTCTGTTGTGCAGCGAAGCCTATCACTAGGCTTGCTTAATTTTCCAAATATGAGTAAGAAAATGTTATTACAAGGCAATATATTATTATAAAACAGTAATAAATTGTTCTTTAAGGAAAATTTATTATGAAGAGAACTGGTATTTGGCGCTTTTCAGGGCCTTTGCGGATAACGGCGCTAATAACGGCCGCATTTTATAGTCTTGTTTATGTCATCATGTGGGCATCCGCTTGGTTAGGGCACACAGCAATGGTTTTTGACTACGCTGAAGTAGATGTCGATCTTGTTGTTAATGCGCCTCTGACCCCGTTACAATTAATCGGAGGTATGTTTAGTACAGGTCTGTTTATAGGCTCAATGTTATTGATCGCACTCACGGCAAATAGGTTTCTGAGAATAGCCTATCGCGAAGGATTTTTTGAGGCAGGCGTTGCGAGGACTTTGAAACATCTAGGGCGAGGTTTGGTGCTCTTTTATTTAGGCTTATTTCTTGATAACTTCTCACCCTGGTTGATAACAAAAAACCTGCCGCCTGAGTTACAAAAAGAATTTAACTTGATGGTTCTTGACCCTACTTTAGTGGCATTGATTGCCGGATTTGTATTGCTGTTACTCTCAACCGCAATGAATGAAGCCCGTGAAATCGACACTGACAACAAGCAGTTTATTTAATGACCGAATTTGATACGAACAAAGGTGAAATAATCGTCACCCTTGATATCATGCTGGCTAGGCGAAAGATAAAATCTAAAGAGCTTGCCGCATATATCGGGATAACTGAGGCAAATTTATCTCAACTTAAATCTGGTAAGGTCAAAGGCGTTCGGTTCCAAACGCTCGCACGCATATGTGAATATTTAGAATGCAAACCCGGAGACATTCTGGACTTTGAATGATGCATAATTTGGGATGAGTGTGTCATTCTATATTTTTTAAGAGCCGCAAATGTACCTTCGATTTATTATCTACTTACTCCTAATTATAACATTTTTCCCAGTTACGGCATTTTGTTGTGATTTTGAGGATGGTGACGGGCTTGATGTTGGGCTTGTTCTTAGTGGTGGCGGCGCAAAGGCTAGCACTCAAGTTGGTGCTATTAAGCTTTTAGATGAGTTAGGCATACCCGTACATTGCGTTACGGGGACCAGTATGGGGGCTGTCGTGGGGTCTTTATATGCGGCCGGCTATAGCGGCGATGAAATTGGAGAGATTTTAACCGACAATGACTGGGGAGAGATTTTCAGGGGCTCATCCCCCCGTCGTGATAAATCATTTATCGAGAAAGAGCGTGAGGAAGTATATTTCTCAGGCAATATTGCAGGTCTGAGCAAGGATGGTCTAAAACTTCCAGGCGGTATCAACTCTATGCAAGGGTTGAAATCACTTTATCGTAATATCCTATCTGATATACCTCAGGATATTAATTTCGATGATTTAGAAATACCTTTTCGAGCCATCGCAGCTGATTTGGAAACAGGTGAGACGACAGCATTTGAACGCGGCGACTTGGTTGAAGCCACCCTTGCGAGTATGGCTGTCCCTGGCGTGTTTTCTCCGCGCGAGATTGACGGTCGGTTTTATGTCGATGGCGGAATAGCCTCGACGCTCCCTGTGAAGATTGCTCAAGACATGGGCGCAGACATAATTATCGCAATGGATGTTTCTAACGCACCGTCAAAACCCACGTCTGACATTTCTATAGCGGCCACAGCACAGCAGATAACAACGATTGTCGTTTGGCGGAGCCTGCAAAGAGACCTGAGTCATCTTAAAGAAAGGGACCTCTTAATACGCCCTAATTCCATTGATATTGAGACCGCAGCTTACACCCGCGCCGCAGAAGGTTTAGTCGCAGGCTATGACGTTGCCCTAACGCATAGGGCTGAGTTGCTAGCGATCAAAGCGCTAGCTGCCCCATCAAAGCGCAAAAATATGACGTTTGAAAAAGCCTCATTGGGCGAGACAATAAAAATCGTAAACAAGTCATTACTGTCAGATGCGCTTATTCGAAATCGTTATCAACAGGGCGAAGGGCACAAAGAAGACGCCAAAATTCAAAACCGCCGTTTGCGGGATCTTGCATCTTTTGGCGGGTTCGGTGAAGTCGATTTAGGGCACTCCAACGGTGAAGCCGTCTTGACGGTAAAAGAGAATACGCTCGGGCGTAATTTGTTGCAGGTGGGTTTAAACGCCACAAATGACTTTGATGGTGATTCTAGCTATTCTGTTTTAGCCCGACTGACGAGAAGACCTTTGTCCTCGCATGGCGGGGACATAAGTCTGTCTGCGGAACTCGGCACAAATCTAGGCGTAAGCGCAGAACTTTATCAGCCGTTTGGATCCGATGGACGTTTCTTTATTCAGCCCGAATTATATGCCCGCTGGAACCGTAATAAGTTTGTCTTGTTTGATGAACGTATTGGCGATTTCTGGGATAGGCAATTTGGTGCCAGAGCACGGGTTGGAAGAGAATTTGGAAAATGGGGAATAATCGCCCTTGAAGCTGAAGTTCGTGACTCTAAAGTAAACGACATCGTCTCTATCATTGAGGATTTCCAAACAGTTAAAAGTCAATATGCTGGGGTAGGACTTTATTTTTCCAGTGATACGCTTGACAGAAATGATTGGCCGTCATCGGGTCAACGTACGCGTTTTAGGGCTCAGCGCATTATTGAGTTAAACGGTGACCAACAAAGTAGTGACAAGTTTGAGGCGTCATGGCTTGCCGCTTTCAATGTGTCTGATGTTGGCGTTTTGTTAAATGGTCGATATGGTCAAATTGATGATCGAAATCCTAATTTAGTAAGTGCTGATATATTTCAGCTGGGTGGGTTTCGCCAATTGGCTTCGTTTGGTGATAACTCAATTCCATTAACAGAGTTCACATTTGGATCTGTCGAACTGTTTAAACGGTTAAATGCTGTCGGTAATATTTTCGAGGTTCCTTTGTATGCTGGGGCGATTGGTGAAGTTGCCTATTTTCCTTTAGATTTCTTTGAACTAACAGACAATGCGACGACGGTGTCAGGATCATTATATCTTGGCGCAGATACGCCACTGGGCCCTGTCTTTTTAGGCTCGGCATATGGTAACAATGATGAGTTGAGAGTATTTTTCAAGTTTGGACGAACTTTTTAAATCCACGAAATTTTTAAAAAAATTGCTTGAATGCTAAGGTTCGTTACCCCCCAAGGCAGAAGTCATTAATTCTCTACAATATCACCAAGAACGTCTAATTAATAGGGTCAGTCCCTTCATCTAAAATGTCTAAATATTACGCGTAAGCGTAAATCCGCCCTCTCTCTCTTTCCCTGTGATTTCGCGCACAACTCCAAGACTCTCTAAGTTTCTAAGAGCATTAGTAGTCGTCGGCACAGTAGTATCACAGAGCTCGGTAATATCCGATGCGGGCCGCGTTTAGATATCCGATAAAAAAACACCGGCCTAAATTGGCGGATGACAGGCTTGGCAAGAAGAATTTCCGCGAATGAATTAGGCCCCGACGAGCTTGAAGCTTCAATTTCTTATATGACTCATTTTCTGACCAATGGCGTTATGGCCCTTTTCGAACAATAAAATTGAGCCAATATAGATTACCAGTTCAATGGCTAGACTTAAAAAAAGAATTAGACACTAAAATTATTACCGAACGTCTGCTTGTTTCATTTGGGTTTTAGTCACTCTCCCACTTTTTTAGCTGCTGCAATCATGACATCAGATAAATGGGCATAACGCTCGGTTGACTTAGAGCTCTTGTGCCCGAGAAGTATACCAACAATTGGAAGCGATAAGTTCTGCGCGACAGCAAGGCTGGCATAGGTATGGCGTAGATTATGAAGACGAACATCATTAAGCTGGGCCCGTTCTCTGATAATCCGCCATGGCTTTTGGGTATGATAAGCTGCGCGCCTGTGCGTTGCCCTGGAAAGACGTAAGGGTTATCGGGCTTGCGCTCTATCTCAGCAATATAGCGCCTAGCCTGATTGCTAAGGAAGACCGTCTTTTCTCCCGTTTCAGAATCTGAAGGTAAACTTGCCCATTAGGCAAATCAACAAAGCTCCATTCCATGTTTAGGACTTCCCTGAGACGGGCGCCTGTCATCTGCAGGACGCGGATCGCATCTATAACGGGCTTGTGATATCCAGTCATTAACCTCCGCATCTTTCATGACGTGTTCAAGGCGCTCCAGTTCCTCGGGCTTCAGATATCGCTTGCGAGGTTCTTCCTTGAACTTACGGATGTGGCGCGTTGGGTTTGTATTTGGCTAGCGATACTCCCACTCTTCCGCCAGATTGAATATCTTGGACAGCAGCGCCAAAACCCGATTGGCTTTCACAGGCGTCTCAGCAAAATCACCCTTAAGCCTGACGATATCTTTTAAGCCAATTTCACTAAGGGCTTTGTGACCAAGAGCGGGTTTAATATCCCGTTCAATATAACGGCTGTCTTCTTCAAGGCTCTTGGGCTTCTTATGAAGCTTGGCATAGTCCTCGATATAAAGATCACACAGAGTTCTTAGAGTGATAGATTGAACAACAGGCTTCGCATTCAAAATAGGTTTGCCCTGTGCTTTATTCGTGACCCAAACGGTCACAGCTCGGCGAGCTGCTTCTGCCGTCAGAGCGGACTCATCACCAATTTTTCGATTTCTGCGGCGCCCGTCTGGTGTTCTGAATTTATATATGTAAGACCTCCTCCCAGAGGGTTGGACACGCATCCCAAAGCCTTTAATCTCAGTATACCACAAACAGTTCTCTTTACCGGGCTTGCCTTTAAAGCGCGCCACTGATCTTGATGTTATCTTTCCTATTGCCATATCGCCATCCGAACACATTGGTCCTGACAGGGACCAATTGCGGGTGATATTGCGCATAGCCCCGTGCTATGGGGTGATTATAGCATTTTAAAAACTAAATAAATACAGTAACTTAGTGCACTTTAGAGTAATGCGGTGCATTAAATCCGAAATAGAGAGCAAGATTTGCAATCAAGAGGTCCGCGGTTCGAGTCCGTGTGTGCACCACTAATTTATCTCTTTAGACTCCCTAAACGTTCCTGAAACCTGTAATTCCTTCTAATTACCCCCCTTAAAACCGCAATTTAGTGTCTCTCTTGCGATTTGGGCTAACGATATGCGCTTGAGTGCCGTTTGGATGTATTTCCTTTTCAATCTGAGCTTTCGAGATGTTGAAGAGCTTATGCTCGAACGCGGCATTGATATGTCCTATGAAACTATTCGCAGGTGGGTCGATAAGCTTGGGTCTTACTGATTCGCTCTCAGACTTTTGGGCTTGAAAGACCTGCAAGACGTTGGAGGTCGAAAGAATAATCGCACCGGATGCTCACACGTTCCGATACGCAGAAGAGAACGAAAATCGCAAAGATTTAGATCGGTGGGAAATGCACAGAAGCTTCTTTCTGGTTGTAACCAAATCTACAACCATTTCAATTATAGACGCCATCTAATCTCAAGAAACACACTCCAAAAATTCAGGCGACAAACTTAAACCGAGTAGAATTTCGTGACGGCATCAGCTTGTGCTTAATAAGGTACTTTGAGGTAAATGGCGGAGCACTAAGTCAATGTGACAAAGCTATCACAATCGACGGATTCAAGTCTCTACAAAAAAATCTTTAAAAGGGTGTTAGCCGCGAGTCTTCTCTGATATGAACAAAATAAGGGTGAGGGGCTCAATGAAAAAACTACATAAAAATATACGCGTGACAACGCTGGTTTTAGCAGGGTTAACGCTTCCATGTTTTAAAAGTTCAGCTACGACATTAGAGTATGACGGGCCTGAAATTAGCTTCGAACAGGTTTATGAAAATCCTGATGATAATGAACTCAAACTAAATTATGCAAAGCAGCAGGCCGCCGCTGGAGACCTGTTAAGCGCGGCAGGTGCACTTGAGGGCATGCTATTCTCCCAACCAAACTGGGATTCTGCTCGCTTGTTTTACGCTATTGTTCTTTATGAACTCGACGACAAAGAGTCAGCTATGCGTGAATTCGATATCCTCGACAAACGCCCACTAACGGCTGCCGATCAGAAAACTGTTGATCGTTACAGATCAGGTCCATCGCAACCCAAATCCAATGATGTAGAAATATCTGGTGTTTTAGAGCTCGGTGTTCGAACGGATAATAACGCAGGCAATGCTTTATTTGATTCCATTATAGAATTTGCTGATGAAAGTGACACATCTGCCTTTGCCAACGCCGCTGTTCAAGTTTCTGTTCCCATTTCAAAAAAAGCAGGATTAAAATTAAACCTCGGTGCTAGAGGGCAAACACGCAGACATAGCACATTTAGCACCTCCGATTACGATGTATTAGGCGCAAGCCTAGGCGTCGCGGGTAAAACCTCTAATTTATTCTGGGAAGCAGATATTGATTTTGACAATGTTTATCTCAGTGGGGACAAATACCTTACGCAAATGGGTCCCAAGCTCAGTATTGGCGCTATGGTCTCAGAAAATACACGCCTTACATTGACGGGTGCACATTATTACCAAGATTTCGAAGCAATATCTTTTAACAATGATGAGCGTTTTCGTTCTGGTCACAGATCTATGCTCAGCACAAATCTATACACTCGCGTGGATGATAGCCTAAATTATGGGCTTTCAGCGGGTTATGAAGATAAAAATGCTACGCAAAACGCTTTGGCGTATGGCGGTTTCAACCTAGGAGGCACAATCTTCAAAGGCTTTGAGAATGGGTTATATGTCAAAGGCAAAGCACGCTACCGCAATTTAAACTTTGATGGGCTCGATCAGTTTGGCACAATCCCAACAGACCGCAGTGACAACCAAATTTCAGGCCGACTTGGTCTTGGTGCATCCGTGAATAAAATCGGCCAATTATTCGGACTTGAATCTAAGCCAGAATTATCACGCCTATATTTAGAGACTGGTCTTAATTACACAGATTATAATTCTAATATTTCAATTTATGACTATGAAAACTTTGGTGGCGAGCTCAAACTCGCTTTGGATTTTTAGGAGAAGATAGATGCTGAAAATTCAAAAAACCGCCCTCCTCCTTAGTGCTTTTTCTATTGTTAGCTTTGCTCACTCAACGGCTTATGCCACCAATGAGTCCATTGGCGTCAACTCGGCTGTTAAAGGTGATGTGACGATTCAAAGTGGTGAACAGCAAGCGAAGCAAGCTGTAATTAAAGAGCCTGTTTTATTAGGCGATGTTGTCAAGTCTAACGAAGTCGGCAGCCTTCAAGTCTTACTTAAAGACCAAACAGTATTTACAGTTGGGCCTGATTGCAATTTGACGATTGATAAATTCGTCTATGACCCAACAAAAGACACCAACTCAATGTCAGCAAGTGTGCAAAAAGGTATGTTCAGATTTATGTCTGGTAATATCTCAAAGTCTGGCCCTGATAGCGTCTCAATTGAAACACCGATTGCCTCAATGGGCATTAGAGGCACCATGGTCGAAGGCCTTATTGGCCCAGAAGCCATTGAAATGGCCCAAAATGCGGGTGTGCTTCCAGAAAGCGCTCAAGTTGATACTGAAAATGCGACGCTTTTCGTCCTTCGAGGCCCTGGAAAAAACAGTACGTCAAATAATAAACGCGGCGAAATATCTGTTACTTCTGCTGGAAACACAGTGATTGTTAAAAAAAGTGGAATGGCTGTTTTTGTCGCGGATAAAAACACTCCGCCTAGTCGTCCCTTTGAGCTATCATCGAGGGATACAAATATCTTCCATGACAAATTAAGAACACAACCCACTGGTGGCCCTAGTTATAAACCATTTGTTTTGGATATAAGATTTTCAGCCAACGGTAATGAGTCAGGTGATCGTCAGGATATTGAGTTTTTCAATCCCGAAACGGATCTGCAATGGCCAACCGACCTCGGTAATGATGATGCAGGATCCCCTAACGGTCAACCCTTCGATTGTTCTCCACAAAACCCCAATTACCCCGATTGCTAAACATTTGATCTTTTACCGCTGACGGATTTCTTCGCATGATTGCAGAGCTTGGCCATATTGCGCTTATATTGGCTTTCATCGTGTCAATATTACAGTGCGTTATTCCTATGATTGGGGCGCAGCGCAATGATATACGTTTAATGGTTTTTGCCGACCGCGCCGCCTTAGCGCAGCTATTCTTAATCGCCTTTTCATTTATCGCTTTGACAGCAATTTTTGTCCATTCGGATTTCAGCGTAAAATTAGCCGCATTACATTCACATTCACAAACCCCCTTAATTTTCAAAATTTCCGGTGTCTGGGCGAACCACGAGGGTTCTATACTTCTGTGGGTTTTAATTCTGGCCATTTACGGTGCTTTGGTACCAGTTTTAGGAAGAAACCTACCTTTGTCACTCAAGGCACGCTCTGTAGCCATTCAAGGATTTTTGAGTTTTGGCTTTTTAGCCTTTATTCTTTTTACCTCTAATCCATTTGCGCGTTTAGATCCGCTTCCAATTGACGGGCAAGGTTTGAATCCCCTCCTCCAGGATCCTGGGCTCGCTATTCATCCGCCCTTTTTATATTTGGGCTATGTAGGCCTTTCTATTCCTTTTGCCTTCGCTGTTGCGGCCTTAATAGAAGGTCGGGTAGATGCCGTCTGGGCAAAGTGGCTTCGCCCTTGGGTTCTGATTGCTTGGAGCTTTCTCACGATTGGCATCACGATTGGTAGTTTTTGGGCTTATTATGAATTAGGCTGGGGCGGCTGGTGGATGTGGGATCCTGTTGAAAATGTATCTTTCATGCCGTGGTTGGCGGCCACGGCCTTACTCCACTCCATCATGGTTCTGGGGATACGACATAAAATGGCCAGTTGGACAATTTTACTTTCCATCACAGCGTTCTCGCTGAGTCTTATAGGTACATTTGTCGTGCGTTCAGGCGTTTTAGTAAGCGTACATTCATTTGCAGTTGATCCAGCGAGAGGTGTGTTTATTTTAGCTTTGTTAGCAACAACTATTGGTGGGGCTCTTGCCCTCTATGCTTTGCGCGCTAGCACATTACGCAATCGCTCTCCTCTAAGTCTAGTTTCTAAAGACGGCGCCCTCGTTATAAATAATTTACTGTTGATTGCGGCGACATTAACCGTTTTTTTGGGGACATTTTACCCGCTAATCATCGACGCCATAACACAAGAAAAAATATCGGTCGGCGCCCCGTATTTTGATATGACTTTTGCGCCAATTATGTCGCTCTTGTTAGTGTTCATGGCCATCGGCCCCTTACTAAAGTGGCGAAACGATAGCCTATCTAATTATAAAAAGGTTTTTCGAAAAGGCTTTGCAGCCTTCATCATAATCGCCGTGCTGTTTGGGCTCTTTGGTAAGTCTGCATTAGGCGGTTTATCCTTGGGGCTTGCCGCCCTACTGGCCTTAGGAACACTTGCAGCTATTGGTAAAAAAATACGTTGGGGCGAGGTGTCCTTATCAGAAAATTGGAGGCTACTCCGCGCTCAACCTGCAGCGACATTCGGTTTTATCGGCGCACACTTAGGGATGGCTATTTTCGCAGCCGGTGTCACATCCATGTCTGTCTGGGCAGATAGCGATATACAAGAAATTAAAATTGGTGAGACTATATCACTGGGGCATTATGAATTCACACTTTTGGACATAACGCCAGGCAGTCGAGAGAATTATCAATTTTTAGGTGGAAATATTTTAATTACCAATAAGGGCGAAAACATCTCACAGGTTTATTCAGAACGACGTTTTTACCCTGTGCGTGAGATGATTACCGCCGAAGCTGGTCTGCATCTTAGTCTTGGCCACACCCTTTTCGCGGCGGTTGGCGAGGGGGATGATAATCGAGGATGGGTTGTCAGAGTGTATCATCACCCCTTCGTTATTTGGATTTGGATTGGGGCTCTATTAATGGCACTATCTGGTTTCATCTCATTATTAGATAGACGTCTTCGGTTAAAGAGCGCGGATTTCATTCCGAGCCCTCAAGCAGCTGACGCATTATGACCCGCTACTTTCAAGCTTTATGGCCGCTTTTAGGGCTGCTTGTCTTAGTCATTTTTTTCGGCTTCGGACTAACGCGCGATCCTAAAATACTTCCGTCTGAAATGATTGATCGTCCCGTTCCAAATTTTGAACTGACAGATTTGTATAATCCTGACAGTGTACTGACCCAGGATATGTTCTTGGGGGACATATCATTGATAAATGTCTTTGGGTCTTGGTGTATTGCCTGTGAAGTTGAGCACCCGAAACTAATGGAGTTATCACGATCAAAGGCAATAAAACTCGTGGGCATAGACTGGCGAGATACGCGGGAAAAAGGGCAAAACTGGCTAGAGAAAAACGGAAACCCTTACAACGTTATTCTCTTTGACGGTGAGAGCCGCCTCGCCATAGATCTGGGCGTGACGGGGGCTCCAGAAAGTTTTATTGTCGATAAAGCAGGGCGAATTCGTTATAAGCATGTCGGAATAATTACGGATGCTGTTTGGGAAGATGTTTTAAAGCCCATCATCTGGGACTTGGAGGCAGAAGGGTGAGATTTTTTTTCATTATATGCCTCCTCTTTGCATCCACTTTGTCCTTTGCACAAACTGGCCCTACGCCTGATGAAGTTGAAAATCGTGCGCGTGAGGTTGGTCGATCTTTGCGCTGTGTCGTCTGTCAAAACCAATCGATTGAAGAATCTGAGGCCTCTTTAGCAAAAGATATGCGAATACTGGTTCGTGAACGGATAGCATCAGGCGATAGTGATGCAGAAATAATTGACTATATGCGGTCTCGATATGGTGATTATGTCCTCTTAAAACCTCCATTTCAGAATAACACTTACTTGCTTTGGTTCACACCAGGATTAGTTATTATTGTGATGGGATTGTGGTTTTTAATAGTCGCACGACGCAAAGATACAAACCCTATACTACCCGAAACGCTATCTAATGAAGACCAAAAGACACTAGGACGTCTTCTGGAAGAAAAGCCATGATTTGGATTATTACCTTTGGACTCTGTGTTGCTGTTTTCGCCTATATTGCAATGCCTTTTTATGTAAAATCATCGATAGAAGATGATGTGCATAAGACACAGAAAAATGAAATTTCCGCCTATCGAAATGTACTCAAAAATATTGATAGCGTAATAGTCGCGGGTGAGGACGACCCAGCATCACTGGCACAACAGAAAACTAATCTTGAAAAACGTTTAATTTTGAGCGGAACTCAAGCCTTAAACCTGAATAAAAAAACACCGCTAATCTGGCTTAGCATAATATTTATCGCGTTAATTGCTGGCACCTTCGGGACTTATAGCTTTATCGGCTCCCCGAACCTTGCGTTCTCAAAATCAAACGAGCGCCCCGTATTATCGGCGCCACAAGCCCTTTCCCAAAACGCACCCGATGTTCAACATGAAAATAACGCCTCAATGGCAGACCTCGTTGTGGGGCTCGAGAAGAAATTACAAGCAGGCGACCAAAACCCACAACGATGGGGTCTTTATGCGCGTAGCTTAATGACGCTCGGCCGATATGAAGAGGCTTTTCTCGC
Organism: uncultured Algimonas sp.; assembly: GCA_964352635.1. GTDB lineage: Bacteria > Pseudomonadota > Alphaproteobacteria > Caulobacterales > Maricaulaceae > Litorimonas. The sequence goes on from CAYGSV010000006.1 coordinate 26,785, forward strand.
ATATGAAAAAACGCTACTCCTAACAGATAGTAACCCTGAAATCGCGGCTGAACTTGAAAGTGCGCGCGCCTTTGCAGCGCAACAAACTACGCCAAGAATTGTGCAACCTGGACCAACGCGAGAAGATGTCGAGGCAGCTGCCGAGATGGCTCCTGATGATAGGGCTGCCATGATACAGGGCATGGTAGAGGGACTTTCAAATAAATTAGCTGAAAATCCAAACGACCCTAATGGTTGGGTAAGATTATTAAGGGCTCGCAAAGTGCTCGGACAAGACGAGGCAGCGCAGAAAGAAATCTTGGCACTCAAAGAATTCTTTAAAAACGATCCAAAAATTATTGAAGACGTTTTACAACAAAGCGGATGGGGTAATTAAAAAATATATTTTTTATTAGTCTAAAATACTACTTGGCCTCTAGTATAAATTAATTGCATTCTACCAAATGCAGGTTTTACGGGGGAAACAATGAGCGAGATTAAAGATAAAGACCTAGCAAAATTTATGGGTGGCGTAATAGCTCGCAACCCGGGCGAAACTGAATTTCATCAAGCTGTTCAAGAAGTCGCGATGGATATCGTGCCTTATATAAAAGATAATGAACGCATGCACAAGATGCGTATTTTAGAACGCATGACAGAACCGGATCGTATTGTTTCTTTTCGTGTCGTTTGGGAAGATGATGCAGGCAATATCCGCGTCAATAGAGGCTACAGAGTCCAACAAAACAATGCCATTGGCCCTTATAAAGGCGGCATTCGCTTCCATCCGACTGTTACCCAATCTGTATTAAAGTTTCTAGCCTTTGAACAAGTATTTAAGAACAGCCTGACGGGTCTACCTCTTGGCGGTGGTAAAGGCGGGGCTGACTTTAATCCAAAGGGAAAATCAGATCGAGAAATCATGCGGTTTTGCCAAGCTTTCATGACGGAACTCTCGAAATATATCGGACAATTCACAGACGTACCCGCAGGAGACATTGGTGTTGGGGGTCGAGAAGTTGGTTACATGTTTGGTCAATTTAAACGCCTCAAAGATAGTTTCGAAGGTGTTCTCACTGGCAAAGGAATTGAATTTGGGGGGTCTCGTATTCGTCCTGAGGCTACAGGTTACGGCGTTGTTTATATGATGGAAGCTATGCTCGGCACTCAGAAAGATAGTTTAAAAGACAAAACATGTCTTATCTCTGGGTCTGGGAATGTCGCACAGTTTTGCGCCGAAAAACTCATGGAATTAGGGGCAAAAGTCTGTTCGATGTCAGACAGCTCGGGCACAATTTACGCAGAAGAAGGCTTATCATCCGATGACTTGAAATGGATAATGGCTTTAAAAAATGACCGTGGTGGCCGAATGTCTGAATGCGTTGACGGGATTGGTGTCAAATTTTACGAAGGCAATCGCCCATGGGCCCTTCCAGGAGAACTCGCTTTCCCCTGCGCAACGCAAAATGAAATCGTAGCGGATGATGCGAGAGCCCTCGTAAAAACAGGCTGTATGGCAATATCTGAAGGGGCTAATATGCCAACAGACCCTGATGCTATTGACATCATCAGAGAGGCTGGGATTATGCATGCACCGTCAAAGGCTGCGAATGCAGGCGGCGTAGCTGTCTCCGGCCTCGAAATGAGCCAGAACAGCTTACGCATGAGTTGGTCGCGTGAAGAGGTCGATGCCCACCTCAAAAAAATCATCTTGAGCATTCATTCACAATGTGTCGATAAAGGGATGCGTAAAAATGGAACCGTTGATTATTTCAAAGGTGCGAATATCGCGGGCTTTGATAAAGTCGCAAGTGCGATGCTCGCTTATGGTGCCGTTTAAAACGTGCCTTAATCAATCAACTCCATCACATGCAGATAGACTTTATACGAGACTCTAAATGTTAAGCCGCTTCCAAGATAAATTGAAAATCTCTTCGAAGCGGAAAAAAATCTTAATTCCAACTATGATAGGGCTCATTTGTATATTTGGGTTTTACCTCGCCAACACGGCAAAACCTAAAATGGTCGAGCAGCTCGGCAATCTTCTTTTTGATAGGTATCAGACTTGGAAACCCAGGGAATACTTACCGCAAGTCCCCGTAAGAATAATTGATATCGACAATGCGAGTTTAGAGGAAATTGGCCAATGGCCTTGGCCAAGAACAATAGTGGCCAAACTCAATGACCGGCTAACAGAAGCTGGCGCGGCTGTGATAGGTTATGATATCATCTTTTCAGAACCTGACCGAACATCACCTGAAAACATGATTTCTGTTTTAGAAAGCAACCCATCCGCTAGCGGGAAAATTGAAGTCCTCTCTCAACTAACCCCGCATGATGAGATCTTGGCTCAAGCCTTTTTCCGTTCAAATGTCGTGGCTGGTTTTTTTCTAGTTCCCGAAACCACACATAGCGCACCAACGAAATCAACAGGGTTCACATATTCTTGGGATGTGAACATCGATGAAAGTGGCAATATAAAAGAAATTGAAAATATTCTGACGTTTAATGGCGCATTCGCAGCGCTGCCAATTCTAGGAAATGCCGCTGCGGGCGAAGGCTTTGCAAGTTTCAATCCAACGGGTGATGGTATCATTCGTAAAGCCCCAATGGTTTATAAATACGATGGAAAGCTTTACCCAAGTCTTTCGGCCGAAGTTATTCGCGCCGTACAGGGCGCTGGTGCCTTTCAATTAAAGAGCTCCGATGGCTCAGGCGAGATCGGCGTAGGCGCCAAGCAGCGCTATTTATCCTCTATCGCTACGGGTAACTTTAACTGGCCCATCTCTCGCGAGGGAGGGTTTCATGTTTATTTCACAAAACCATCGGCTGAATTGCAAAAAGCGCGCTTCATTTCAGCAGCGACTATTCTGGATGAAAGCATCTAGCCCACTCACAAAACGAGTTGTCGAGAGTCAGCTGCGCTTTGTAATTGATGACACCTTTAAGAGAGCTAAAATTAGCATTGCCTTTCCGCAAAGAGATATTCATATGGACTCAGTAAAACCCATACAGGTTGAGATTGTATCCAATAAAGATTCCATCTAGTTCGTTTTATCTATTTGACTTTGCAATAGCTACTAACAAACCTTTTTCTGCATACAAATCGACGCTCACACCGTCTACAACAGCGCGACTGATAAGCCCGTTCTCACCCAACCACTCATTTTGTATCGGAACTTGATAGACGGTAAACGTATTACCTTCAGAATCATTGTACTTTAATTGTGCCGCTATTTTCCCTTGAATACTGCAATAGCGAGCCCCTTTTAAAATCATGTTTTTCGTATAAGAAGACGTAATCAAAGAAAAGTCCAGCTTAGATAAGTACTTAGCTACCACTCTCAGCTCCCCAGACTCTATTTCTACAGGCATCATCATTACGTGGTTTTTAACTACCTCTTTAACAACCTTCTGTTGAA
>CAYGSV010000007.1:0-19755 GCA_964352635.1 uncultured Algimonas sp.
AGTGCCTTTCGCGAATGCGATTTGCACAACCCAGATGCTCAGTCCCGCTGTCTCTCTTGGCAGAAGGTGACGTCTTCCTGTCCATCCAAAAAAGAACAGTTTGAAATATAGAGGAGGTTTGAGAGGCGTGGATTAAAAAGGGCGTTTTTCTAACAAAGCATTGAAAATATTCATGACGTTAAAGTAATAACCGAGGATTATCTTTCCCACCCCGCTCATCCCCGCGAAGGCGGGGAACCAGTCTACCCCGAGATTTGCGTCATTTATAAAGTTGATTTATGTTCACTACATGTTCTTCACATACATAATGGCCAACCAACGCAACGGTACACTCTACACAGGCCACACGGATGATATTGAACGCCGACCATGGGAACATAAGCAAGGCATTCTTTCAGGCTTCGCGACCAAATACGGATGTCACATGTTAGTCTGGTATGAAGAACACGACACGCGTGATGCAGCCTTTAAACGAGAGCGCCGTATCAAGAAGTGGAACCGCGCGTGGAAGCTTCGTTTGATAGAAGAACAAAATCCGCATTGGTTGGATATATGCCTCTGCCCTGTCTGGCCGTTACCAAAGGGCGAGCTTTTTACAGATTTGAGAAAGGCTGCAATAGAGGCGCAAACTGGATCCCCGACGTCTCGGGGATGAGCGGGGTGGTGGGGGTGTTGCTCTAATATATAAGCAGGATAAAGGGAAAATTAAATGGAGATATTATTTCTAATTCGGGGGTAAAAATTAATCCCCAAACCCCGTACTATGGCGCTTCACCACAAATATATCCAACATGTCTTCGGGGAAGCTGTCATTGTGTAGTTTGCCATTACGGTCGAACCATTGGCAGGCCCAGATGTCTTTGCCGTCAGCTGATTTAACTGTCATTTTTGGCCCGCCAGACTTTAGGCGGACGATTTGACCTATTTCGAAAATTTCCATGAGGGGCTTTCTGGGGTTTGTGCACGGTTTGTGAGAGGTGTTGGACGCGTACCTGACGTTATATCCACTCCCTATCGGTCGTGGCGACGACTAATGTGTTCGCCTGCGGCTCACGCTTCGCGATGATTAAATTCATTTCGTTCTACCCGCTCACTCGCGTTCGCGGCGACTAACTATATTTGGTCCCCCGGACCAAATATTCTGGCGAAGCCAGAACGTTAGTCGTCATCCATTTTCAATGCCGCGATAAACGCTTCTTGTGGGATTTCTACGCGGCCGAATTGGCGCATTTTCTTTTTACCTTTTTTCTGCTTGTCGAGCAGTTTGCGTTTACGGGACGCGTCGCCGCCGTAACATTTTGCCGTCACATCTTTGCGCATGGCGGCGATGGTTTCGCGGGCGATGACTTTGCCGCCGAGGGCCGCTTGAATGGGTATTTTAAACAGGTGCCTTGGGATGAGGTCTTTGAGCCTCTCGCACATTTGACGACCACGGCTCTCGGCGCGGCCACGATGGACCAACATCGATAGCGCATCGACAGGGTCGCCATTGACCAAGATGCTCATTTTCACAAGGTCACCTTCGCGTAGGCCGATGGCTTGATAATCAAAACTCGCATAGCCCTTGGAGACGGATTTAAGGCGGTCATAGAAATCAAACACGACTTCATTGAGCGGTAATTCATATTCGACCATGGCCCGCGATCCAACATATGTGAGCCCGAATTGAACACCGCGACGGTCTTGGCAGAGTTTCAGAATGCCGCCGAGATATTCATCGGGCGTCATGATGGTCGCTTTAATCCAAGGCTCTTCGATATGCTCGATTTGCATAATGTCGGGCATGTCAGCGGGGTTATGAAGCTGTATCGGGTCTCCCTTTTTCATCACCAGCGTATAGACCACGCTTGGCGCGGTGGTAATCAGGTCGAGGTCAAATTCACGCTCAAGCCGTTCTTGGATAATTTCTAGGTGGAGCAAGCCGAGGAAGCCACAACGGAAGCCAAAGCCGAGCGCGGCGGAGGTTTCCATCTCATAACTAAAGCTCGCATCATTCAGGCGAAGGCGGCCCATGGCGGCGCGCAAGTCTTCGAAATCGGCAGCGTCGACAGGGAAGATGCCACAGAACACGACAGGCTGCGCAGGTTTAAATCCGCTTAAGGGTGTGAGTGTAGGGCGTTTATCTTCGGTAATCGTATCGCCGACGGCGGCGTCTGCGACTTCTTTGATTGACGCGGTAAGGAAGCCGACTTCGCCAGGGCCGATAGAGGGCACATCTGTGGGTTTGGGTTTGAACACGCCGACCTTATCGACGGTATAGCTCGCGCCCGTATTCATGGTGCGGATGCGCATGCCTTTTTTGATGGTGCCTTCGAGCACGCGGAAGAGAACGACCACGCCCATATAAGTGTCATACCACGCGTCAACCAGCATGGCCTTCAGCGGCGCATTGGGGTCGCCTTCTTTAGGCGCGGGGAGGCGCATGGCGATGGCTTCGAGGACGTCTTCGATACCAATGCCTGATTTGGCGGAGCACTCAATCGCGTCTGAGGCATCGAGGCCAATAACGTCTTCGATTTGCTCTTTGACGCGCTCGGGTTCTGCGGCGGGCAGGTCGATTTTATTGAGGACAGGCACGATTTCGTGGTCATGCTCAATCGCTTGATAGACATTGGCGAGGGTTTGCGCTTCGACGCCTTGGGACGCATCCACCACCAAGATAGAGCCTTCGCAGGCCGAGAGCGAGCGGGAGACTTCATAAGCGAAATCCACATGACCCGGTGTATCCATCAAATTGAGGATGTAGGTCTCACCGTCTTTGGCTTTATATTCAAGACGCACGGTTTGGGCCTTAATCGTAATGCCGCGTTCTTTTTCAATATCCATATTATCGAGGACTTGTTCCGACATTTCGCGGTCGGTCAGCCCGCCCGTAAAGGCGATTAAGCGATCAGCGAGGGTCGATTTCCCGTGGTCAATATGGGCCACGATGGAGAAATTTCGGATATTGGACTGCTTTGTCATGACCGCTATTTAGCGAGCGTGGGGGGATAAGCAAGCACGCTCTACTGCGGCCCAAAATCGCGGGGAGGCTGGGAAAACTTAATCATAGGCAATATCAATGACTTTGATTGAATATATCGATTTGTCCGATGAACTGCGACCGTTTATATAGCGTATTAATTACATACCACACGTAACGGAGAGCGATAATGGGCGAACAACCTTATAATATTAATGAAAATACTGCGGGCGTCGCAAAATGCCCAGTCATGCATGGCAACGGACCCGTAGGCAACGTCTCTAATCAAAAGTGGTGGCCCGAGCAGATTAATTTGAAAATGCTCAACCAAAACTCAGCCAATGTAAATCCTATGGGCGAAGACTTTAATTATGCTGAGCTTTTTGCCAATCTCGATTTGAAAGCGGTTAAAAAAGACCTCGCAGAGTTAATGACAACGTCACAGGATTGGTGGCCAGCAGATTACGGCACATACGCCGGTCTTTTCGTCCGCATGGCGTGGCACAGTGCAGGCACATATCGGACCTATGATGGTCGAGGCGGTGCCGGTTCAGGCACACAACGTTTTGCGCCGCTCAATTCTTGGCCAGATAATGGCAATCTGGATAAAGCGCGTCGCCTGTTATGGCCCGTTAAGCAAAAATACGGCAAGTCGCTTTCATGGGCAGACCTTATGATTTTGGCGGGTAATGTCGCGATTGAAACGGCGGGTCTCAAGACATTCGGTTTCGCAGGTGGTCGTGAAGACGTTTATGAACCCGAAGAAGATATTTACTGGGGCCCAGAAGTCGAGTGGCTCGCCGCCTCTGGAAATCCAAATAGCCGTTATTCGGGTCAACGCGATTATGACGCGGCAGACGCCGATGCCTATAAGCTCGACACACCGCTCGGCGCTGTGATGATGGGTCTTATTTATGTAAACCCAGAAGGCCCAGATGCCGTGCCAGACCCCATCGCGGCTGGACACGATATTCGCGTGACATTCGCGCGAATGGCGATGAATGATTACGAAACAGTGGCGCTCGTCGCGGGCGGTCACACGTTCGGTAAAGGTCACGGTGCTGGCCCCGAAGAGCATGTTGGTGTCGAGCCAGAGGGCGCGCCGATGGAAAATATGGGCTTTGGTTGGATAAATGACCACGGCACAGGTAAGGGTGATGATACAACAACGGCGGGCTTTGAAGGCCCTTGGACACCGACACCTGACAAGTGGAACCAAGAATACTTCCAAGTCCTGCTTGATTATGAATGGGAAAAAGTGACCAGCGCAGCCGGTCATGTTCAGTGGCAACCAAAGCCAGGCCAAGGCGCCCCCGAAGCGCCCATGGCACACGACCCGTCCAAGACACAGCCGCTAATGATGACAACGGCGGATATGGCGTTGAAACTATTCCCAGATTACGCGAAAATTTCTCAGCACTTCCGCGACAATCCAGAAGAGTTCAACGATGCCTATGCCCGCGCTTGGTTCAAACTGACCCACCGTGATATGGGCCCGAAAGTCCGTTACATTGGCGAAGAAGTGCCAGAAGAAGATCTCATCTGGCAAGACCCTATTCCTGCAGGTAATACGCTGACAGATGCCGAAGTGGCGACTTTGAAGTCTGAGATTTTAGGCTCTGGCCTAACAGTGTCACAACTCGTCAACACGGCGTGGGCGTCTGCGGCGACATTCCGTAGCTCTGACAAGCGCGGCGGTGCCAATGGTGCGCGTATTCGCTTGGCCCCTCAAAAAGACTGGGACATCAACAAAGGAACAGAGGCTGTGATTTCTGTTCTCGAAGGTATCCAAAACAGTTCCTCCATTGATGTGTCTCTGGCTGACTTGATTGTTTTGGGTGGGTGTGCCGCGGTTGAAAAAGCTTCTGGCCTTTCTGTGCCTTTCACATCAGGTCGCGGCGATGCGACAGATGATATGACGGATGTTGAGAGCTTTGAAGTCTTGGAGCCAAAATTTGATGGTTTCCGTAACTACAAAAATACGGACGACCCCCGCTCAACAGAGGCTCTCTTGGTTGACCGCGCAAACTTGCTCGGCCTGACAGCCCCAGAGATGACAGTTCTTGTCGGAGGTCTGCGGGCTTTGGGTGCCAATGCGCATGGCTCAACACACGGTGTGTTCACAGATAATGTCGGCACACTCACGAATGAAGTTTTTGTCAATATTCTCGATATGGGAATAGAATGGAAAGCCACAGGCGGTTCAGACGAAATCTTCGAAGGTCGTGATCGTAAAACGGGTGATGTCAAATGGACAGGCACACGCGCCGACCTCGTCTTTGGATCAAACTCAATCCTGCGTGGATTAGCCGAAGTCTATTCTGAAGCTGGTGCAGAGCCAAAGTTCAAAGCAGACTTCGTCAAAGCCTGGAACAAAGTCATGATGAATGACAGGTTTGACGTTTAAAACCGCCCTCAAAATTTAATTAAATAAAACCGCCTTGTGTAAAACACGAGGCGGTTTTTTTGTTGACGGTGTGCATTTGTGTGGGGGCTAAACGTGGTTTTTGGTGTTAAGGGGGCAAAGCGGTCATGCAAACCATTCAGTTTATAGTGCATAGTATAACGTTAGCGGCGAGTGATTAAATTTTCAGTGCTCAATAATGACGCATCTTATTGTCAACTATATTGAACTTGACATTAAAATTATAATACATAACTATATGGTTATGAATGATGTGTCTCTAAACAATGTGTTTTCTGCGCTATCTGACCCTACACGCAGAGGAATGCTAGCGCAGCTGGCCCTTGGCGAAACCAATGTTGGCTCATTAGCAGAAAAATATGACATCTCTCAGCCTGCCATATCTAAGCACCTTCGCGTGCTGGAGCGTGCAGGATTAATAACGCGCACAAAGCTTGGGCGAGAAAACATTGTGCGTGTAGATCCCCGACCAATTGATGACGTTACAACTTGGATTGGGAGGTATGCTCAATTCTGGCGCCTGCAATTTGATGACGTTGAACAATACCTGCAAGCAAGAAAAGGCGGCAACACTAAAGGAGGCTTAGGTGACAACGGATATTAAGTTTGAGGAAGGAAATCTAATTGTAACCCGTATTTACGAAGCTTCAATTGAGGAAGTCTTTGATGCTTGGGTGGAGACGAGTAAAGTAAAAAAATGGTGGGGCTGCGCAGAATGCACAGATGTGCGTTCTGAGATCGAAACTAAAGTTGGTGGAAAATATAATCACCATATGACCATAGAGACAGAACACGGCGTGCATAAGGTTCAAGGTTTTGCAACTTTATTAGAGTATGATCCTCCGAATAAATTAGCTTATACCTCAAATGAAGAGATGGATAAGATGATCGTTACCGTGACATTTTCTGAGGTTGAATCCGGAACGATGGTCCAGCTAGTACATTCAAATATTCCAGACATGAAAGTCGATGGCAATATCCCTCTAAGGCAAATTATCACGGAAGGATGGACTGCGGCATTCAGCAAGCTATCACCTGTACTAGAGGTGCAAAGTGAGTGATCCAATTGAACCTATGCGCTTAATGGCAAGTCAATATCCAAATGTGGATGCTGGAACATCTTGCACTCAAAGTTCTTTTAAAACGAATGGTAAGGCCTTTCTTTTTGTTGGTGAGCAAGGCGGGCGATATAAAGTTATGTTTAAGCTTAAATCTTCAAAGAGTGAGGCTTTGGAGTTATCAGATATAGAGCCTGAAAATTATCAAATCGGGTCAGGAATGTGGGTTACCGCAAGATTTTCTGCAGAAAAGCCTTTGCCTAAAAAGCTATGGCAAAAATGGCTCAACGAAAGTTACACTCTAAGTCAAAAAAATAGTCATTAGTTGCGTAACATATCAAACAGGAAAGTATAAATGAAATTCTCTGGCTCTACGAATATACGCGCACCGCGAGAACTTGTAATACAGATTTTTAGCGACCCTGAAAACCTGAAGCACTATCAGGATGGATTCGTAAAAAAAAGAACTTATTAGCGGGATACAAGGTGTGGAAGGTGCAGTCTCTGAGATGCATTATGATAACAATGGCCGAAAAATGATGCTATTAGAAACTATAATATCAAATCAGTTGCCAGATGGTTTTGAAGCAAAATACAGCCACCCCATGATGGATAACACAATGAAGTGCCAGTTTTCGGCTATAGGCAATAATGTAACCCGCTATTCAATCGAAGTGGAATACACTGCAATAAATGGATTTGTACCGAAAATGATGGCACTGCTATTTCCTCGCATGTTCACGAAACAGGGGGAAAAATGGATGGAGAATTTTAAAGAGTTTGTAGAAAGCTACTGATTATAAACTTGTTTGGTTACAAACTGAACATCCGCTCCTTCCCCATTTGCGACTAAAACGAATTATGGGCTAACGTCCGCTTTGGGGATAAAATTCCCCCGCTCCCTCAAGCACCCCATCACTTTGACGGCGCTAATCCCGTCAATAAGGGTTGGAAATAGGCGGTTGAGGCGGCGAGGGGTTCGTGGCTGGGTTTCCAAGATTGTGTTAGGGGCGTGGCAGAGAGGCGCCATTGGCTTGCGGCGAAAATAGACCCCATGAGGAGGTTTTCTAGCGCGTCTAGGTCTAGCGGTCTGGCGGATTTATCGACGATGGCGTCGGCTATAATTTCACCAAATGAGGCGCGAATGCGTTTTAACTTTGCCTCTATGGCGATACGTTTCATCGGCGCGACTGAGTTCAAAAGATTCAAACGCGTGAGCGGGTTAAGGCCCGTGATGTAGCCTTCGAATAACAGGTATAAAACATGTTCAATCACGCCGAGCGAGTCGGTTGGATTATTTTGCTTTCCTGTCTCTATGGCGTTTTCGATTGTCTCACATGTTCTTTCAAAACAACTCTCAATCAAGGCGTCTTTATCTGCGATATAATAATAAAAAGCGCCTCGCGTTACGCCCAGTTCTTTGGCGACATCATTGAGTGAGAGGTTCCTGTAGCCCTGCCGATTTAAAAATCGTGTGCCTGTTCTTAGAAAGGCATCGCGTTTCAATTTATTGCGGACAGTGCGGTCAAATATGGCGGGGTATTCATCTGATTGAGAGCGCAAAATAAGGCGTTGTGGGGGCCTGTTTGGACTTTGCGCAATACCGTTGCGAAGCAAGTCGCATAAGCCATCAATAGAGCTGCTATGTCTTGCATTTGGGATATTGGCGAGCCAGCCTGGGAGCCAATGCAAAATGTTCATCACAAAAAATGTCGCGGCCTCGGGTGAGAGGACGTCGATGGACCCATCTTTGCAACCCTCCGTAATAAATCCACACACCCGTTGAATATGATGGTCGAGTTTCTCGCGCAGGGCAGGCGATGAGATATCACTGATGGTTTCAAGGTCCGATAGCAACATCAGCGGAGGGGCCGACCCCGCCAGAGCGTTCGCATGCTGCGCGGCGCGATCTCGGATTAAAAAGAGGACGCGCTCAAGGCCATTTGATTTTTGTTCAGCACTATCTAATTCGCGGTCTGTAAAGGCAAGAGAGCGGGTGAGCACTTCTTCGAGCAGCGCTTCTTTGGAGTGGAAGTGATAGCTTATGCTTGTTTTGACTTTGCCTAATTCATCCGCAATGTCTTGCAGGCGCGTGTCATGATAGCCGCTCTCATTAAACAAGCGCACGGCTTGCGATATGATTTGATCGCGTTTTTTAGACTGTTTCATTTTTGCACCGCAATCATAAAAACTGAACCACCTGAATGTTTTTTATTGACGGGTTGTAACAAAGAGATAGGGTGATGCCAATAGTGTCTAATATCAGGGGAACAGATAATGCGCTTTTCGGCTAAACAAACACTCTTATTTTCCACGGCTTTACTCCTTGCGGGGACCGTTAATGCACAGGCGCAAACGACGCCAGAGCCCGATGACGAGGTCATCTCCACGGGTACCTTTATTCAAGGGGCCCGCGTGAACGAGGCTTTGCCAGTAACAGTTTTCACGTCAGAAGATATTCAAAGTATCGGGACGCTGGACGGCGAAGATTTGATTCGGTCATTGCCGTCAAATGGCGGGGTAAACTTTAATGGTGCGAATAATGCGACGCCGAATAATGCGCGCGGTGATGTCGCCTCAATTAATTTACGCTCTATTGGGTCTAGCGGTACTTTGGTGCTTCTGAATGGCCGCCGCGTTGTTAATCACCCAGGCACTCAGGCCGAGTTATCGACGCCCGTGACAACGGTGAATACAAATGCGCTCCCTGTGGGTGGCGTGCGACGCATGGAGGTCTTTAACGACGGTGCCTCTGCGATTTACGGCTCTGACGCTGTCGCCGGCGTTGTGAATATGATCATGCGCGACAATTATGAGGGCTTGAGCGTCTCAGCGCGGACAGGTTTCGCAACCAATACAGGCCTTGATGAATCAAGCATTACTGTGACGGGCGGCAAAGATTTTAACGACGGAAAGACGAACGTTTCCTTCTTTGCAGAATATTCAAAACGCGATGGTTACGGCGCTAGTGAGCAAGACTACACATCGGTGGCTGATTTGCGACCATTCTTAATCGGCACCAGTTTTGAAGGGGACACCTCTTTTGACAACCGCACGACAGGCTCACCTTGGGGTCAGTTTACACTTCGAACGACATCCGCAACGCGGGTTCGCCAAGATGGAACAACGCTAACGACTTCAGGCGGAACATTTCACATTCAACCTAATACGTTTAGTGGCTGTCGAGGAACAGCAACGGGTAATTTGGCCGATCTCGGATTATGTATAGACGACAGCTCGTTAGATCGAGATCTTCGATTTGATGATGATTTTGTTAAATCTATTGCGTCTGACCGTGACCGGATAAACTTCTTTGCCTTCATGAATCGCGATCTTGATAATGGTGTGCGACATTACAGTGAGCTTGGTTTTTATTATGCCGAGACGAACCCGATCAATTCCAGCTCTTCACCAATCAGTAGTGGCGATATCGTCATTCCGGCGAATTATTATTACAACCCATTTGGGCCCGTTCGTTTCACCGATGGTTCATTAAACCCCAATCGCCTGCCAGGGCTTACAAATGTGCCAGATGAAGGTCTCCCCGTTTTTGTTGATGGAGGACGTTTCCGTCTGGATGATGTCGGCCCGCGCGACGTCAATGTCGTCAATACATCCTTCCGCGCCTTAACGGGCTTTAAGGGTGACTTTGGAGATTCTGGTTGGGATTGGGATACAGCCCTGTTGTGGAATCATGCGGAAACAAATGATACAACGTCAAACAGAGCGTCCTCTACCGCGTTCCAGCAACTTCTATTTAATGAGACGCCCAATGTTTATAATATTTTCAATGGCGGCAATCAGGACAACCCTTCTTTTGGTGATGCGCCAGGAAATAGTCGAGACCTGATAGATCCATTCATAATTGACGTTGAGCGCCTGACGACATCCTCTCTTTTATTGGCGGACTTTAAAGTCACGAATAGCGACCTCTTCTCATTGCCAGGCGGGGGCATTGGTTTCGCGGCGGGTGTAGAAGTGCGTCGAGAGAGCTACACGGAAAATCGAGACCAACGTTTAGATGGTACTTTTGTCTTAACGGACGCCGTGACGGGTGAAGTGTCTGATTCTGATGTTATCAATACATCCGGCACGCCAGACTCTAGTGGCGCGCGGACAGTTATGGCGGCTTTTGCCGAAGCGTCCGTACCGCTTGTTAGCCCAGACATGGACATCCCTTTCGTTAACACGCTCGATTTGCAATTGGCCGCAAGATATGAAGATTATTCAGACTTTGGCGGGTCAGGAATCAAACCCCGTGTTGCTGCGGGTTGGAAGCCTTTTGATGCGTTGAAAATCCGAGGCGCTTGGTCGCAAGGATTCCGTGCGCCAAACTTGTTGGTTATTAACCAAGCCGTCGGGAGATCTAATAGTCGTGAGGACTCAGTCTTTTGTGAAGCGGGCGTTCAGAACGGAACATTTGCAGACTTTAGTTCTTGTATTGGGTTCTCTAACTCTACTCAGGAAAGACGAGAGGTTGCAGATGACATTGGACCAGAAGATGCAACCAACGTTACCTTTGGCGCCGTTTTTGAACCGAGAGGCTTATCGGGCGGTTTAGGGTTTCTAAACAACTTAACAGTGACAGTGGATCGCTGGGAAATTGAGCGGGAAAATGTTGTGGGTGTGTTTGGTGCTGAAAATCAAATCAGCCTAGATCTCGTCTTACGTCTTGCTGGGTCTTCAAACCCGAATGTTGTGCGTCTGGCGCCGAATATTGACGACATCGCATTTTTGGCAGGAACAGCCTTTGAGTCGAATCCATTCGGGCCAATTGATTTCACACGTGATACTTATGACAATAATGAGTCTCAAACAGTAAAAGGCATCGACTATGCCTTGTATTATGATTGGGATGATACGCCTTTTGGTGATTTTGGGTTTAAGTTTAATGCAACGCAGATGACAGATTACTTCATTGCGCTTTCACCCGGTTCATTATTAATTCGTGAGGCGATAGATTCAGGATTAATTTCCGATGATATTGCAATTTCCCAAGAGGGCGACATTGTCGGTATTAATGGACAGCCAGAATGGCAAGCAAACGCCAGCATTACGTGGCGCCATGATAGCGGCTTTGGCGCTGGAGCTCGTTATACTTATGTCGGTGAGTTTATCGATGATAGTGCAGGGCTAAATCCTGATGGCGATCCGTTCATCGTCGAAGATTGGGGCTCAACCAATGTCTATGTGCAATATGATTTTGAGAGCGATAATCTGCTAAATGATACGCGGTTTAGAGTCGGTATGAACAACGCCTTTGATGTGCAACCGCCTCTCGCAGATGAAAACTTTGGCTATTTCAACGAATTCCACTCTTCTCGCGGACGTTATATCTATTTTGATGTTAGCAAAAACTTCTAAGATATAAGGCGGCTCTTTGATGCAAGGATCTATTTGTCTCAGGACTATTAATCTAAAGAGTCGCCATTTTTTTACAGCCCTCATGACGCTACTCGCGTTATTATTTGTGCTGCCTGCATTTGCGCAAAGCGCAGAGACGGGACAGTTCAAATTTTCCGATTGGGACGGCCCTGCGCTCAATGTCTATTATGTTGAGCCGGCCACACTTTCACCCGACGCCCCTATTGTAATTGTCATGCATGGTACGCGGCGAAATGCGGATGATTACCGCGACAATTGGATTGATTTGGCAAAGACATATGGCTTTGCGGTTTATGCGCCTGAATTTGATAAAAAACGTTTCTCTGGCTCGAAAAATTATAATCTTGGCGGGCTAACCAAAGACAAAGATAGAAGCTTTGACGCGATTGAACCCCTTTTTGATTTTGTCAAAGACAGGCGAGGGGCCACCCAAAAACGATACTATATATTCGGACACTCTGCGGGTGGGCAATTTGTTCATCGCTATGTCTTCTTTGGAAAACATAAGCATTTGAAACAAGCCTATGCGGCTAATTCTGGTTGGTACACACTGCCGACGCGCGCGGCTAAATATCCCTATGGTCTCGGCGGGCTCAAGAGAAGCCGCTATGATGAAGATGTGATATTAAAAGCCCCGCTGACCATTTTATTGGGCGACAAAGACATTGACCCCAATAGTTATAGCCTACGACATACGCCAGAGGCCGATGCGCAGGGGCAAAACAGATACGAACGCGGCATTTATTTTCTTAAGCTTGCCAATACGATTGCGAAGCAAAGACGGCTGAAGTCTTCATGGAATTATAACATTGTGCCAAATGTAGCCCATGACAATCGCGGGATGGCCATCGCTGCCGCCGCTTTGATTGATAAAGACGCAAAAGAAAACTAGGGGGAAGCTTTGTCTTCTGAAATGACTTCGGCGCGGGCTTTGCATCAAAATATTGGCCTATTGGCAGGCCCGTTGGTCGCTATTTTACTGTTTATATTCTTTAGGCCTGAGGGGCTTTCGATAGAAGGCACAGCTATGGCCGCTTTTGCCGCGTGGATGGCGATATGGTGGTCGACGGAAGCGATTCCTGTGGCGGCAACGGCCTTCTTGCCCTTGGTCTTGTTTCCACTTTTTGACATTGGAACCATAAAGATCACGGCGGCATCATATTCGCATCCTATAATTTATTTATTTTTAGGCGGCTTTGTGGTGGCGATCGCGATTGAGCGTTCTGGATTACATTTACGGGCGGCTCTTTCAATTTTTAGGATGGCCGGCTTAAACGGAAAGTCTCTTGTTGCAGGTTTTATGGCCGCGGCGGCTTTGATCAGTATGTGGATATCCAATACGTCCACCACGCTGATGCTTCTGCCCATCGCAGCTTCTGTGACACTTGTTATTCGCAATACGATGTCGTCAATTTTATCCAAGAAGGAGATTTCTAATTTTGAAATTTCTACGCTTCTCGGTTTGGCCTATGCCGCGACCCTGGGCGGTATGGCGACATTGGTGGGAACGCCGCCGAACACATTTATGGTCGGGTTTATGTCCGATAGCTATCAAATCGATATTGATTTTATGCGCTGGATGATTGTGGGCGTTCCTTTGGCTCTCGTCATGTTGCCTATTACTTGGTTGGTTCTTACAAAGTTTTTATACCCCGTCAATTTCAAGGCCAGTCAAGACGCCAAAACCTATATTGATAATTTATATATAGGGCTCGGTAAAATGAGCGGCGCAGAAAAGCGAACATTGTATTTATTTATCGCCTTGGTTCTGGGCTGGGTTTTACGCAAGCAAATCATTGCGGTCACAGGGTGGCAGGGCTTGACGGATTCAGGCGTGGCGATGACTGCGGCGATTGCCGCTTTTATCATACCCAGCGGCACACGTGGCGAGGGGTTGATTACGTGGGATGATATGAAGAAATTACCATGGGGTGTTTTAATTCTATTTGGGGGTGGGCTCGCTTTGGCGGCAGGTATGACATCGACAGGTCTTACATTATGGCTTGGTAAGCAATTGGCGCCTTTGGGCGAAATCAATATTGCTATTCTTGTTGTGGCTTCGGCGCTCCTTGTTATTTTTCTAACAGAGTTGACGAGTAATTTGGCAACAACGGCAACGATATTGCCCGTTATGGCCGCGATTGCGATTGAAACAGGGCAAGACCCGTTGATTTTTGTGATTCCTGTTACATTGGCCGCGAGTTGTGCCTTTATGCTACCTGTAGCCACGCCGCCCAATGCGATCGTTTTCAGTTCTGGTCTTGTCTCCATTCCAAAAATGATGCGAGCAGGATTTGTCTTGAATATGATAGGGGTGGCCGTCTTATCGCTTGTGTCTCTTAAGCTTGTGCCAATTGTTTTTGGGTGATCCTATGAAAAACATCGTTTCTGTTATTGCTGTTTGTGTTCTTTTCTCGGCTTGTGCCACGACGCCCGCGCCAACAGATACATTAGAGAGCGTCAGTATAAACACCGATTTTGAGACAGGTAATGTGGCGAGTGTAAAGAAAGCTGCGGATGGATTTCACCTAAAAATTTCACCTGAAAACACACCGATTAACGACAGCCCTTGGTATGCTTTTGATGTAGAAGGGGCGGCGGGGAAGACGGTACCGATTACGTTGTCTTATGAAAATGGCACACATCGCTATGTTCCGAAAATAAAACAATCTGATGGGTCATGGGCGGTCTTTCAGGGCGACATTGAAACTGCCAAAGACGAGTCAACGGCGCGTTTTAACCTATCGCCATCGACAAATTCTGTTCGTATTGCCGCGCAACCTATTATGGACACGCAGGACCATTTGCGTTGGGCGGAGACAATGGCCGCCTTAGATTATGTGTCTTTCGAGACGATTGGGGCGTCAGTCGAAAACCGCCCCATTTATAAATTAGAAGAAGTCGACAGGCCTGATCACAAAAAACCTTATGTTGTTATTATTGGTCGGCAACATCCGCCTGAATTAACGGGTGCGCAATCCCTTAAGCCCTTTGTAGAAACAATTTGGGGCGATAGCGCACTGGCGAAATCATTCAGATCTGAATTTAATTTGATTGTCATCCCTTTAATCAATCCTGATGGTGTTGCCCGTGGATATTGGCGACATAATGTGGGCGGGCTTGATCTAAACCGAGATTGGGGGCCGTTTACGCAAGCTGAAACACAAGCGGTTGAGCAAGAGTTTCAGAGGTTTAAGTCGAAGGAAGATGATATCGTGCTCTTTTTGGATTTTCACTCGACCTGGCGTAATCTGATTTACACACAGAAGGATGAAGAGCCCACGACACCTGCCTTTTTCACACGGGATTGGATTGCGAATGTGAAAGCGGCTTTGCCTGATGAGGTTTACAGTTTCACACGCGAAGCGAATGAGACAACTCAGCGCCCTGTGTCGAAAAATTACATGTATCATACTTATGGTATTCCAGCGATGACATTTGAAGTCGGCGATAATACCCCCCTTGAAGCCACAGAAGCGGCAAGCCGTGTCTTTGCCACAGAAATGATGAAGCTTCTTTTAGAGACTGAAAAATGAGACTGTTTCGGCCCGTTCGTTCAGCGGTTATGGCGCTTGGTTTGATTTGCGTCAGCAGTGCTTGTGTTCAAGCTCAAGCGCCGGAAAAAACGGCACCTCAAGCCACGACGATTGAAGACTTATTTGAGCCCAATAATCGCAATCAACGCATAATGGACATAGAGGTCGCCATTGCCCAAGCGCAGGCGGCGAACGGAGTCATTCCAAAATCCGCCGCAGAACATATCGCAGATATGGCGGATGTGCGCTACATTCCACTTGATGCCCTAGCTTTGGAATATAAAAAAACCAATCACAGAATGGTGGCGCTTTTAAATGTTTGGAGCACGCATCTTGATGCCGAGGCTGCGAATTATCTTCATTACGGTGTGACGACGGTTGATATTTATGACACCGTTCGCGTCTTGCAGGTCAGAGACAGTATTCTCCTTTTGATTGAGGATATGCGAGACATTGAGACCGCCCTTCTGAAGCAGGCGGATAAAAACCGCGACACAATTATGATTGGCCGAACGATTGGTCAACATGCTTTGCCTATTACATTTGGAAAGAAAGTCTCTGTATGGGCCGCGCAAAATAGGCGCAATATAGAGCGGCTAAAAGAGGTTCTAAAACGTGTCGAAAATCGCGGTGTTCTAAAAGGTGCTGTTGGCACGCATTTGGGATTGGGCTCTAAGGGCATTGAAATTGAGAAAGACGTCTCAAAGGCTTTAGGGCTTTCCGAACCAGAGCCGGCGGATTGGCACGGCTCACGCGATGTTTTCGCTGAATATAGTCAGGTCTTAGCGCTAATAGCGACGTCTTACGGCGCGATGGGTGAAGAGCTTTTCCTCCTGATGACGACAGATATTGGTGAGCTGTCCGAACGTCAGCCCAAAAGCAATGTCGGCAGCAGTACGATGCCGCATAAGCGCAATCCGCGCATGCCAGAACGAGTCATTGCTCATAGCCGTAAAATTCCGCGTTTAAGCGAAGTTCTGCTTGACGATGTTTCCAATCGATTTGAGCGTGATAATACATCCGGCCCTAACCGTGTCGTAGAAGAAATTAGTCTCGAGGCGTCTCGCTTGATGCGGGACACACAAAGAATGATCGCGGCTATAGAGGTCAATGAATCGCGCATGTTGGAAAATGTGAACCGAACAGATGGCATGGTTATGGCGCAGCGAATTATGCTTTTCCTCACCGACGACATTGATAGATCAGAGGCAGAAGAGCGGGTTAGGCAAGCGGCCAATAATTCGCTTGAGCAAGGTATCTCTTTTAAACAGGCCTTATTAAATGACGCTGTTCTGGCTGAACATTTAAAGGATGATTTAGAGACTTTATTAAATCCCCAAGGCTATCTCGGCCTTGCGGCAGAGCAGGTTGACGCCACATCTCTCTATATCAACCGTTTGCGTGAGACAGACCCTTAGGCTGATAGGTTTGCCAGGTAAGGGTGGCGATTTATTGAACTCTCAAAACTAAACCGACACGGAAAACCGTGTCGGTTTGTGCATATCATTTAAGGTGATATGCGGTGCCAGCCCTGACCTCGCGTTCTTATAAAACGCTGGGTTGGAGAGAGGGGAGCAGGGCTGTATATTGTCGGCGTATTAAACGC
Source organism: uncultured Algimonas sp. (assembly GCA_964352635.1). Lineage (GTDB taxonomy): Bacteria > Pseudomonadota > Alphaproteobacteria > Caulobacterales > Maricaulaceae > Litorimonas. Next base: position 16,973 of record CAYGSV010000007.1, read on the forward strand.
CCAAGTCTTTGAATAAACGCTCCACATCATCAGCAAGCTCGCCGATATTATAGGTGACGTTTTCGGCTGTCGCGGCCCCGAGGACTTCGCCAGTGTGCACATTGACCAAGAGAGCTTTGGCTTTGGCGCTATCCCAGCTTTTGCAATCCTCGTGGATGCTCAGTCCTGTTTCACGCAAAGCTTTGCCGCCAAAGCTGGACAGATGCGCGTCGGAGCCGAGGCCGTAAATTAAGACATGGGAGAAGCCTTCATTGGCGGCGGTTAACCGCACTTCGTCGATTTTATTATCAGTGTCATGGCCATCAAACGGGATTTCTGGAATATATTTGAGGTAATCGCCCGCGCTTAAGAGTGAGATATTGGCATCTGTGCGGCGAGATAATAATTCCCAATCAAATTCTTCGCCGTATGGCGTCGGGATAAGGCGGCCACCGTCTAAGCGTGCGACGCCGATTTTATCGCTGCGTTTTAAAACGGGTTCCATGACAATGGGATTATCCATGGCCTCTATGGTAATGCCTGATGGATTAAAAGCATCCGTCACGCTGAGTGCGTTGGCCGTATTGGCAAAGCCCGTAATTAACGCGGCGATGGTTGCAGTTTTCAAAATGGTTTTCATGACAGCCCTCCAAGCTATGTCTGTGTTGTTGATGATTATGGTTTAGAGGGCGACTAGGGCGGGGCTTTGCCAGAGATGTGATTTTTTCAAGGCAATGTTTTGGTAATGTGGCGGAAAAGCGCATATTGTGCTCATAACGTATGAAATAGGACTATTTTTCGCCATGATGATGGGGCTACAAGATTTACATGACCCGCACTCTTGCATTTTTTGGATTGGCTTTGAGCCTAATGGCCTTGGCGGCGTTCTTTTTCACGGTGGCTTTTGGAGCCACAAAAACTGTTGAGACATCTACGCGCAGTCAAAAGGCCATTTCAGGTTGGACGCCAAAATTAGAGATAGCGCTCGCAGAAAAAGACTTAGCACTCGGCGCTCCCGTTTTTCTCCGTATCGTAAAAACAACACATGTAAATGACGCCCAAGGACATCTTGAAGCTTTCGTGGCGACTGAGGCGGGGGAGTTTCGATTATTTAAACGCTGGTCTATTTGCACATATTCAGGCGATCTTGGCCCCAAACTAAAAGAAGGGGATGGCCAATCGCCCGAAGGGTTTTATTTTGTTAAAGCTTCAGCCATGAATCCATATTCCTCTTATCATCTTAGCTTTAATTTGGGATTTCCCAATGCTTATGATCGTGCCTTGGGACGTACGGGAAGTTTTCTGATGGTGCATGGGGACTGTGTCTCAATAGGATGCTACGCTATGACAGATGAAGGCATCGAAGAAATTTATACTTTGATGACCGCCGCATTTAAAGCGGGCCAACCTTTTATCCGCACGCATGTTTTCCCATTCCCAATGACGTCTGAAAATATGAGAGCATTTGAAGATAATCCGAATTACGATTTTTGGGAAAATCTAAAACAAGGGTGGGATGCGTTTGAAGAAACAAAGACCCCACCTAATGTTGAAGTGAACAATAAAAGATACGTTTTTAATTAAGCGTTAGCGTTCGTGACATCTTCGCCTCGGCCAAGCGCATGCCTGCCTCTACAGCTTTTAACTCTTCCATGAATTGAGCGACTTCGTCTGTGAGCTTATCGACAGCCTGTTCGCGGGCTTTGTCTTTAAGGCTTCGTTTTTTGTCGTATTTATTAATGGCGGTGGAGATGCCTTTTTTATCAGCAAAGGCGCTGGCCGTGCCGTAAGGATAGCCATTGCGGACATCAATCATCATGGCCGTTGCCGTGGTTTCGACTTTGACATCGCGTGACGGTAAAACGAAAAGACCCAAGACAGACAGGTCAGCCAGTTGCAGAGCGTTACGTTTGTCATCGGCAACATCCATAACTTCATAAATCAGGACATAATCCAAATGTTGACGCGCGGCTCCGCGTCGAATTTCATCAACGACTTTGACGGGTTGCGTCTGATGGCGCGCGGGATTGACCATGGCCGTTATGAGTGGGGAGACGGGGACGAAATCGCCGTAACCTGTACCGAGTGTGACTCCCATATCGTGCCAATGCTGGGCTTCATCCATTGGCAAGGTGATAAGGTTCCCACGCTCAATACGGGCAAGGCCAATCCGTGCGGGGAATTTCAGATTGGGTTCTATCGTAGCAATCTCTTTTACATCAAGGTCAGTCGAGGTGTTTAAAGCAGGGCTCTTAGTATCATAGCGTGCCAGATAATCTTGCCCTGAAGTATATTGTGCAGTGTGACTGCAAGCGCCTAAGACCAATGCGCTGCCGAGTAGAATAAGTGTCTTGAATGTCATGAAAGTCTCCCAATTGATTGAGGCGGTATTGGGCGCGAATACGACAAAACTATGGAAGAATTTCGTCTATAGCTTGGCAGGACTCTTTTTTGCCATAGCTCGTCCTCATGACTCATACGCGCCGCATTCTTGGATTGGACCCATCCCTCGTGGCGTGTGGGTGGGGTGTGATTGATGTGACGGGGAATAAGATGGTGCATGTCGCCCATGGCGTGATTAAGCCACCGACCAAAGAACCACTGGCCTCTCGTCTGACGTATCTGTTCAATGATATCACGGACGTTATCACCACTCATGAACCGATAGAGGCAGGCGTTGAGGAAGCTTTCATGAAAGACAATGCCATGAGCGCGCTAAAGCTCGGCCAAGCGCGAGCGGCTTGTATTTTGGCGGCGACAACGCAGGGCCTCGGCATCGGTGAATATGCCGCGCGCCTCGTGAA
>CAYGSV010000007.1:19765-27842 GCA_964352635.1 uncultured Algimonas sp.
CAGGCAAGGCCGATAAAGCCCAAGTCGCCCATATGATGAATATCTTACTGCCAGGCGCTGATGTAAAAGCAGGTGACGCGGCTGACGCGCTCGCCATCGCTGTGACCCATGCTAATCACAAACGGTTTTAAATCGCTTTATGGCGGAGTTTCGTTGAAAAAGAGCGCTTCTAGATCAACATCTAAGTCGCCATTATTCAGGGCTGCAACGACATCGGTCGATTTGATAACCAGCGCGACGCCTTCTGGATCACTTTGAGCCACTCGATTAGATGTCATGTAGAATTCTTCTACACCGTCTCCATCGATATCAGGCGTTCTGGAAAGTCGCGTTGATATTGACAGGAATTGGAAGGGGACTGTGCCAAGGCGTGTACCCTGAGCTGCTGTGAAGTCGTCGAAATTAAATGTATTCGCAGTTAAACTCGAGAGCGCAGACCCTTTGACAATATAGATAAAGCCTTGCTCTAGGTTATCTTCGGACTGACGAGTGCTAAAGGCAACGTCTTCTAATCCATCTCCGTCAAGATCGCCAAGACCGCTTAATCTTATTGGATCACGGCCTTCACCGCTCCCGCTGGAGGAAAGGTCTACAAAATCACCTATATTGAAATTTGTGTCATTCAACTCAACTGTGCTGTCACTTGAAACAATAGGCGCCAGAGCATCTCCAAAGACGACAGACGCTTGCGTGACGTCGAAATCTGTCGTGCTTCGCGTTAGCAGCAAGTCAGAGACAGTATCCCCATCAACATCCGCCGCGCCAAAAAGTTGCGGGCGGTCCGTGCCTAAACTGAGTAAAAGAGGATTGAGGGAATCAATCCCGCCGCCAGTGCTGCTAATCAGGTTAATACTGGGAATAATCGCGAGACTCTGAAGGCTCTGCATTAATAATTCGGGCGATCCATCGACATCTAAGTCTCCGATTGTTTTGATTGTGCCAATTTGGAATTCAGCATCAATATCGATATCGCCTTGATAACTTCTTGTGGAGGCGTCTAGGTCAAAATCAAAATTTCCAGAGGCCGCTGCAAAGGCGGCTCCATCAATAACATAAAAGGCTCCATTCTCTGACCCAAATCCAATGGCTCCTGGCAATGAAATGGCAATCTCGTCTCCAGCGACACCATCAAGATTAGCCACGACATAAGACGCATTAGAGCCATTGAAATCGACGGGGCCCGTGAAACTAATCGCTTCTGTCGCTGTAAGGCTACTAGGCTCAAGTGTACCCGTTGTATTATTGGCTATTGTGTCTGCAAAGACGACATAACCCCAAGGGCGGCGTGTTGGGTCTAGGCCATCATTAGGTGGGTTATTTGTCCCAATGAACAAATCATCGGTGCCGTCCCCGTCGACATCAGAAATTGTGGTGACAGTGGCCGAGGCCGCATTGCCGCCACCTGTATCGAATGCGATTGTGACGTCTAGCTTCTGAGCAGTTACCAAATTACCTAAAGACAGGTTCGCACCGTTATTTCCACCGAGGCTATCGGCTAGGCTTTGTCCGTAAACCAATGTCCCTGTTATCGGCGCTGTGCCCGAATTATCTTCTGGGTCTGGGAGCCAGAGGTCACGCGTTCCGTCACCGTTCAAATCCGATAAAGAAACTGCATTGGTCAGGTTTTCTGTTATTAGCAATCCTGAAGTCACGCGTGTTGGCAGGTCAGTAAGGCCTACATTAACGTTACAACGATCGGAAAAAGCGCCTGTATTGTAGTCGGCAGAAATCGAAAACGTGAAATTATCTTCAAAGGCTTCTGCGTCTAAGGGCGATGTTTGTGTTACGTCGCCGTTTGGAGCCAACGAAAAGAAGTCGATAAGATTAAAGCTGCCACTATTACCAATAGGATCAACTCGTAAGTTTTCGACGACCGCATTGGCGTCATCTCCGGCATCAGGATCTGTCCCTGAAATTGTCACGACAAGTCCCGTGGCGTTTTCATCAACATTTGTATCCGCTAAAACGGTACAGGTCGGGGCCTCATCTTGATTGGTGATCGTGACAGTCACATCACGTGTGACGCTATCTGTTCCATCATTCAGCGTTACAGTCTGAACATAGACATTATCCCCATCCACATCTTGAGGGTTTTCAAAATCAAACTGCTGTGTACTGCGAATCTCGCCTGTGCCTGTATCCAGTGTGAAAAATTGACCATCATCCGATGTACCGATTGTGACTGTAACCGTGTCTCCATCTGCATCATCAACACTTAAGAAGAATGAGATATCCGTATTTTCTGAGAATTGTGGCGTTAGATTGCCCGTTAAAACAGGGGGTGTATTAGGAGGTGGCGGTGGTGGTGAAACCACAACAGGCGTCCCACCGCCTCCGCTGCTTCCGCCACCTCCGCAAGAGGCTAAAACACCTGCTAACACAGCGACTGACGCTGCTAAGAGATATCTTTTAATACCAAAATTCCCTGAGGTTGTCGAAATTGTATTCATAATGTTCCCTCCATCTTTTCAATGGTAATTGCGAAAATAAGTTTTTCAACCCCTATCTTGTAGCGCCAAGATTATTTTTCACCTTTTGTTCCAGTGACATTGCCTTTCGCGGGTGAGGCTCTAAACCTAGCTTTATGAAGCAGAATCAAAACGCGGGTGGCATCACATGATCGGTATGGTCGCATGATTGGAATGGTCTCAGGCATATGCCTTATGGTGGGTACAGGCGAAGCCATCATTGATTGCGGAGGCGTGGGCTATCTCTTGCAATGTGGATCGCGGACATTGGGCCATATGAGCGAAGGAGAGGCCGCGCGCCTGCACGTCGAAACCCATGTGCGCGAACAGGCGATTACCTTGTTTGGTTTCCATTCAGAAGAAGAGCGCGCTTGGTTTGTGCGCCTTCAATCCGTGCAAGGTGTTGGCCCGAAAGCGGCGCTTGCGATTTTAGATATTTTAACACCAGGTGAAATTTTATCAGCGGCCTCGCTCGAAGATAAAACGGCTTTTGCGCGGGCGTCAGGTGTGGGGCCGAAATTGGCGACACGCATCGCAACAGAATTATCTGGCAAAGCCCCACCAACAGGGCGTGGGTTTCAACCGGCCTTCACGCCGCCCACCAGTGGCACGTCATCGGAAGCTGCGCGGAATGAAGGTCTTTCTGATATGCGCCTCCGCAATGATGCGGTGAGTGCGCTCGTCAATTTAGGCATTGGTCAGAGCGAAGCGCTGAAGGCCGTCGCGCAAGCGTATCAAACCTTCTCCGATGACCCTAATTTAGACCTGTTGATTAAGACGGCGTTGAAAGAGCTTAGCAATTGAGTGAAGACCGCATCATAAGTGCCGAAGGGCAAGTCGGGGATGGGCGTGATCGTGCGTTGCGGCCTCTCTCTTTTTCCGACTTTGTTGGGCAGAAATCGGCGATTGCGAATTTACAAGTCTATGTCGAGGCCGCGCGGCGACGCGAAGAACCGCTGGATCACCTTTTGCTCTCTGGCCCACCGGGTTTGGGGAAAACGACTTTGTCCCAAATCGTTGCAAGGGAGTTGGGCGTGAATTTCCGTTCCACTTCTGGCCCTGTGATTTCTAAGGCGGGGGACTTAGCGGCTTTGCTGACAAATCTCGAACCGCGCGATGTTTTATTTATCGATGAAATTCATCGTCTCAATCCTGTGGTCGAGGAAGTGCTCTATCCCGCGATGGAAGATTTTGAGCTCGACCTCATTATTGGCGATGGCCCTGCGGCGCGCTCTATTAAAATCGATCTCGCGCCTTTTACCTTGATTGGGGCGACGACGCGGGCTGGGCTTTTGGCGACGCCTCTACGCGACCGTTTTGGCATTCCTGTGCGTCTCGAATTTTATGATACGGATGATTTGACGTCGATTGTCTCCCGCGCCGCGCATAAGCTTGGTCTTAACATGACGCCCGAAGGCGCAAGAGAGATTGCTGGCCGCGCAAGAGGCACGCCGCGTGTGGCAGGGCGTCTCTTGCGGCGTGTGCGGGACTTGGCTGAACATGAGGGGCATGTCGTGATTGATGCGCCCGCCGCTGACCAAGCGCTCCGTCGTTTGGGCGTCGATGATATTGGATTAGATAAACAAGATATGCGCTACCTCCATGCCCTAACGGAAATGTTTGGTGGCGGCCCTGTTGGGGCGGATACTTTGGCGGCGGCTTTGTCCGAAGCGCGTGATGCGCTCGAAGACGTGATTGAGCCTTACCTTATTCAGCAAGGGTTCTTGCAACGCACACCCCGTGGCCGCGTTGCGACACCCCGCGCTTTTGCTCATTTGGGGTTGGATGCGCCGGTTCAATCACTTGCGCCTAGCTTGTTTGAAGGAGATGAGAATGACGAATAACGCGTCTCCAGAACAACCAACAATGGGTTGGTTTGAAGGGCGCGAACATAAGTACCCGTTGCGTGTCTTTTATGAGGATACGGATTTTACGGGGATTGTGTATTACGCGAATTATCTTCGTTTTTTTGAACGCGCACGGAGTAGTTACTTTCGCCTCGTCGGATTTAATCATTCTGATTTGTGGGATGCAGAAGACCCGCTCGCTTTTGCTATTCGTAAGATAGAACTTGATTATCAAAAGCCCGCACGCATTGACGACCACCTCACGATTGTGACGACCTATGACCGTTTCAAAGGGGCGCGTTTATGGGTCAGCCAAGCTTGCTATCGCGGGGATGAATTACTCGTGACGGCCCATTCAGAAGCAGCCTCAATAACGCCAGAAGGCCGCCCCAAACGCCCGCCGAAATGGATGGTGGAGACGCTCAAGCCGTATTTGGAGCAAGAATAATGCGAGATACACTCTTCCTACTGCCGCCGGGTTTTTTTGATAATGATCGTCGGGAGTATTGCCCTGAATGTGCAGAGATGTGGGGGCTCTTATCTTATTTTCCTGCGATTAAAGAAAGTGTGGAGATAATTTACCAACCCATCAAGAAACCGCGTGCCGATATCGTGGCGTTGCTGGGCGATAAAAACCAGAACTGCCCTACGCTTATTTTACAGGCGGGCAGTCCCAGTTTTGAAGATTGTGGTATCATGCAGAAAAGTGGGCATCGTTTCATCAATAATGCCAGTGATATCGGTCGATATTACGCCGCGCGTTATGGGACGCCTTTTCCCAGAGGGAATTGAGTGCTTTGTTCTTAAGCTGCTGTTAACCAATATTGGTGTGCAATAATTAATACGCTTAATTTAAAAAGTGTCTAAGTTTAACTCAGGCGCTAAGACAATGTATTCATCAAAGGCTTATAAAGACTGCGAACGTGGCAATTTCGGCATTATGATGGCTGTTGCTATTGTGCCCATTTTAATAGGCGTTGGGGCCGCTATTGACTTCTCCCGCCTATCCAGTGCCAAAGGCAACTTACAAGATGCGATAGATACGGCGGCCTTAAGTGGGGCTGTGGCCTATATGCAGGGCGACAAAAAAGATATGCGCCAACAAAGCCGCAAGGTTTTTAACGCGAATGCCGAACGTGATGAAAACCTAACCATCAAAAATTACAAAATCAAAAAACACAATGGTGATATTGTTCACGCCGAAGCAACGGCAACGCTTAAGCCGATGTTTATGGGGGCCTTTGGATATCCAAAAATGGATTTAAAAGTGACTTCAACGGCGACGGTTGCCAAAACTCTTGGCGCAGAGGTCGCTCTAGCGGTTGATACAACCAACTCAATGGCATTTGGTTCTTCTTGGAATGATACAATGGGAACCGTCGAAAATATTCTGGAAGATATGAAAGAGTTCTCAGGCGGTGATAATTTTTATTTCACGCTTATCCCTTTCCAAGATCGTGTGAACCTTGGCGAAGATCGCAAAGACTGGATTCTGACAGGTCATGAGAAAAACGGGACGGATAGTTTCGATGATGATTGGGATGATGAGTGGGACGATGATGACGATTGGGATGATGATGAATGGGAAGATGATTGGGACGGCTGTATTGAACCACGTCAAGAAAAGGTCGGCGCGTTTAATTGGATGCTAACCGATGCCAAGCCGTCTGCGGGCAAGTTTTTGCCGACCCATGAAGATGCAAGAATGTCAGATGGTCGTAAACTAAATTGCCCTGATGTTGCCATGACGGGCCCTACAAATAATATTGATGACGTTATTCGCGAGAGTAAAAAGCTGAAAAAAGGCGGTACTGGGCGTTATGACGTTGGTCTGGCTTGGGCTTGGCGTGCGTTATCGCCTGAATGGCGCGGGGTTTGGGATGTGAGTGATTACCCTGCTAAATATACCCAAGATTCGCCTAATGTGCCGAAAAACGCCAAGATTCGTAAAAAATATATCGTCTATATGACGGATGGCCGGAGTAACGCTTTCAAGCTCGAGGCGATGAAAGAAGAGAGTTGGGGCTGGAATAATGGTTCGAGGCAAGCCTTTGAGCACATCGCCGAAATGTGCGAAACGATCAAAGCGGATGGTATTGAGATCTACATGTTGCACATTCCGGGCAACCCAAACTCTGATCAATACTTTAAGAGCTGCGCCTCAACACCTGCGCATTATGTGGTTGTCGATGACGTTGAAGATATTTCCTTCGCCTTCAACAAAATCAAAACGTCGCTTTATGCGCAGGTGCGGACGGTGAATTAAATCTCGTGAATGAGCGATTTTAAAAAAGCGTCCCCAAATGGGGGCGCTTTTTTGTTTTTTTGCTTAGGCTTTACAAACATAGTTCACACATCTATATGCGTGGGAAATATCCCACGATTAAAATTCTGACAAGGATTATCCGATGAGTGAAGACATATTAAACCGCGCCAAAGCGCTTGCTGAGGCGACAGGACAGTCAATCACGACGATTTCTCGCAAGCTCTTCAACGACGGCAAAACATTTGCCCGTCTTGAAGCGGGTGGCTCGATTACGACGAAAACATTAGAGCAAGCCTTGGCGAAATTGACAGGTCTTGAACTTGAAGCACAAGCTGAGAGTGGTTTGGTCTTATCGCATTTGGACCGCCTCGAAGCTGAAGCCATCCACATCATGCGGGAAGTGGCGTCTCAGTCAGAAAACCCGGTCATGCTTTACTCTGTCGGTAAAGATAGCTCGGTTATGTTGCATTTGGCCGAAAAAGCCTTTTATCCCTCACCACCGCCTTTCCCGTTGATGCACGTCGACACAACGTGGAAGTTTAAAGAGATGATTGAGTTCCGTGACCGCCGTGCCAAAGAAGTTGGCATGGAATTAATCGTGCATTCTAATCCGGACGGCATCCGTGACGGCGTTGGGCCGTTCACACATGGGTCCGCCGTTCATACCGACATCATGAAAACACAGGGTTTGAAGCAGGCCTTGGATAAGTATAAATTTGATGCCGCTTTTGGTGGTGCCCGTCGTGATGAAGAAAAGTCACGGGCAAAAGAGCGTATCTTCTCTTTCCGCAATGAAAATCACCGTTGGGATGCCAAGAACCAACGCCCTGAGCTTTGGAACCTTTACAACACACGTGTCCACAAAGGTGAAAGCATGCGTGTCTTCCCGCTCTCCAACTGGACAGAACTTGATATTTGGCAATATATCCACCGCGAAAATATCGCCATTCCTGATCTCTATCTGTCAAAGAAACGTCCTGTCGTCGAACATGACGGCGTTTTGATTATGGTCGATGATGACCGTATGCCGATTGCAGAGGGTCAAAAAGTGGAGATGAAGTCTGTACGTTTCAGAACGCTCGGTTGTTACCCTCTTACGGGGGCGGTTGAGAGTGAAGCCACAACTTTACCAGAAGTTATTCAAGAAATGTTGCTCACCACAACATCAGAACGCCAAGGCCGTGTCATTGACTCAGACGTAGGCGCTTCCATGGAACAGAAAAAAGAAGAGGGGTACTTCTAATGGCTCACCTCGACGCATTAATTTCGACAGATATTCAGGCCTATTTGCAGGCGCAGGAAAATAAATCCTTCCTTCGTTTTATTACTTGCGGGTCTGTGGACGATGGCAAATCCACGCTCATCGGTCGTTTGTTATATGATTCAAAACTCATTTATGAAGATCAACTCGCGAGCATTGAAAAGGATTCTAAAAACTCTGGCACGCAAGGCGATAAAATGGACCACGCCTTACTTCTCGACGGCCTAGCGGCTGA
>CAYGSV010000008.1:0-18330 GCA_964352635.1 uncultured Algimonas sp.
ATCAAGCTCCAACGAAACCATCCCACCAGGAGAGTATTGCGAACCCGTCTCTTCATTGAAAATTTGGTCCGCTTCATCTGCTGCACGGTCGCGAGAATTATTTACCAAACCCGTTAACCAAAAAATTAGCGGCAACGCGACAATCCCCAAAATTATAAGACTAACAACAAGATTGTTACCGTCTTCATTTTTAATAAATTGTTTTAGATAGTTACTCATAGGACAGCCCTCCATTAATCCTTAACAAAGGTAACAAAGCTGTTCTCAACGCACAAGCGATTTCTTAACTTTACGTTAAGTATTTCGCTATTGCGTTTCCAACTTGCAATGTCTCAAAGCTTTAAATAAGGTTAAATAGCATCAGATGGGGTAAGATGACATTGTTTACGGGCTATCGATTTTTATTTCTTCTGTTATTGTCCCTCGGACTTAACACTCTTTGTGCGGCCCAATCTTCTGTAGAATATCATGAAACGGATCCCGCATTTACAGATGGTGAAATTATGGCTCATTGCACAAGTATAGTGCAATCAAAAGAAGCTTCGTCAACTAACGCATCAGATAATTGCGAAGAGCTTCTTGAGTCTAAAAAAGAAAAGACTGACTCACAAAAAAAGAAACTCGAAGCTACGCCCCTTCAGCAACAAACCAATAAACCTTCGGACGAAATTCAAAGACTTCTTAGAAAGAATACAGACCTTAAAGAATCAGGCATAGAGGACAGCCAGGATGTTTTTGGGAATATATCAGACGCACTTTCCAGAACAAAGATAAACGAAAATGACTTACAAATCGAGCCTGAAAACACAACTGCTCGCAGTGACAAAAGCGCCAGCGATAATATTCCGCCCGACTCAACTATCACATCCAACGAAAGCCCAAAAAAGAACATTTCTGGCTCTGAGGAAACAGAGCCTTCCAGTCATGAAACTGGAATAACCTCTAAAAATCAAATTGATGACATACAAACGCAATCATCACTACCAAATGACATTATAATTCGTGCCGCGATTAGTTATAAAGGCTTTACTAAGCCCGTCACAACCTGCCGCGCACAGGTCGTAAATGTTTCAAAGGGTTCGAAGGGTAGCCTGTTTAATGTCGAAGGAGATGTCCAAACATCAGATATTGACGTTTGGCCTCAAGGCACAGCTTTAGATGACACTATTCTTATAAGCTTCTCGAACGCTTTACCTTATGGATCCGCGGCTTGTAAACGACATGATATAACCTCTAAAACTTACACAGTAAGTTCGTTTTTATCAGAAATTGAAAATCAAGACTATGTAATCAATATTGAACCAGGCAATACAATATTTGTAGCTTACATTAATTTACAGTCTGAAAAGGTCTACAGATCTGTCGCCAGATGGCGTGAAACCCTAGAGGCGGCTAACGCTATTTATAAAACAGGTTTGTCTTCTAAAAAGTGGACTGATGGCGTGATTTTGGGATTAGACGAAACGGGCGCTATATCTCCTATATTTATCCCGCAAGGAAATTATCCTTCCGAGATACTCACTAAATCAAATATACTTGACTTAGCTTCGAATATGTCAACGCAACCTCGAACGTCATCAAAGCAAGAAAACACAATAAAAACAGTTAAAGACCAGTTCGTTTCGAATAAGTCTCATACACTCTATATAAGCGACCAATATCCCTCATGTCGATCGGCTATGAAATCTATTGCAGGCGCTAATTTTGATAAAGAACAAGAGATATTTTTCGTGTTACCTGTATCTGAAACATCAAAAAAGACAGGGGCGCTTACACTACCCGATTCCAATAAAATCCTTAGTTGTAATAGTGATAATTTACAAAACCATAATGACAGCATCATAGCTTTTGACTTATTTGAACGTGCTTCCAATTTAGATTGGAAACACGCCATGAAGCAAGCTGAGAAGCAGGCCGAAAAAGTGGAGTTTTCGCGTGAGAAATTTTAATGAAACACTGAAGCAAATTTGTTTAATTGGGTGCAGCACTCTTGTTTTCTCTAGCCAGTCTTTTGCACAGACCATGGTTGTTGAAAAAGACGGGACCTGCCCAGCAGAATTTGGCAAATCATTGGTGGAGAGTGAAAATCCTTATGCCTTCGCTTTACTTTCTTCACCACCGCTTTTTACTGGTGCGACAGGAACAAGTGAAGTTGTTCTGCCTGATAATATTGAAATTCGTTTCAAGGAAAGACTAAGTCAGTCAAAAAGTGAGTCCGGACGAACGCTCATTGGTATTCCTAAAAAAGGTGAAACAGGCTATTATTGCGGGTGGACTGAAAGCCCGTTTTTGCTTCGTGATGGCCTAAAAAAAATGAAAGTGACTGAGTATCACAGGATAGTCGGAACGGATCGAGGCAATCAGTTTGCCAAACAAACAATTTCTATCAATGGCAAGACTAAAGACATTGAAAATCCACTTGAATTGAAGGCCTTACTTAGAAGCAATCCAAAGGCAAATTCCAACGCAGACATTGACTCCGCTCGACGGGTAGCAATTTATGATCGACCTGTTGGTAATAAACGCAAAATCGCAGATGTTGGCATCTTCAGCATTTTCCGCGTCTTCGCGGCTTATGAGATTGGTGAAGAATATTGGTTTTTCGTTGGAGGCGATGATTTTCTAAAGCCAGGATCAATCTCAGGATGGATTCCACAGTCTTCGATGTTTCCTTGGGAGTCTCAAGTTAGTTTGTACTTTAATAATAATAAGACTGGGACTTCAATCTATGCGAATAACATTGCACTCGTAGAAGAGAATGAAAAAGCAATATTAGGAAGGCACCCTGGCTCTAAAGGTCTTGAACCCGAAGACAGTAATATAGCACGTTTTCCAATCTTAGCTCATATCAATAGGCCTTACGAAGAAGAAGACATTGGTTCTCGTGAAACTAAGTATCAAATCGGCTTCTTTGGTGAGTCCTGTGACGGGGATGGGCAAGGATGCAAATCTGGCCAAGACGCTCTAGCTGAAATGAGTGAGAATATTTTAAAACAGAAAAACTTTAGGAATATCGATATTTTATACGTCCTCGACAATTCGAGAAGTATGTCCCCTTATTTCTCCGCAATTGTGGATGGCGTCAAAGAAGCCAACCGCTCGCTTGATCTAGGTAATGAAGACAATCAAGCCAAAGTTCGCTTTGCGGCTGCAGTCTACGGTGACTTCACCGAAAAAGCAGAAACGCCCGATGTCAACAAATTAGAATTTGAAGTTGTAGCAAACTTCGCTGCCCCAGGAGAAGTGGCCCACCTAGAGAAGCTAACAGATAAAGCTGAAAGAAATGATTATTTTAAAGATGGTGCCTATAAAGACATTCCTGAAGCGGGCTCTGCTGCATTAATTCGATCTATTTCAGATTTGAATTGGTCTAAAAATTCAGGAACAAAGCTCGTGATTTGGATTGGTGACCATGGCGACAGACAAGATGCAAGTTTGACTTCGCGGCTTGATTCTGCGGCAAAAGGGTTTTTCCAAAACGGCATTAAGATAAATGCCATTAATGTTGCAGGTAATTATAAAGAGGACATTAATACACATTTTATTGAGCAAGCAAAAACTATACGTGAGAAAATAAATGCGTTGGCGTCCACATCTGAAGACAGTGAAGGAGGCATATTTGACCCTAGCATTCAGGATGAAACGGTTCGTTTAGCCTATGAAGAAGGCGGAACTGCAACAACAAAAGAAAGTGTTAAGTTAACCAAAGACCTTATTGTTGAAAGTGTTTCTAATATTAATCAGGAGGCTTTGGCCGCTGCAGATATTTTACAGCAAGCCTTTGAGGGTAAGTTAGTAAAAGTTACCGATATCAAGCGCAATTATCCGAATGCACGTTTGGACGAAATTCAACTCGCTCTTAAACTGCAAGGATACGACGAAGCTGCTATTAAACGAATCAGCCAAGAAAAGCAGTTAATGACAGAGGGGTGGGTTTTATACCAAGAAGATAAAAATAATTTCGATTTCTGGATTAATATACCTGGCGAAACAATGAGAGACTTCCAGCGCGTTGTCCGAACATCCTGCGAAGCCTTTGGAAAAGGGAGTGTTCGGGATGAATTAGAAGACGCAATGATTAACCTAGCCCAAAAAATGTCAGGTGATCGTGTTACCACAGATGATTTATCTGGCATGGCTGTGTCAGAAATTATTGTGAGATATCTCTTTATTCCAAAAGAATACTTTGGATCGTTTCTGGATTACACGCCTGACGAAATAGTTGAAGAGTGGAAGTCAAAACGCGCCGAGGGTGACCATGAAGGGCTGAAAAAAATATATGAGCCGATTTGCAAAAGTAGCTATCTGATAGAAACTGTGATCGACGGAAAGCGTTTAAATGACGAACGCTTGATTACCGCCTCTGATGACGATGGTTATTATTACAAAACCTCCAAAGAAAACCTACGTGATTTTGCATGGACATGGAACAGCAGCTCAGGTGAAGACTATTACTATATTCCATCTAGCTACCTACCCGGCGAAATTGCGCGTTATCGGAAAGTTGATTAAACACGGCTGTGGAGCTTCTATATAAACTCAGTAATGTTTCTTGTAGCTTTAATGGAAACGCTCCCGTCTTATCAATTGACGCGCTTAATATACCGCGTGGAAAAATCATTGCTGTCCTTGGTGAGTCTGGTTCTGGTAAAAGTACGCTTCTAAATGTTCTAGGAAGGCTTTACCCCTCTGATGAAGTAGAGGACGTAGAAGCTTTATTCTACCCGTCATCTGAAGAAGGTGAAGCGTTAGACCTAACTGAGGAAAGCCCAGGTGAGCACTGTTCATTTATTTTTCAAAACTCATATCTATTTGAAAGTGCCTCTATTGAACTCAATTTGAATCTCATGGATGTGACAGCACTATCAGATGCAGAAACCGCAACATTTTTAGATAAATTCGGCATGCCTACAAATGCAGGTAGAATCTCATCTCGTGTTAGAGACCTCTCGGGTGGGCAAAAACGAAGGCTTGCACTTATTTCCTCTTTACTCAGGGATCGGGATACTATTCTCGCAGATGAACTGACCAGTGATCTTGACCCTATTTGGGCTGATAAGAGTTTGAAAATACTGAAATCATGGCAGAGAGAGAATGAAAAAAGAACGATAATTTGGGTAACGCATAATTATGAGCAAGCCCTCGAATATGCTGACGTGGTCTTATTCCTCACACCTGAAGGAAAAGTTCATGAGCTTTGTTACAATAGAAACGAAGTCGCCACACCTATTGACTGGCCAACACGTGATGTAGAACAACTAAAATTAATCGTCTCCAATAATGCGACTGATAGCGTCCAAATTGATCAAATTCAAAATACCAACAAGACGTCATTTTTCGCCGAAAATTCTATAAAGGCTATTAGTCCAGAGAGCCCCACTCGAAAAAATATCGGAAGCCTTCCACTTGCTGCTTCGCTAGCACTTATGACAAGCTTTGAGCCAGGGCGTGACTGGTTAGAGAAACTTCGCAAAATAAAAATCTTCACGCATGTAACTATATTGAGCATTATTTTAACACTCGCGACTTTAGCTTTCGGAGTTTGGAGCTTTGTAGGGGCTGATGTAGAGCGTCAGAAGCAAGACCCTCAAACACAACATTTTGTTGTGGTTCAAAATATGAGAGCTGCTAACACACGCTTGCGGCAACAAGATCTGGATCAACTCAACACGTCTCTATTTGAATTAACTGCGTCTGATCCACCCTCGCCTTTTCAAGATTGTCTAGCTGATAATTCAGCAGAAAAATCACCGAAAGTTTTTGGCCGGTTAGACCAAATCGAATCTGTACTGCTGTATGACAATCAAGCGGACCGATCTATTACGCGGCGTGCGCGGCTTCTTTTACTTGACCCCACAGACCCTCTTTTGGCGTGCATGCGTGTTTTGTCTGTGAATGACCGAACAGAGGTAACCGAAACACTCGGAACAGTGATGAAATATTCTGACGAGTTAAAGATTGTACTCAGTCAGCAGTTTTATGATCAAGTTGTATTAGAGGGATCAGAAGGAATCCCGACGGAACTACAATTCGCACGCGGTTATGATGCTAAGGGTCCCGCTTTTGAAATTGCCGGCTTGATGCCTGTCGCACCTTATAATGAACGCTTTGCGATTGATGGGGTCAGTACAACAGATATTTTCAAAACATGGCGGAGTATTACGGGTGAAAACAGCCTCAAGGACTTTGACTCGGCCTCTGTTTATTTCACTGAAGAAACGGCCAAAGACACGATTTCAGAGATGAAGAAACGAAATTATATATTTAATGTCGAAGCCTATAATAAATTTTCATCTATCGTCGAATTGAGAAATGTTATTGAGGATGGATTTAAAATTTTCGCGCTCATCGTCGTGTTTTCAATCTTATCAACGATTGGTTTTTTAGCCTGGCTCTTCCTCTCAAAATTCTCACAGCCCATTGGAATATTAGCCGCGCATAAACGACCAACTCGTATTGTACTTTATACCTTCCTCATACAAATCATTATTTCGTTGGGGGCTTCTATCGTTATATCTGGCATTATTTTAATGGGACTGAAACATCTTGTACCAGCCTTAGGGAATATCATCTCAACAACCCTCTTTGCTTTAGCTTTTATAATCGTAAGCATAAGCGCCATCATGGGTTCAATTGGAAGCTTTGTCCTCTGGCGCCGCACTAATCACTACCCGATGCAGATGTTGCGGCGATAATTTGAAGCTTATTCTAAACTTCTTTAGAGAGCCTAGAACTAAACGTAAGCAATTTAGCTATAAACTTCATTAACATCCAGAAGCCTTAAGTCCTGAAAATATTTTACTGTCCATTTGAACCATTTCATTTGTAAGATCTCCAGGTGTCGTACTACTCATTACGATAATACTGTTAGTCATATCCTTCATATAGAATCTTGAAAAAAAACCTTCTTCAAGTTCCGCAATAAACAATTCGACCCCTTTGTTTGATTGGTTTTCAATAATTTTATAACCTTGACTGTTAATTAATTTTTTTCCTCTCTCTTTCAAGCTGAGTCCTTTTTCTTTATCTAACAGAAAAAATTGGTGAATAGTTCTTGTTGAAACATCATTAAGCGGTGGGGCTCCAATTGTCCCCAAATGAAACATTGCGTCTTTAGGGTTAACCCAATCTCCACCTTCATCAAGAATTGTGTTGTAAGAATACAAAGGTATTTCAACGTTACACTTTCCAGCCGATATTTTTAGAGAGTTAATAGGTAAATTTGCCTTGTCACTTGCAAAAGTCATAAACCCCAATCCTAACAAACTGACTACACTGAGAATAATAATTATATATTTTTTCATATCTCAAAAGACCTTATTCAATACTAATTGTGAAGATGTTATCTAAGGACACACCAATACCAAGGAAGAGCCCCAATTTCATTCCCATTACTACTTTATTACTGCTTAATTCGATACCAGCTTCGCCTTCAATTCCAGCACCAATTGCAGCTCCGCCTACAGTCTCATTCGACAATATCACAAATTTATCACTAAATGGTAATTTGAATCTTTTAGCAGCCTTTGCGTTACCCTCAATTTTAGCGATGTTAAAGCCAATAGAGCCAGAGATTTCAGCCTCCCCTTTCATTTCATCAACTGAAAGCTCAAATTCAGCGTTACCTGAAGCCTCAGCTTCCAGTACTGTAGCCTCAGCGCCAATGGAAACAGATGTGTCCTCATCTCCATAAAGCGTTACATCACCCGTCTCAGCTTTGGCAGCATAAGCAGACGCGTTAACGTTTACTTCAAATTCAAGCTCTCCATCAGTTATATCAAAAACGTCAACTTTAAAACCTGATACCACCTCATACCCAGCAGCGCTTATGCCGTTTTTTTCAAAAAGTGCTGCCTTTTTTTCGTGCGTCACAAAGCCAACATCACTTTGATATTTTACTTGTTGACCTACTGATTGCGGCAGTGTTTCTTTATTCGTAACATAAGGAGAAGACTGTTTTATAGTCGATAAAGGTTCAATTTCTTCATCACTAGCTCCATTTTTTGGTCGACCCTCCATCAAATTCTGTCGCATTGGATTCAATATAATCGGGCATTTATTATCTGACTTAATCCGTTCTAAGTCCTCTTTAGATAAACCAGTTGATGTAGGATCCATGCCCTCTTTGAGATCTTCATTAAATCTATCTATACTATGTTCGTCAATTATAGGAACCCACCCATCATCTAGTGGATATGTTGTTACAACTCCTCCGTGTGTACCAATTTTAGCAACTAAATCTCCATCCCATGTATCATCAGGGTTTCCACGTGTGTGATGGTTTAGGCAATCTAAATTAGAGTTAACGCCGCCTCCAGGAATAGTCGTAAGATAATCATTTGTAACATTTAGAACCCCAGGAGAGTTAAAAGTATTTGTATCATATCCAGTGACCCCCGAAAGGACTTGAGCAACCGCCCCTCCCATTGAGTGACCTGTAAGACTAACCTGAGAATTAGGATATTTTCTCTGTATATCTTTTACATAAGCATTTGCAGCATCAAGGATTTGTTTGAAATCATATCCACCAAAGCCATTTTCCCATGCACCAAAACTGGTATTTGCGTGGTTCCAATCTTTAAAATCTATACCCTCAGTACCTCGAAAACCAATTACTATGTCACCATTTGGGCCTTGATAGCTAGCAACCTGCAGTCCCATATCAACTTGCTCTAATCTGCAATTAGCTTGCTCATATTCTAAGATGCCATAATCAATCTCTTTTTTCCAAGAGTATGGCTCTACGGTTACATCCATTCCATTCAAAGTGCATACTAATTTGTCACGAGTAAACCTCAGTTTGGTATCAACTCTTTTGTATCCCCCCAAGTCATCATTTGATAAGACCTGTGCGTCGTTATAGACATCTTGTGATATTGCAGAATGAACTTCTATGCCTGATCTGGAAGTTGAAAATGGGCACTGTGAACCTCGAGCGTTATTACTCGGTAAAGTACATTTATCTAAGTCACTTTTACCACCTTCAAAATCATAGGTAGCAATTATGGTGCAATTTTTTCGAAGGTTTGTATCAAGGTTTATAATTTCTTGTTTAAAAGGCTGACATCCACCTACGCGTTTAGCTTCCACTTGCGTGCATATTTTTTGAAGCGTATCGCGTTTGTCACGTATCGCTTGGCAAGCGGCAGATTCACGTGCGAAAGCTGTGCTATTAACACCGAATAAAAAAACGATACAAAACAGGCCTAATAAAAACCGCAACATGTTAGCTTCCCCCTAGCACACCCTTTAGTGGCACAATTATAAGACTAAATAAAGGGTGGTATAGTTTCTATTATAAATCGAGTTTCGCACGACCGTCTCCGACAAATACAAAGTTTGCCCAGAAGTATGGATGTGACGTTGATTGTCCTTCATACTCGCTATTGCGGGTTGTAACCTGCGTTTGTCTCAAACGTTCCGCAAACGCCGTGTCCGACAAGCCTTCTTTTTGGAACAATTGAGAGAAAACGTTAACTGTTTCGTTCGCTGGCAATGTCCAATGTGTTGCCAAAAGAGATTGTGCTTGAGCAAAATAGAAAGCTCGCACAATACCATCAAAGGTCTCTGATGTTGGACGATCACTAAAGGTCGAAACCGCACTCCCCACAGCCGTTTCACAGGCTGACAAAATAACTAAGTCCGCAGCAAGTTCCATTCCACTAGCAATATCACTGGCCGTTAAGAAACCATCTGAACCCGCATTATTAGGATCAAAATTGGTCGTTAGAACGGGTTCATCCAGACACCCTTCGGTTAGAGGGCCCGGCGAGACAGAATGTGTTGCAAAAAGTATGACGCGGTAATCCTTAAGGGAGCCTCCTGCGCCTTCATCAGAAACATTCAAGAGATTTGTATCTGTGAACCCATCCCCAAGGATGAGATCACCCCCAATTTGGTTTTGAATCGTTCTAGCTTGACGGTCTGTTGACTCCGCAATATCGCCAAAAGCACGATAAACCCCAGAACAGAGCGACGCGTCGACATCTTTCTTAGTAGATATTAGGTTAGCTTCTGACTCTTCAAATTGATCAAACCCAGAGAAGCCAAGAAATGGTTTCGGAGCTTTCACCCCGACATTTCGACGTGATTTATCTCGGGCTTGAACAAAGGATAATTCACCCACGGAATGAGAAACGGCGACTTTGTCCGACAACCAAGCAACACCCGTGTAATCATGGTCATAACTGCCATTCGCAAAGTTAACATGTTTAACAGTATTGCCCGTGATCTGTGATGGCGACGTCGTTACAAGAGCAGCAAACGGCAAGGGTGCCAAAACTGCATCCGGCTGAACGATTAGGTGTTTAATTTCTCCGTTCAGTAGAGAAGCATTTATATCACCATATATATCATCAAAAAGCTGCGCGGCGACTTTCACATCATATTCTGGAAACCTAATATCAAAATTATCATCTGTGCTATTTTGAGCGCAAGTATAGCGTTTAAAAGCATCCACAAAATCAACGGCACAGCGAAGGTCTTCAACTGATTTTTGAATTGAGTTTCTTGATCGGTCAACAGACGATATTTTTACTGAGTCAGGTGTTATCAGCAGTGAATAACCTTGGTCTTTACCTAGTATAATTCGGGAGTAAGCTTCATCTTGATCAAGAGAGCTTTGAATAGTCTTCAAGTCGACCGAAGACGATACAAGTTGGGCAAATCTCTTTCCATCTTCGGAGTTTTGAAAAGCCGTTTTTGCACTATTCAGGCGTGATGATAATTCGGCGACTTGTTGTTGCTTTGCCTCAAATGCGGCCTCTGGGATAGTTTCCCCTGCAACTCGTCTAGCCCTCATTATTTCCAATTCTCTGTCGGTATCACGGAAAGCGAATTGTAAACGATCTAATTCTTTCAATGATTGCCCCAAAGTAGAACCCGTATCTTCTTTAAGACGTATTACGGCTTCTGCTGCATCAGCAGCGACTTCGGACTGTGACCCAACTTGCATCACACCATAAAATCTGTTTTCCCAATTTGAGATATTATTGCGGTTCTCATAAATTGCACTCAAAAGTGGTTCAACCCACTGGTTATCGACTGTGGGGTTGTCGATGTTTGATCGAATAATTTCAACGCCGCGGTCAACAGCATCCAAGCCACAGGTATTTCCTCTACACGATACAAATTCACCACTTTTATCTCTAAGTTCAGCCAAACGTAAAAGCATTAATCCTTTAAGCTTTGAATCCTGATAGGCTGATCCAAAAATACCGTCTATGACATCACGTTCAAATTCATCGGTTACATCACGCTTTAACTGTATGTTGCTTCCCGCCTGAATAAGTGCTTGATCTGCTTTCTCACCCTTAATACTCGCCCATAGAAAAGGGGCACGCGATGTACTTACGGCTTGACCAGGTGAGTTACCAATACCGCGAGGCGACGAAAGACTTTGCTCGGCTTTTGCTAATGAGGCTAAAGCAACACTAGTTTGGTTTTCTTGGGCATAAGCAAAAGCTTCTATCAAAAAACTTTGAGCATCTTGAATTGCAAGTTGTTGTGCTAACGATGTCGAAAAACGACCATAAGTCGCACCAATATCATCATTGCTCTGGCTTGTGGGGCCAACATCAAAACTTGGACTTAAGCGTTCTGCTAATCTTGCATTGATAATGAGGTTACCCTCCGCATCCGTATCAAGTGAAGCAGAATCAGACGTAACCACGCGTCCATCAAAATTACGCAAGCCATTCCTTATTTCATCCCGAAACCGGCGAGACTTATTCGTATTGAGGGATATCTCGGCAGCTGACTTCCCTAAGCGCAAATCTCTAAGGGCTTCATATTGAAAGGACCGTGCGTAGAGGGATCCATAATCTAAAGCGTCAACACCCAATCCTCTAGCGTCTCTAGGGGAGCGCGCAAAGTCGCGGGCTTCAGATATACGTGTTCGCCCTTCGGTAAATTTACCGACATTGATAAAATTAAGCGCACTTTCCAAACGCGCATCAATACACAAGAAAGAAGGAGCTCTATTTTCGTTCAAACAATTCTCTGCCTGATCATAGTAATTATCAAAGCTTCTTGCCGCTGTTAGAAAATTCCAAGCCTCATTATTTTTTATACCTTCATCAAAATTACTAGATGATTGCGCATAACTAACGCCAGACATAACTGTGCTAGCTAAAAGCGCCAGAACCACTTTCGATATCGAGCCAGTAGGTAATAAATGTCTCATTCTTAGCCCCTAATTATTTCAATGGCTCAGTGTTAAGAACACCAATTACCGCTTCGCGTTCTTCTTCATCTTCAGGATTATAAACAGCATCCACCTGAGAAGTAATAGCCTCCAGTGAAGGTTCGAATAAGAAGTCCCCTACAGACGTACAAGTTGTCGTTCCAAAACTACAGGCGTTGATACGGTAACCCGCTTCACGGCTGATATTGCTTTCAAGTAAGTCTGGAACAAGCGCAGATGTAGACCCAAGCAGAACCTGCCCATTTGCATCAACCATTACACCAAACAGTTCGACGCGACCTGGTCCAGCTGCCCCACCATCTGTAAAGGCCTGAACTGTTTCACTTCCATTTTGAGGAACGGTAGCAAAAATACCAAATGTGTTTGACCCTGTCCCTCCATTCACCCCAGTATTTTGTTGAATTATTTCGGTGTTAGATTTTAGCTCTAAAGAATTCGCAGCAAGCCAAACTCTAAATCTATCACTTGGCTGCACTGCTATTCTCTCAGGCCGGAAGCCATCAGGTCCTGTTTGAAGTGAGTCGAGATATTGCTGTAAGAAATCATCCGTTCCGAAAACAATCGTATTAGCCGCAATCTGAACGCCACCTAACCAGTCGCTTTGGGAAGGTGTAGTTGATAGCGCAGTACCGTTATTGCCCAAAGAGCCTGATACATGAACCAAATCGGGACGCCAGCCGCTAGCACTTGACGCAAAATCACCGATTTGAAGCGTTGAAGCAGCGTTGCCGCCATTATCAACATTTCCAATAACGCGGACGTCACCCACTTCGCCGCCGCCCATTGAAATCGTATAGATATTGATTGAAGAGGCCTGAGACGTGAAGTTCAAATCTCCGACAGTGACGTCACCAGCAACCACATTCGCCATAGCGGCGTCCGTCGTAAAAGGGCGCACTGTCGTATAAAATTCCGAACTAAAAGCGTTCGCATTTTGCGTATCTACATCCGAAGCACTTGCTGTATCTGTGGTGATTGCATCACCCCACGAAGAACCATAGAGATTAAGCTCTGAACTTGCTGAAATCGTTTCATACTCAGCTTGCGACAAAGCAAAGTTTGTAGCGCCATCAACTTCACCAATAGACATACCGCCAGTACGAGAAACTAAATCAACAACATCTGCTGACAATGATCCAGAAGCACTCGAAATAACAAGATCATTAGAAAAAATCTGAAGGTTATTAACCGCAGAAACATCGCCATTTATGTTGACGGTATCTGTTGCCGTTAGTTGCGTAGCATCGCCACTACTTACGGTTCCAAACACAGTTATATTGCTACCGTCTGTACCTTGAGCATTTAATCTTACATTTCTACCTGAGACACTGTCGACGATTAAATCACCCGCGGTGCTCGGCCCTGTTTCTGTGTAACCAGCCGTAACAATAACATCTGCAGTATTAGATGCACCGCCCATAATTGATGAACCGCTTCCTGCCGAAACATTTCCAGCAGCTCTAACCACCAATACGTCACCACTATTACTACCATCAGAGTCAGCCAATAATTGCGCGTTACTCTCAAGTAAGAAGTCACCGCCTGACTGCACCAATATTGTTTGCTCTGACGATAAAGAAGAAAGTGAGATGTTATCCGCCGCAATCAAATTCACATTACCAGCCGCGTCGGAAGCATTAACGATTGTGATTTCACCATTTGTAGAATTTACATCCAAACGATCCCCTGAAGACACACTACCAATTATGATGTCATCATCAGCGCTTATATCCACGGCTCCATTCGTTGTTGTAATGGGACCAGAATTATAAGTTGTACCTGCAATACCTGTAACAGAAGCCGTCGCTGTTTGCGATTCTATCAAAGTCGAACCCGTCGATGAAGTCGTCGTTATATTAGCGCCAGAAACGAGAATACCCATGACTAAATCGGTGGCACTTGCCGTAATATCTCCGCCCACATCGAGGTCACCAGCGTTCAAGCTGCCTCCTGCCACCAAGTCCAGTGTTCCAGTGACATCTGCATTCCCAACACTCACTATCGTGCCCGCCGTAACATCCACATTCGAGCCTGCACCTGTTGTTGTCAGATCACCCGTTGTCGCAGACGTTCCCGCATCAACATCAATGTTAGAGCCCGCGCCTGTCGTCGTCAGACCCAATGTCGTCACAGCACCCATGGCTGAGTTTAGCGTTAGCGCGCCAACCGAAGACGCATCCGCCGTTAGAACAACATCGCCCATAGACGAGACAACATCCGATGTGGAGCCAGAACTAAACCCGTCAATCGTTGCGTCATTCGTTGCCCCTACATCAATTGCGCCATTCGTCGTCGTAATCAGACCCGATGTGTAAGACGTACCAGCAACAGCTGTGACAGACCCTGTCGCCATCTGTGTTCCCACAGTCGTAGAGCCTGCAGTAGATGTCGTCGTGATATTACCACCCGCCTGGAGGTTGCCTCCTGTCACATCCGTGCCCGCTGTGAGAACAAGGTCACCTGTAAGGGCTGTATTCCCAACACTCACTGTCGTAACAGCCGTAACATCCGCATTCGACCCTGCACCTGTTGTTGTAAGGTCACCCGTTGTGGAAGAGGTGCCCGCATCAATATCAATATCAGAGCCCGCACCCGTCGTGATAATATTAAGAGTATTCACAGCACCTGCAGCATCGACATCAACCAAAGCCCCCGCACCAGAGGTACTTAGGTTCAATCCTGTGACATCGCCCATAGTCGACCTCAGTGTCATCGCGTCAACCGAAGACGCATCTGCCGTCAGAACAACATCGCCCATAGACGAGACAACATCCGATGTGGAGCCAGAGCTAAACCCAGCAATCGTTGCGTCATTCATTGACATCACATCAACCGCGCCGTTCGTCGTCGTAATAAGACCCGACGTATAAGACGTGCCTGCGACACCCGTGACGGAACCCGTCGCCGTCTGCGTCCCAACAGTCGTTGAGCCAGATGTAGACGTCGTGCCGATATTTGATCTGGAGCGGAGATTACCGCCCGTTATATCTGTTCCCGCAATAAGCGTAAGATCGCCAGAGGTATTAGCACCGCCAACGTCAACCGTGGTGCCGCCAATAACGTTTCCTGTAGAATCCGCGCCTGTCGCAACAAGGCTGCCTGTCTCAACAGATGTTCCCGCATTAATATCAATATTAGACCCTGCACCTGACGTAATAATGTTGAGTGTCTCAACTGCCCCCGCCGCATCAATATCAACTAAGGCTGCTGCTCCACTCGTGGTGAGCCTTAAAGTCGTGACGTCACCCGCGGTCGCCGTTAAGGCAAGCGTTCCAACAGAACTGGCATTCGCCGTCAAAGAAATATCACCTGCAGAAGAGTCAATATCAGCTGCAGCCCCAGAGTTTAGGCCGGCAATCGTAATATCATTCGTTGCATTAACATCAATCGCACCGTTCATCGTCGTTATCAGACCTGACGTGTAAGATGTTCCTGCAACACCTGTTACTGACCCGGCTGCTGTCTGAGTGCCTATACTCGTATAGCCTGCCGTAGACGTCGTCGTGATGTCGCCATTTACTGCACTCAAGGCACCTGCATCAAGATTCAGAGCCGCATTCAAAACAACATCATCATTACCACTCAGTGCAGCCGTATTAACATCTCCGCCTGTCGACGTAATAGATATATTTGAACCAGGCGTCGCCTCAGCCGCAAATACTAATGCAGAACTGCCTGCTGCGCCTGAAAAGCCAACAGAGAATAAATCAACCCCAGCACCATCAGTGCTAAGATCCCCCGTTACATTCACGTCGCCGCCTGCCATTATGTTAACATCGTCACCTGCGCGTCCGCCCGCCATTGTAACAGTCGTAACGGCATCGACCAAAAGATCCTCGCCAACATCAACAGAACCTGTTGTAACAGCACCCCCAGCATGCAAGCCCAATGAGCCACTCGTTGCAGCACCAGAAAGCGAGTTCGCGATCGCACCCGTATTAATATTTCGTCCCGCCGAGAGTAAGATATCGCCGCTGTTTGAATTGACCGTCCCTGTTGTAATATCACTCGATACGCCGCCCGCTCGGAGCGATAAAGAACCGCCTAAGTTGGTCGTAGATACATCACCTACGGATATACTGCCTGCCGCTGCATCAATGCCCAAGCCACCACCTGATAAAGCGCCACCAGAGACTGTAGTGCCTGCATCAATATCAATTATGCCTGATACATCCGCATCACCAACCACAACACTCGTACCCGCTGTAATATCCGCATTCGAACCTGCCCCAGTTGTTGTCAAGTTACCGGTTGTGGCAGACGTGCCTGCATCAATATCAATGTTAGAGCCTGCCCCTGATGTTGTGACATTATCCACATCAACAAGACCTGCGGCGTCAATATCAACCAAAGCCCCCGCACCAGAGGTGCTTAAGTTCAATCCTGTGACATCGCCCATTATCGACGTCAGTGTCATCGTACCAACCGAAGACGCATTTGCCGTGAGGACAACATCGCCCATAGACGAGACAACATCGACTGTAGATCCAGAGTTAACCCCATCAATCGTCGCATCGTTCACAGACATCACATCTATCGAACGGTTCGATGTTGTCGTTATCAGACCGGATGTATAAGACGTTCCCGCAATAGCTGTCACAAACCCTGCTGCTGTCTGAGTACCTATAGTCGTAGAGCCAGATGTCGAGGTCGTGGTGATATCACCATCTGCTTGAAAATCACCGCCCGTAATATCCGTACCAGCTGTCAGAACAAGATTACCCGTAAGCGCTGTATTTCCAACACTCACTGTCGTGCCACCATCAACAGTCGCATCAGAATTTGCACCTGTCGTCGTCAAGTCACCCGTTGTTGCAGACGCACCCGCATCAATATCAATATCTGAACTAGCCCCTGCTGTCGTGATATTACCCACATCAACCAAACCTGCAGCGTCAATATCAACCACAGCCCCCGCACCAGAAGCACCAGTAGTACTTAGATTCAATCCTGTCACATCGCCCGTAGTTGACGTCAGTGTCATCGTTCTAAACGAAGACGCATCCGCCGTCAGAATAACATCGCCCATAGACGAGACAACATCCGCTGTGGATCCAGAACTAAACCCAGCAATCGTTGCGTCATTCACTGACATCACATCAATCGCACCGTTTGTTGTCGTAATCAGACCCGACGTATAAGACGTTCCTGCAACACCCGTTACGGAACCTCTCGCAGTTTGTGCTCCTACAGTTGTAGAACCTGTAGACCCTGTTGTTATATCTTCTGCTTGTAGGTTGCCGCCCGTAAGGTCTGTTCCTGCGAAAAGCATCAAGCCACTTGTAGTACTCACGTCTCCAACAGTAACAGATGTAGTTCCGTTAACATTTATAGTCGAAAAGGTTGATGAGCCCAACAGGTCTTCAGTTGTTACAGATGAGCCTGCAGCAATAACAATGTCAGGCCCTGTTACATCATCAACGTCAACGGCCCCGCCTGCATCAATGGAAACGAACGACGATGCACCAGTGGCACTTATGTCTAATGCGGTAATATCTCCTGAGCTCGAGTCTAAAATCACTTCACCTACTGATAGAACATCCGAGGTCAGAACTATGTCACCTCCAGACCTTACATCCGTTGTGCCCGCAGAGTTGATCCCAGCTACAGTCGCGCCACTACCAGCAGAAACAAATACCAGACCAGAAGACGATGTTATTAAACCTGATGAGTATTGACCAGTAGAGATGCCCGTTACTGAAGCCCCCGTCTGTGTGCCAAGCGTTGTGGTGCCGCCTGACCTTGTAATGATAGGAGTTCCTGCTTGAAGGTTACCCCCTGACAAGTCCGTTTCAGCTGTCAACTCAATAGCCCCTGCAGACGTTATATCTCCTACGCTTACAGTTGTGGTATTGGCCTCAACAGCAATAGATGAGCTTGTTCCAGTTGTCGTCAAATCGCCCGTTGCTACAGATATATTTCCAAAAATATTAATGCTAGAGCTCGCACCTGTCGTTGTGACATTATCCACATCAACAAGACCTGCCGCATCGACATCAACCAAAGCCCCCGCACCAGAGGTATTTAGGTTCAATCCTGTGACATCGCCCATAGTCGACGTCAGTGTCATCGCGCCAACCGAAGACGCATCCGCCGTTAGAACAACATCGCCCATAGACGAGACA